>CABMGU010000098.1 GCA_902385765.1 uncultured archaeon | reverse complement strand
TAGTCGATGACGTACCCGCCGTAGAAGTTGACGCGGCCAACAGGCCACACCTTTCCTGGGCTCGGAAGTCCTACTCCTCCATTTTCCTTAATCTCATCAGGAAGCATAGCATACTTTCTTGAAGTAAGATACTCGATTAAGTCATCATGTTTCTCGTGAATGTTTTTGTAATAATGATATTGTCCGAGCTTTAAATCGCTGACGTCAAATGTTTTTGGAGTCCTGAAATATTGCATTCCTGACTTCTCATAGCCATCGTTCGCTGCATTTCTCGGCAGCGCTGTGACTAATTCATAAATCACAGCAGTATTTTGCGTTGTTTCAATTGCCTGGCAAAAGAATTCACCATAGCTTGTAAGCATGTCTTTAGCAACCTTTGTTTGTTCAGGCGTTAACACTTTTTTGTCATGCTTCTGGTCATCAAGATAAGTACAAATCAAGGAAAATGTCTCAGCACTAAAAGAGTGCCGTTTGTATCCTGCCTGAACTATTTTTTCCTGGCTGGCATCAAACAAAAATAATGCCTTATCAGTCTTGCCTGGCTCTCGATACGCGCTTAATTGCCATTCAAGGCCCTGATAAAGAACAGGTATACTGCCTTCGCCAGGGTTTGGGTCTTCTGGGGCAGGTTTTTCACCTTTTGGCTCTGCTCCCGCCTCTTCTTCTTTTGCTTTAGGCAAAGCGCTTATTTCTTTCAAAGCTTCTTCTAGCGAGACTGCTTTTCTTTTTCCATCATCCCAAGGCTTAATTATATGAATCATTTTGTGTTTTCTGCTACGGTTTCCAGGTATTGTTTTATCCATCTTGTTCCTATGCCTATTTGTTCAAGTTCTTTGAACGGATCATCAATAGTTTTGTGCTTGATTTTCTTGTCTTCGAGCATTTTAGCAAGCTTTTCATCATAAACAACAGTTTTTTCTGTTCCATCAGTAGTATAACTGATGTATTTTGTTTCCGCGCTCACATTTCCTTTCTCTGCTTCAAGTATTGCCGCGTCAAGGTACGGCCTTATTTTTTGCACTGATTCTTTGATTTTTGCAAGCACGGTATTCATCATGTGCTGGTCATCACCCTTATAGGTTGAGATCAGTTCCTGCATGTTTAGGTTGCCGTGGTATGCAGTGAATTTTGTGGCTTCAAAAACCAAGTCAAGAGGGTCAAGCTCTATACCCTCGCCTTCTTTGAGCTTCACGAAATAGTCTATTCCGCAGGCAAATCTTTTAATAGTCTGCGCAGTTCTTGGCTCATATGCCTTAACTAGCGAACAAAGAGTCTTTTCTTTATTACTGCAGGTTCCGCAGTCTTGAGGCCAGTTTCTTCTCTTTCTTTTCAGCTCATCAGTTTGGCAGGTTTTCAAGCCAGCGCTGAAAAGCATCAGGTAAGCATCAATGTTTGAATCTGGTTTTGACGCTTTTTCTTTAATTTCCTTGAAAGCCCTGAGTATTTTATTTGAAATATCCCTTGGAGGCGCTTTCTTTAGTTCAGGTTTTCCTTGCGCGTTTATTTTTGCCTTGTTCTTGTCTGTAGTATCATAATAATCAAGATCAGTGTTTATTTTGGACCTGCTTAGCAGTGCGCGATCAATATTGTTTGTTCCTTCGAAATCACCGTTTATTCTGTTAAGGTTAACTGCTGCAAGGAACAGACAATAGCCATCTTCCCCAAGTTCCCTGAGCGTTCCAGCAATCGCTCTAATTCCTTCCGCAAGGTCAAAATAATCATTCTGCACAGGAGCCGGTGCCCTGTTAAGCTCGTCAACAATATTCACAAGCGCGCGTATTCTCTCCTCTTTAACCACGTATTTTTGTTTATCCTTGTCCCACTCAGTAAACAATTCATCAACCGAACTATCCTTTCTGCCAACAAGCTCATTAACACGGCCTCCCTGTGAAACATTTCCGTTGAAAAAATGCTGTTTAACATCCCATAAGAACTGCGATTTACCACCACCAGTATCAGAAACCAAGAGTTCATTAAGGCAAGCAAGAACCGGGATGGTCATGGTTTCGGCAGTGGTCAGCTCAATTTTCTTTCGTTCGTCTCCTTTTTTGGCGCTAACACTTATTGCAACAGAATCATTCATGTAATAAGGCAGTACCAAATCCTGATAAGTCAATTCTTCGCTCATTCTTGCACCCCTTCCTCTGTTCCTGCTTCTTTGAGCACTGTTATCTTTACTTCTGCAACAGTTCCAGGCCGCAATTCCATCTCAAGAAGTTTAGGTATAGTAATAACTGCCTGTTCACCGTGCTTGCAGATTCTCTTTGTTATCGTAAAAATCTTAGCCATCGTATACATGCCACCCTTGACAAGGCAAAGTGCCAGAACTATATAAAGCTATCGAAAATTAACTACTAGAGAGTAGCACTAATAACGTGAGAATTTTTTCCGAAACCTTTTAATATAACCTGTTATTAGTATCAATTAATACTAACAATAGTATAATAGAAAATGGTAACTAAGACTCAAGAACAAATCCTTCAGCTGCTGCTCGGCAGGCCTGAAGAAAGATTATCGATCAGAGGCATTGCCAGACTGCTTGGGAAGTCGTATACTCTTACGTATAATAATGTTCAGGGCCTTGTGAAGCAAGATTTTGTGGAAAAACAGAGCATTCCGCCTGCGCAGGTAATCCAGTTAAAAGATGGCATCCCCACTAGCGTTCTTGTTGGTGTTGAGCGAAAGACAGCAGAGATTTTTCTTGAAAAGCATCACTGGATAAAGCTATACTTGAAAGACGTATTAAACGCAACGCCTCCCTTCTTCATTATGCTTGTTTTCGGCAGCTATGCCAAAGGCACACAAACCAAAGAATCAGACCTTGACCTTCTCATTATTGTTCCTGCGAAAGAGGACATTCCAGGAATGGAAAAAGCAGCACAGCAGTACACTAATGTGAAAAAGGGCATTGTTGTTGTTGACGCGCAAAACTTTACAGAAATGATTAAAAACCCTGAAGAATTAAGTGTTGGAATTGAAGCAAAAAAACACCACATGCTTCTGTACGGAACAGAACCGTATTATGCCTTAGTAAAGAGGTCTACCAACGGAGCGTTCAAAAATAAGGCAAAGTGAACGATTTAATCGCAACCTTTATAAATAAGTGCCTCTTCTTGGGTTGTATTATGAATATTGAAGCATTAGAAAACTGGAATCCCTGGTGGGCTTCCAAAGAAGTTCCCCAAGTGCTTAAAGGAATGAAAAGGAACATTGATCCACTTATTTTCCGGTCGGTTAAGGAAAAAGAAATAATTATTCTTACCGGGGTAAGGCGCTGTGGCAAGACTACAATAATGTACCAGATGATGGATTCCTTGTTGAAGGGTGTCCCGCCAGCACAGATACTGTACCTTAATCTTGATGATGAAGTATTGAAAAAAGAAAGCTTGGAGTATATTTACTCGGCGTACAGGCAGTACAAAAATCCTGATAAGAAGGCGTTTGTATTTTTGGATGAAATCCAGAATATTCCTGGCTGGGAATGATTTCTTAAAAAACAGTATGACCTGCAGGACAATGTCAAATTCGTGATTTCCGGCTCTTCAGCAAGCCTGCTGAAGCAAGAATACTCTTCTTTGTTGACTGGCAGAAACCTGACGTTTAAGATATTCCCGCTTTCGTTTAAGGAATACCTTGATTTTTTAAAAATAGATTATCCATCTATTAATACTCTTGTCAAGAATAAAATCATTCATGCCTTACGAGACTTTTTTGAGACTGGCGGTTTTCCTGAAGTCTTTTTTAAGGAAAAAGAGATTAAGCATCTCCTGCTAAAAGAATATTTTGATGATATTATTTACAAGGACATAGTCAGCAGGCATAATGTTAATGCTAAAAAAATAAGCGATTTGGCAGTTTATCTTCTGGCCAACATTTCAAATCCATTCACGATTAGGAAAATAAGGAATTTTACCGGGCTATCGATTGACAGCATAAAAGACTACATATCCTACCTTGAAGAGGCATTTTTGATTGAAACCATAAACTATTTCTCTTACTCAATAAAAGAAAGCATGCAACGGCCAAAAAAAAGCTATGCACTGGACAGCGGCATAAGAAATATTGCCAGCTTCGCATTCTCAAAAGATGAAGGCAGGCTTGCAGAAAACCTTGCATTCATAGAATTAAGAAGGCAGGAAAAAGAAGTATATTACTGGAAAGGCCAAGGAGAAGTTGATTTTGTAATCAAAAATAAGGATAACCTGCTAACTGCAATAAATGTGTCCTACACTGACAAGATTGATGAAAGAGAGATAAAAAGCCTTTTGGAATTCAAAAAAGAGTTCAACAAAACAAAAGAATTAATCCTGCTGACAAAAGATACAGAAAAACAGGAGCAAGGAATAAAATACATCCCCTTATGGAAATGGTTATTGGAATAATAAAAATAAATGCCCGATAACCCCTGCCCAAACAAGGTCATGTCTTTCTATCATCTCAATTTCTTCGTAATAATATTGTATATCCTGTCAAACTTTTGCTCAAACAAAAGGTCTTTTTCTAATAAACTATTGCGTATAAAAGAGTTGACGGTCTTGAAACCTTTAGCTTGAGCGCCATTCCTGATTCGCTCGTATTGTTCAGGATTTATTCTGACCTGGATGTATCGTGTTTTTGAGTTCATCATTAAAACGCAAGACAAAAAAGTCTTCCTTGCTTTCTATCTCGACAAGACTGCACCGCTTCAAAGAACTGTAAACCTTCCTGTTGGAATAGATGATGAAATAAGGCTCGGCAAGATAAAAAGAAGGATTCAGTTCCCGAAGAAACCTATTGAAGTCATACAGTTTCTTAATAATTATTGCATAATAAGAAGAACGATGAACCAATCGCTGAACATCCTTAACCCTGACCTCAGAATTGGATTTCAAAAGCTCCAGAAAACGAGAAAAATGCTTGCTGGACTTCTCCAGAACAATTAAGGTCTGCATACATCTGTCTAAGATTGCATGATAGTTAAAACTAGTCTGAGGGTTTTGACCCTCTTTTTGACACCCGTGAGAAAGATGTTTTTCGGCAGTCCAAATCCGCTTTTGCCGGGCAACATTTATATTCTCCAAATAGCCCTTATCAACAGAACAAGCATGAAAAGCAGAATTCGGTTGAAAACAACGGCAGAACAAGAAAAAAACCAGGAAAAGGCAAACAAGAGAACAGCTAATTCTAAGCAGTTTACAGTCGATAACGCCAAGAATTCTACGTCACACGTCCAAATATGGAAAAATGGGGCTGGGAAGAATCGGACTCCCGTCGCAACCAGATTGGCATAGTCCCCAAGGTTGCAGCCTACCACTAGCAGACAGCCCCGATTTATTTATGATTTAAAGTCATTTCTCGCACTTTCTACGAATTCGTATGTGAACTTGGGCAATTTCCCGGTCTTTTCAAACTCCTCGAGTGCTTTGAAAATCTCCGGATACTTGCTTATGCCCTTCAATGCGTATTTTAGCCAGCTCATACGCACAATCATCTAAGAAACCTTTAAATACCTTTGCCACTGAATAACCTCTAATGAAAAAGAGGACATTGTTGCTGGTGCTAATACTGGCAACTGCAGTGTACGCAGGACAGAATCTGGAATCAAACTTCACAAAGGGCATAGTTGAATACAATGATTTTCCCCTTGACAACATACACATTCTCAGACTGCAGGAAGCATCAACATCACTTGGCGGAAACGTTTCTGAACTGAAAAGAGAAATGGCTGCCTTCCAGGAGCAGCGCTCACGGGAAATAACCAATCTACAGTCAACAGTAGACGGCTACCAGCGAACAATGATGGCGCAAATAGCAGTACTGCAAAGCTCAATAGACAGACTGTCCGGAAGACTGGATTATGCAACAGAAAAAATCTCAGGAGCACAAGTGGCAGAGCCAGAAGTCCAAACACCAGCAGGAACTACATCACCATACATCCCAATACTATTAGGCGCAAACGTATTCCTGCTATTACTCGTAATAGTCCTGATATTCTGGCTCAGAGAACAATACCGCACCCATAAAGAATCTCACAAATTCGTAAAAGAAGAACACATACACCCTGCACCGCCAGAACTAATAGCTTACGTTGATGGACAATTAGAAAAAGGGAAAAGAATATCTGACATAAGAATGGAACTCGCAAACAAAGGATGGACACCCTCCATAATCGAGCACGCAATACACGCTGCAAGAGAGAAGTAATCAGGAGAATTCTTTCATCTCAAAACATCCTTTAACATCAGGATGAACAAATGTTCCCACGTATTTATCTCCTTCCCTGTACGCTCTATGAGCTATGTTTCCAAATGGGGCGCCCAAAAGAACTGCAGAAGCATCATAATGCCGGGTAAACTCTGCTTTCTTTTTATCAAAAAATCCGACAAATGTTGCGCTGCCAATCGCATCTTCAATCGTTCCTTCCCAGCAAGTCCTGTTTCTCTTCTTCACGTGCAACTCAAAAAGACCCCTTTCAGGCACGCTCAAGTCAAAGGTGCCCATAAAATCAGGCTTGCAATCACTAATCCTTTTTTCATCAATCGCTTTTTTCTGCCTTACCAAAGAATTAAAATACGCCAAAATCTTCGGGTTTTTAGCAGGTTCTGCAGAAAGCACGTTCGCAGGCAAAAACCTGAAATTTTCTGCAACATTAATCAGCGCATCCTGCTCAAATTTTGGCAATTCCTCGGAAGAATAAGAATTGAAGCTCACTCCAAACAATCGCGCATATTCCGGCTTGAACCAGAACAAGTCTGCTCTCGGCTTGTTAACGACAACGACCAAGGGCTCTGTTTCCTTAATCCTGCCCAGCACGTGTGCATTAGGAGCAATAAAATCAGCATATGACGCGTTCACCTGACACTCATATATCTCCCTATCAAGACCTGAATCAGGTTTAAATGTTTTCATCCCGGTTTTGATTCTTTCAAGATTCAGCTGTTCTCTTGATTCTGCAAAAAAAGCCAAATCATCAAGATAGACAAAACTGACATTATTCACGCGATTTCTCAGATACTCATAACAAGGCAAAGGAGTTGTATCGTGAATCATATGGTCCCAACAAGACGCATCTCCAATTCCCACAAGAGAACCCTTTGGCAGGCCCGCAAGTATTTTCACCAGCCCGTCACTGGGCCTTAATGTAATAGTGTAAGACGAATTCCTGGATTCCACTCTGGCCGTCTCCCTTATTCCAAAAAGCTTCTGCACGACAAACATGATGAAAAGCAGAATTATCAGACATATATATTACTTACAATAACCTTTATAAAGCCATTAAAAAGACGATATTCTATGGTTTTGGAAAAGCTTTCAGAAAGCCTGAAGAACACATTGCAGAAGATTGCCAAATCATTATTCGTAGATGAAAAACTCATCAACGAACTCGTAAAAGACATACAAAGAGCGCTATTACAATCAGACGTAAACGTAAAATTAGTCTTTGAGCTCACACAAAAAATAAAAGACAGAATACTGAAAGAAGAAACACCAGGCGCGCTGACAAAAAAAGAACACCTGATAAACATAGTTTACGAAGAACTCACCGAATTCTTAGGCGGAGAAAAATCAGAACTCAAACTCGGAGACAAACTGCCAAACAAAATAATGCTCATAGGATTATTCGGCTCAGGAAAAACAACAACAGCAGGAAAACTCGCAAAATACTTCACGAAACGAGGCAAAAGAGTTGCTTTACTTGGACTTGACGTTCACAGACCTGCTGCAATGGACCAGTTAATGCAGGTAGGAAAACCAATCAACGTTCCTGTATTCGTATCGAAAGGAGAAAAAGACCCAATCAAGATATACAAACAATTTGAGCCAGAATTCAAAAAGTTTGATTTGGTAATTATCGATACTGCAGGAAGAGACGCACTGTCTTCTGATTTGATAGAAGAACTAAGAAAAGTCCACGATGTCGCAAAACCAGACGAAGCATTGCTCGTAATATCTGCAGACATAGGACAGGCAGCACAAACACAGGCAAAAGCATTCCACGAAGCAGGAGCAATAACAGGCGTCATAGTTACCAAAATGGACGGCACTGCAAAAGGCGGAGGAGCACTCTCAGCCTGCGCAGTAACCGGAGCGCCAATCAAGTTCATAGGAGTTGGAGAAAAAGTAGACGATTTCGAACAATTCAACCCAAAAGGATTTGTCGGCAGAATACTCGGAATGGGAGATTTGGAAGCGCTTTTGGAAAAAGCCAAAGAGGCAATAACAGAAGAAGAAGCAAAAGACATAGAGAAGAAATTACTGAAAGGCGAATTCAACTTGATGGACCTGTACAGTCAAATGGAAGCAATGTCAAAAATGGGACCGCTCGGAAAAGTGCTTGAGATGATACCAGGACTCGGACAGATTTCTTTGCCAAAAGAAGCACTGCAAATGCAGGAAGGCAAACTAAAAATGTGGAAGCACGCAATGAACTCAATGACAAAAAAAGAACTCGAAGACCCTGACGTCATTGACGCACAAAGAATAGAAAGAATAAGCAAAGGAAGCGGAGTATCCACAAGCGATATTCGCGATATGATAAAACAGTACAAACAATCCAAAAAAATGGTCAAAATGCTCAAACGCGAAAACCCTGAAAAACTAATGAAAAAACTAAGCAAAAACGCACGACCGAAACTGAAATTCTAACTGTGCAGTATGTCTTCTATCTCATCAATTATCTCATTCGTTTTTTCTACTTTTAGTGTTCCGATCTTGAAATCTACCAGTGACTTATGAATTGTCAGCAGCTTGTTCGTTCTCACATTGCTTTGCGTCTGCAGTCCTCCTTTTTCGAAATCAGAAGAATCAACTTTAACGCAATATTTGTCCGTGCGTGAACTAGTGATTTGACAAATAATTATGTCCTCTCCTTCCGGCACTGCAATGACCAATGCAGGCCTTGCTTTTACAGAACTAAAATCTGTGAAAGGAAAGGCTACAACAACTACATCCCCTTTTTCAAGTGCTTCCACGCCTTATCTTCCCCTGGAGTGAGCCAGTCTTTTGCCAACGATTTTTCTGCCAATGAAAGCCAAGCCAGTTCTTCAGAATTGACGCTTTTCAAGGGCCTTATCTCAACGTGGTCCTTGTACGCCAAAACCACAACTTTCTGGCCTTCCTTAAAACCCTCGATTGCACGAATGTCCTTCGGCAACGCCATCTGCCCTTTTTCAGTTATAGTAACTGTTTTCATCTCAATTAACTCCATAGTGCTCGCCTCTTACAAGTAAGAAATGTAAGAAATATAAAAAGGTATCGGTTTCCTAATAATAATGCGTATCAACAACAGGCTGCCATAATTTTCTGTATGATTCATCACTTTTACCCTTACAAACCCCGTCAAAGACGCATTTAACGTGCTCAGGAATATCGACAAACGAATGAAAAGTACACGGCGCCTGATTACAAACACCATCCCTGCACAAAGTTTTATCCTTGCAACAACTCCTTCCCAAAGACCACAAAAGCTCATCCATCTCAAAATAATTCTTCTTAGCAATGACTGCCATAATACGAACAGCTTCCACGCACGACTTTCTGACATCATCATCAGAGGAAAGAGGCGCTCTTAACAGCAAAGACTTCCTCAAACTTTCATCCAAAACATCAACACAACCGGTTCTCAACAACAGGCGCTGCATATGATAATCCATCGTCGGCTCTATGGACTCCGGATCTTTGACGCTGAACAAGTCAGCACCAATTATTGTCTGGACAAACACAGTGCTTTTCTTTCTAAGAGGGTCAGCATAAGCCTCAAACTTTTCAAGAATCTCATAAAGCCCGGTTCCGCCATTAAGCAGAAAACCATTGCTTTTCACCAGAAGGTTTCTCACCTTTCCATCATATTTCTCATTCAACAATTTGGAAGTTTGAATCAAAAAATTAGACCTTTCAACAAGCCTATCCAAAGTACAGTTTTCAGGATTGCCGTCATCAGCAAAAAGAGGCTTCAGCTTCCCGCTCAACTCTTCCGGACCAAGTTTAGCCAAATACGCAGGATCAAGAAGCCGGGAATTAGCTTTGCCAAGAGCCATATAAACATCCTCAAGGCAACTCCAGCCCTTCAGATTCTTTCTCTTATTGACTAAAGTGTGAGTTTGATGGCAAATGGCAGCAGCAAACAAATAAGCTCTCAGTTTTGTCTCTTCATCAGCAGGAAAAGCAAGAAACGGACGGTCAAAATGGTCTTTCCTGAACTGCAGAGGCTCAAGCCTCTCTGCTATAAGCCTGCACTGCGATTCGTTAACGACTACATTGTTAGTCATAAAAAGAAAAAGTTTATGCACTGATAATAAGCTTTTCTAAATTTTAATAAGAGCCAAAGCAATAACACCTGAACAGATAACTGCACTGCAGAAACTACTTTGAAGCCTGGAAGAAAGGCTCGCCGGCTCCCAGAATTACGGCCAAGATGCCTGCAAAAGCACCGGTTTCTACCAGATGGTCAAGAATAATGCCTCTTGAACCGTGGCTGTTGAACTCGCCAATTTGCTTAAGACCGTAAGCATTCCTCATCGGCAAGGCAATCTCATCAGGAATAGAACTGAAAATTCTTTGAAGATTACCACGAGACACTTGCGCATTTGCCTGCAATGAGCTGAAAGTGCTTGCAACATCATTTTCATTTACGCCCCTTTGAACAGCAGACTGAGCAGCGGCAGCATAGTCGTTCATAGCTTTCACCATGTAAGCAGGAGAGGCTCCGGTTACATCAGAGATGACAGTTTCATTTGACGCGTTTCTGACACTGTCAAGAATTCTTTTAACCTCTTCATCAGCTTCAGCAAATCTAGCATTGCTTTGTTCAGCATGATTCTGACTGATGAGATAAACCGGAACAGAAGCTGCGGTGACGGCGCCTAATTTCAGGATATTCCTTCTAGTCATGCCATTTGAGGCTTTGAAATCACCATCCCAGAACTTTGACAACCATTCTATGCCTTCCTCATAAAACATCAAAGCAGCGCCCAATGAGCCATAAGCACAGGCCAAGACAGCCGCTTCTACGGCAAAATTAGCTTTCTCTTTTTTAATCTGAAACTTATTTTCAGAATAATCAAACAAAGGCTGTTTTTTTACTTCACTGATTCTTTTGACAAGGTTTTCAGTCTTATCTCTCCAATCTGATACAGTGCCTGAACTCGGCAAACCGCTGGGCACTTCCCAATAATACTCAGTTCTTGTCTGTGTAGTTACACTAGGATTTCCTTCGGCATCAATTGTAGGAACTGCTTCAGTTACAGTCTCGCTCTTATAATAATGCCGTTTATAAAGCGACCAAAGATTATCCAAATCATTCTTGACAGAAGCAAAACAGCCTTCAAACTGGTTGATGCCTTTTTCATATTCTTTTATCACATCTGAAGGGTTGAGCCTTACCTGAGGATACTCTTTCCTGCTAATCAACCCCTTCACACCAAAATAACAAACAGGCAGCAGAGAACACAATTCGATAATCTTCGCCCAAGAACCCTGCAGGAAACCCCGCCTTGGCAATGGCTTTTCGTGAACGGAATGCTCGTCCTTTACTACTATTTTTAGCCGGTGATATTCACCTGGTTCTTCATCATCTGCGCCTATGTCTGTAATTTTCTTTTTGACTTTATCTGGATAAACGTTTCGCGACAATTCATCATGCGTGGGCGTGTGGTCAAACCGTGAAACGGTTCTGGCTCCCAATGAATGGTATTCATTACTATTTCTAAGTTCATCAATAGACTGATACCTGCTGTCCCTTTTCTTCAACAAACCAATGATGATCTTGCCCAAAGAAGACGACTCCTGCTCAGAAAAGTCTCTTTTCTCACAAGCCCTTCTGATGTCATCAAGAGCATCCACTGCAGGGAATTTCTTATCGCCCAAAAGCATCTGGTAAGCAATGACGCCCAGACTGTACAAATCAAATCTTTGGTCAGAATGCTCGTGCTCTTCAGGGTCATTAGGAAAATAACCGAGAGTGCCCTCAAGACCGCCAGTTTCTTTTGCCATCGAAAGAGACTGCCTTAATGAAAGACTCAAGTCATCTGAGATAGCCTTGCCCAAACCAAAATCAGTGATTTTAACCTGGTCATCAGGCATCACGAGAACGTTATTAGGCTTCAAATCCTTGTGAATCAAGCCGGCATAATGAACCGCGCCAAGTCCATCTACCATCTGTGTGAAAATCTTATAGAAATCATCATTTTCGATTTTTGTGACATCCAGGGCTTCCAAGCCATCAAAATAATCCATCACAATAAAAGGAGCTGTTTCAAAACCTCTGCCTTCAAAAGAAGCAGTTGAATTGAACTCGTGAACCTTAATGACATTGGGATGATCAATACTTGAGGCAAGCCTGAATTCATTCTTCAATTCATAAACCAACTTGCTCTTCTTTTCCTTCAAAAACTTCAAAGCAAAGCTTTTGCCATCTTTCTCAGCAAGATAAACAGCGCCAAAACCACCCTCGCCAAGCTTTTTGACAATCCTGTGACCTGCAATTGTCCTGCCAGAAAAATCAGAGCTATTCCAAGGAATCTTCTCGCTCTTATCCATACTGTTATCCAATCGCATTTTCGATTGATTAGAGAGGCGATTTATAAATATTTCGTCATAGATACTACTACGTAGTTAATACATTATTATTTTCTAATCGCCAAATAATTAGAGAACAAAATCAATGCACCGCCAACCAGAACATTATATCCGAGAGGCTCTGCAAAGAAAATTGCGGCAAGCAAGGTAGCGCTCACAGGCTCCATTAACATAAGAATGCCGGCAATAGAAGCATCAATCTTCTCAACACCCTTATAAAACAAAAATGAGGGAATCAAAGCAGAGATAATAGCATAAACGAGAAAATAAGCCCAGTATGATGCCTGAATGCCCACAGACAAACGAGTAATAGCGGGATCGCGAATAAAGAATGAAACAAAAGGCCAAAGCACCAAAAGCCAGACAGCAGAAAAGCCAGCCCAGCCAAGAGTGGTAGTCAGGAAATGCTGCTCACTAATGCCGCTCTTCCTGCCCCAAATAATCCACAACGACAAAAACACGCCCCCAAGCACTGCTGAAATGATTCCGGCAACACTGCCTATCGCTTCAATATCCCAAGGCTTAAGGAGAAAAACAACGCCGGCCAATGCAACAATAACTGCAGAAATCTTGCGAATCGTAATAGGTTCTTTAAGCAACAATCTTCCCAAAAAAGTCGTCCAAACAGGCTGGCAGTACAGCAAGAATGCCACAACAGCCACAGGAACGCCAAGAACAATACCGCCAAACTGGGTTAATTCCAAAATTGCGCCAATCAAGCCGTAAATAACAAAAAAGAAAAGCATCCTTCTTTTAATGAAATATTCGCGCTTAATAAGGACAAACGGCAAAATCATCAAGCTGACAAAAAGAACACGATAAAAACCAAGCTCATAAAGAGAAAAACCCCAATTAGAGAAATATCTGCCGCCAAAAGTCACAGTACCAAATAAAATTGCTCCGAAAATAACAAAAAAATAATCTTTCTGCATTCTCAATGACACTGCTTAACGCAATTCGCTGAACAGAACTGCTCCATCATCACCTTGCACTGATTCGGCTGAGTGATATAAGTACAGGCCTGAGTGCAGGCAGACGGGTCAATAGTCGGACTGTCACCGCAAACAGCTTTGCAGGTAGAACGCTCTTTCTGAGTACAGGCATTCTGAGCAGTAGCCTTACAGTTCTCCTGACACATTCCAACACATTCCTGCAGAGGAGTCAACTGCGGAGATGGAGCTGTTACAGGTGCAGGTGGCTGAACAGCAGGAGCTTTCACTTCAGGCTGAAGAACAGGCTGAGGAGCAGTCTTAGGCGTCTCTGGCTGAATCTGAATAGCAGGCTTGGCGATAATCTCCTGAGTAGCAGGAGCACAACTGATTAACAATACCAACAACAAAATCATCCACTTCATTTTAAAAACCTCCCAATAATACTCTCATTCAATACTTCAGGATGGAATAAGCACCCATATATCTCTTTTTCGGGTATCTTGAACATACAAGGCTTGCCATTAGATGTTGCAAGTGTATCACAACCAGTTACTATCTTAGTGTTAAGGAAATAAGCATTAAAAGCGCCGTCGGCAAGACTGTTTTTCTTGATTACTTCAACCTTCTGAGGACCAATCAAGGTAAAATCCTCGAGCTTCAAGCCAAACTCTTTTCCAATAACCTGCGCGCCAGCACAAATACCCAAAACAGGACGCTTGGTCTTCTTAAGCCAAGAGAACTTGCCCTCCAAATAATCAAAATCCTTCAAAGCAGTACCGGCAATGATGATTTTTTCTGCAGATTTCCTATCAGCTAACTTAACCTTAGAATAATGCACGATAACGTGGTCTTTGATAAGCATAGCAAGAGGCCTGACAAACTCCATCTCGCTTAATTTGTCCCTGCAAACGTTCACGATAAGTATCATTTAGACTCCAGTTTGGCATCAAGAATAGTGAAAGTGCCAGCAAAATTCTTGTAGTCAGTTTCATTCTTAGTAATAATGATTTTCTTCTTGAAAATAGGAGCATCAAGAACAGTTGTCTCAATCTCTCCGCCCTCACCAGCAGGATTCTGCTGTTTAGACAACCTCTCAATCATTTTAATATCAATTTCCTTCCCAAGATAAGATTCATCCAACGGCTCAGCAAAAACACCAGAAATAATTGCGTGAATGCCTTTTTCCAACAGTTCGTGCAGTAATTCAACCTGATTCAGCAACCACAACGGGTTAAAACACCACAAGTTCAATTCGTGACAGAGACGCTGAACTCTTGAAGCCTGATAAGTGGAACGGACAGCACCTGTGACGATGCCCTCGATTTTGTATCTGTCAACTGCTTCTTTAACTGCTTTTTTCAAGTCATCAAGCTCTATCTCTTTTTCTCCTTTAGTCACAACGCGGACCAGAGGAATGCCCATAGACTGAGATTGAAGCAAAGTAACATCAATGTTCGGAGTATGAAACATAAAACTCTCCTTGTTCTCAGAAACAACAGTGATCAAACAAACAATTTCG
>CABMGU010000097.1 GCA_902385765.1 uncultured archaeon | reverse complement strand
GTATTGTTGGTGTTTTTTGCGTTTGTACCTCTTTTGCGTTCTGTCGTATTTTTCTGTAGTTCTTTAGAGTTTGGCTTCTTCTCATTGAGTGTGAAAAAACAGGCATAGCTTTTAAGAGTAAGTCTAATCCAGATAAAGATGCCGCAAATGACACTGTTCCAGCCAGCGCTTCTAGTGTGGGTGAACCGCACGGGTTTATGGATTCAAGAATGGCGTTTGCTGCACCGGCATAAAATGGAAGTCCCGTAATTAACATTTGCCTGTAGGGGCTTCTGTAAAAAAAGTGTGGCAAACAGGACATGATAAGTTCCTCGCTGTGGCTTTTTGTTGTCTTCATTACTACCCTTCAGCGATAACATTTATATATTAAGTTATCGTCTTGGGCTTTATGAAACGCAGGGTTATTCAGATTGCTGACAAAACGCTTGTTGTCAGTCTTCCTACTGGTTGGGTTCAGCAGTGGGGTGTTAAGAAGGGCGAGGAGATTGATGTTGTTGAGACTGGTCCTCGTTTGATTGTTTCCACTGCAGAGCCCAGGGATTTGAAGAAGGGTGTTGTTGATGTTTCTAATGCTTCTGAGCGTGTTTTGCGCTGGTTGTTGTCTTCTCTGCATAAGAAGGGTTATGATGAGATTGAGATTAAGACCGGTTCTCAGCACGCTTCTGTTATTGACCAGTTGTTGAAGGATTTGTTTTTGGGCTTTGCTGTTGTTCACCGTACCAATTCCTCTTGCATTATCCGTTCTCTTGCAAAAGAGCTTGATGACCAGTTGCAGGTTATTGTCAGAAGGGCTTTTCTGGTCACTCTTTCATTAGCTGACCAGTCTTTGGAGTTAATCAGGCAGAAAAAGTTTTCTGAATTGCAGAATTTGCTTGAGCTTGAGAAGCAGAATAATCAGTTGACTAATTTCTGTGAGCGTATTCTCAACAAGCGCGGTCTTGATGAGCCTGTTAAGACGAGTTTCTTGTACGTGATTATGTGGAATTTGGAGAAGATTGCTGATGATTACAAGTATGTTTGCGAATCCGTTTCTGCAAGCAAAAAATTCAGCAAGCAGTCAATTGAGGTTTTTGCTGAGGTTAATTCTTTGTTTAGGAGATATTACGAGCTTTTCTACAAATTTGATGTCATTAAATTGAGTGAGTTGTCTGACGATTTCAAGTCATTGAAAGCCAGGATTGAGCAGTTGATTGTCAGGAATGATGATGCTGTTGTGCTGAGCCATTTGCTTCATATCGTTTTGAAAACTGCTGATTTTTCTGCTTCTACTTTTGCTTTGAATGATTAAACTGCTGCCGCCTCTTGACATTCGCCGCTCTGCCTCAGCCTCGCTGAGGTGGCTTTCTTCTCCCCTTGGCAAGCATGGGGAGAAAAAGTCAGTCGTAGACCAGAGCCGCGAATAGAAATAAGATGATTAACTGCAGATTTGAAGTGTGACTGTTATGTCGAGCCCTGTCCTTATTTTTTCAGGTCGTGTGCTTCCTTCTCTTTCTCCTTTACAAGGGCTTGTTTCTAGCACTATCTGTTCTACTGCTTCTGTTCCGTTCATGTAGAATTTGTAGTCTTTTCCCCATTTGCCGAGTGTTTCTTTCAGCATATTGTCTATCATGCTTTTTGCTACCGAGCAGGTGTTTTGCCCGTCGCATGATGCTGCTCCAATCCATTCTCTGCTTGATGTTGCGCAGTCTTGTATTAGTTCTCTTACTGTTCTTTTTCCGCAGGTTGATGTTGTTCCCATTATTGTGTTTAGGAAGTTTGCTGCTTGTACGCTTTCTTTTACTCTTTCTACTTCTCTTGTTGGTGTTTTTGTGAGTATTACTATTGCGAACAATAGTCCTATTGCTAGTAAGATTACAATTATCACGAGTCCGAAGATTTCCATTTGAGCTCGTCGGGAGAGCGCGAGACCTCGGAAATTGAAGATTTCCGATGGTGCTCGGAAACTTGGAGTATCTAAATATGAATTTTGCAAGTTTCCGACAGGACGGGCGTTACAGTCCTCTCGCTTATTATTGCGTAGCCTATACATACACATTCACCTCTATTATTCCGAATGCATAGCTGTCTTGTACTGCGTCATAGAGTAATATCGGGCTTTGTGTTGTTATGTTTCCTGTGAACTCGTTTGTCAATTTGTTGTACAGCTGTGTTTTCGTCTTGTCCGGGTATGCTTCGTTTACTGTTATTGTTGCGTATCCGAATTCGCTGTAATAGTCTGTTTGTGCTTTTTCGTCTGCTGTGATTAGTCCTGCTAGTTTTGATAGTTTTATTTTGTCTATGCAGTTGTCTTTTTGTGTTACGAGGAATGACCAGTCCAATTCAGGCATATACAGCGCTTTCAGGACTATTTGTAGTGCGTATTGTTCGCTTGCTTTTACTTTTTCTTTTTGCAGTGCTGATTTTTGCGCTCCGAAATAGAATATTGAGCCGGTAAACAGCAGGAAGAAGAACACTATCAGGACTGCGATTGTTTCGAACATTTTGATTTGGGCTCGTCGGGGTTTCAAAAGGGGCCGGGCGTTAAGGCCCCTTTGGTATAACTCGCGTAGCCTATTTCTCATTTTAGAATATCTCCGGACAGCTTTGTTGCAAAAAGTTTCTGTTTGCGCTGTCTAGTTGTTCTTTGATTGTGCTCAGGTCTGATATGAGGGTGTCGTCCAGGTTGTCTGCCAGTTTTTTTGCGTCTTCGTGCTGTTGGCACAGCAAGCCTATTATTGATGTTTTTGACTGGCATACGTCTCCTGTTGCTGGTGCTCCGTATGTGCACCAGGTTTTTTCTGTGTTTACTGCTTCTTTTTCGAGTTCTGCTGCTCTTTCCGCGTATAGTTTTGATACGTAGCTTAGTTTTCTGAATGCTGTTTTTAGTCCGCATTTGTACATTGTTTCGTCTTGTGAGAATATTGCTGCGTAGAGTGAGGGCAGTCCTGCATAGCTCAAATATCCTCCTGGCTTGAGTTTTGTTCCTTCTTTTGTGTAGAATTGTACTGTCTCAGGTGTTATTTTTATCGCGCTTGCGCTTGCTTTATTGAACGAGTAGTCAAGT
>CABMGU010000096.1 GCA_902385765.1 uncultured archaeon | reverse complement strand
AGAGCACAAGGATGACTTGTCTAACAGGATAAACAAGTTCCTCGAAGAGCACAGAAAGAAGAAGGAAAGACTCAGATCCAAACTCGACGAATTCATCCTTAAGGACTAATCGTTATGCCGCAGGCCGGCAACACTACCAGAAGTATCAGTTGCCCTTTTTGTTGGCATCTTGATACCCACTAACTATTTATACGATAAACTTATTTAAACTGGCCATGGAGCTTTGGAAGCGCCGGACGCATAAGATTGTCTCAAGGGAACACAGCCACGTTCTTATGCTCAAGAATGGCCAGTGCCTCGCCACGATACCTCGTGAGCTCACGCGCTGGAAGAAGATAGGCAAAGGTACGTTGCTCAAGTGGAGCGACGCAGGCTCAAACAGGCTGCTCATCGAAGTCGTCCAGGAATAGGTTGTTAAATCTTGACTGCCTTAGAAGTTCATGAACTGGGGGGCAATAATTCTTGTTTTGGCGCTGCTCGGAGGCGGCTACTACGTATTCACTAATCCAAGCGTAGTTTCTAACATTTCCCAGACACTTCAGCAAGTTTCAAGTTCCCAACCAGCCGTTAACATACCTGACCTTCTCGCTAATCCTGCAAATTATACAAACAGAACGATATACATCCGTGGAAATCTTACTCAATATTACAACTTCGCCCCTTTTTCACAATCTCCCACCGGATATCGTATAGGGCAATATTTCGCTAACAACCAATCTCAGTATTACTTGTTTGTTGCTCTGCCGAACCAGACGCATAGAGTGTGGAAATTTGGAAGCACATATCTGTTCTCAGGGCATCTGGTAGTAGTTGGGCCGTATGAGACTTATGGTTATGCTGGCTCAAAACCACCAGCAGATATAATTGGCTCGTGTACTAATGAATCCACAGGTTCCAACCCTAATGACCTGAAGTACTACTGTCAAGTGAACACTCACAAGATTATAGTTCAATATTTCAACGCAACCAATGCGACCCTGAATGACTAAGTCAATTTCCTATCAGATGCAGTTTTAGTGCTATGAAGAGAACCAATGTTATGAACGCCATAACACTGAATATCAGCGCGTCACTGAAGGAAGTTATGGTTGCATCTGATGTTTGCTTAAGAAGCGAGCACGCCGATGTGTAATTGCTCGCAAGTTTCGTATAGGTGACGTTCGGTGTTATTATGTTCTGTCCCGTTATTGCATTTCGACCTGTTATGTTTAGGTTGATGGTCGCGTAGAGACCGCTTGTCTGACTGTAGTTCTGGCAGAAGTACCAGGACAAGATGGTTGGGCTGTTAGACGGCAGGCTTATCGCCTTAAATTGTATATGGTAATTCAGCGCATCAAACGAGGAGAACGCCGACATGAGAGGCGCTGTTATTGCGACCACGAGGAAGAAGAACATCATAAAAACAAACGGACTCATTGAGAGGTTCATGTTTTTCTCCCGCCATTTCTTAATAGAGTCCTGAATGGTAGAATCTCTCAGGATTTCTACCAATATCACTACGAAGAAACCGAACACAATGCTTACATAGACCAAGACTGCATTGATAAATGTCGAGAAGTCTGCCGACTGCACAAGCGGATATGACGTGAACTTCGTTAAGTTCATCACAGAGGAGAAGGTCGAGGTGAATGCATTACTTATATTGATTAAGATGTAGAGAAAGAAGATGGTCAGAGCTGCAGAAATTAAGAACATGATTTTCTGCCGGGTTGTCCATTTCTCTCCTGCCACGCTCCCGCCTCTAAAAATAGTTTATTCATTGATGTCTTCGTGTTCGGTTATCTGGTAATTGCCTGTGTAGTCGCAACTATTGCAGACTTCAGTCACCTTGTAGTTGTAAACCGTCTGGTCCTTCACTCTGCCTTTCCTGAGCAGTTCCCGGTCAGTCTCATGTAATGCAAATAGCTTCTTGCATTTCGGACACGTAGAACTTCGAGGAATATTCATCATCTCTACGGCAATGCCCAGCACAGCAATCGACACTAACGCGAGCGTCCAGAACCACATGAACTGCGACAGATTTGCGAGTACTCCTGAAGGATTGCTACCCACGTTCCCGAAGGCACTTAAGCCAGGATACATGCCGGCAATCAATCCGATTAGTGAGATGCCTGCCACTCCTCTGCAAGCAGGATAGTACTTATTGCCAAGTTTTTCGTAAAGGAACTTGGAAATATCTACCAAAAGGTTATGGCCTTCATTAGGGCCGACGCTCAGGGGCTCCGAGTGCATGCCGAACTGTTGATTTACAGTATTGTTGTCTCCAGCGACAGAAGCATTCGCGGCCCGACCAGAAATATCTCCGGTATTGTTGAAGTTCACCGAGCTCGTCTGTTTATTTTTACTCATTCCCCCGACCTGCGTATTTTATAAGCTAAAAAAGCATAAAAGACTTCGTTCATCAATAGAAACGGCGACTAAATGACGAAGAAACGGCAGATTGTTGTAAGAAATCCTACCCTAAAGCGATTCAGAGAGATTCTGAAGCGACTTGAAGGTCCGGAAGGCAAGAAATACGCGTCAAGATTGGTCCTGGACTTCGGGCCAGTCAAGTCTTAGCTCTTGTGCTGCGACTTCTTCTCCCTTAGCTGCTCATACTTCTTGTTTACATAGAGCAGGCGCTCTATAACCTCGTTCATTATCTCATCCTCTACTATCTTGAGCTCTTCCAGCTCCTCTTTGACCGACCTATCGACCCAGATTGTCGTTCCATCCTCAACTTTCAACTCTCTTGGCATGCAAATCCCTAATCGTATCTTATAAAATACCTTTAACCGTGTTCTCTGCTCTCATGTTCCCTCATCTTCATCATCTTCTTCATCTTCTTCATCCAGGTCGTCATCTACTTGGTCAAGGTCGCTCTCCTCAACTGCAGGCGCAGATTTCCTTTGCTCCTTCATCGCCTTGACCTCTTTTGTCATCTCTTCCTTGTTGCCAGCGAGCTTGCTTATCGCGTTTCCTATGTCTTTAAGTTTATCTTCCAGCACATAAACATCGTTCTCGCCGCTGTTGGCCATGATGCCACTCTCTGTCAAGACCTTCTCGGCTAAGATGATGTCTGCTTTATAAAAATCGTGGTCAGGTTTGCCATCTTCCAGACTTGCGAGTACGTTTTTGTAGTAGCGCAGATTCTGTCTTTGGCTTTCAAGTCCACTCTCTATAATCTTCCTTGTCGTCTCGAACAACGTTGGACTCGTGTCAGTTTCAGCGATGGCCTTCTCCGT
>CABMGU010000095.1 GCA_902385765.1 uncultured archaeon | reverse complement strand
GTATATAAAGATTATCAGCAAACCGAAGACAAATATATAAATAACTGGACAATAGCGACAGGTAGATTCAATTTGGAGGCAGATAAAATGAAACAGTGGATAGCAATACTCGCTATCTTGCTGGTGGCATTATCTACAATAGCATATGCAGAAGAAAATGACACCCAAGACACGAGCAAAGGAAATGAAACGAACAAAGGAAATGAAACGCGAGAGAAAGCAAAAGGACTCCGCGCAACTGCCCAAGAAGTAAAGGCAGAACAAAAAGAAGCAAAAGGAAAAATCGCAGAAATAAGAGACGGCCTTAAAGAATGCAAAAGCAGCAAGACCAAAGACTGCGACACAAAAAGAAAAGAAGGAAAAACACAGGCAAAAGATGCGCTGATAAAAGCCGCACAGGACGTTGTCACAATGCTTGAGACAGCAAAAGCAAAAGTCCAAACATCAGATGTTGCAGACAAGGAAGAAATAACTGCAAAAATCGACGAGCAGATAACCGCGATAAATGCAGAAAAAACGAAAATTGAAAGCCTGACTGCAGACAGCACAAAGAAAGACATCCAAACAGCTGCGAAAGACCTCAGAAAAGCAATCCAGGAAGGAAAGCGAGCGCTCAAATACGGAGCACACAAGATGGTCTACAACAAGCTCGGCGGAGTAATGACAATATCAGAACAGCTTGTAACAAAGCTCGAGAACAGACTTCAAAAGCTCACAGAAAAAGGAACAGACGCAAGCAGCGTAAGCCTTGACGCATTCAAAGCAAAGATTGCAGAAGCAAAAACACTCTATGAAGATGCAGCGGCTGATTTTGAAAAGTCAAAAAACACAGTAGCTGAAGGCGAAAAAGACGAGTTCATGAAGCAGGCAACAGAAAAAATGCAGGCTTCACACAAAGCACTCAAGGAAGCAAGAGATATGCTGAAGGACCTCCTTCAAAAGATAAAAGGACTCGAGACCAAAGCGCCTGAAGCTGAAAAAACTGACAAAGAAGACGTAAATGAATCTGAAAACGCCACAGATGACGACGTCAATGAGTCTGAGTGAACGGATGGTGAAAAAAATGAACGCAAAACTCGTGTTTATAGCGCTAAGCGTACTGTTACTCCTTGCGGCGTGCGCAAAACAAGCAGTGCCAGCAGCAAAGCCAGAGGCACCTCCTGCGCCGGCACCGGCGCCAGTAGTACAGCCTCCGGCAGCAGAGGACACAGCAGCAACCGACATAGACAACACAAACGCAGAAGTCGATGCAATAAGCAATGACCTTAACACAACAGCAATAGACGACATAGACAAAGACATTGCAGAAATCGACAACCTGGACTTGGAGTAAACAGTTAATTTTTTATTTATTTTTTTCTTAACTTTTTTATACTAAACACTTTTCTTAACAATCATGATAATTCTTGACGGAAGCCACCTGGAAGGAGGAGGACAGATAGCCAGAACAGCACTCGCACTCAGCAGCCTCACAGGACAGCCATTCAGAATAACAAACATACGCTCAGGAAGAAAAGACCCAGGACTAAAAGCACAACACGTACACTGCGTAAAAGCACTGCAGGAACTGTGCAATGCAAAAGCAGACGGAGCAGAAACAGGAAGCACAGAATTACTTTTCATTCCAGGCAAAATCAACGCCAAGAATGTAACAATTGACATCGGCACAGCAGGAAGCATAACACTACTTCTTCAGGCAGTACTATTACCCTGCATGTTCGCAAACAAAACACACAAACTTACGCTTTTAGGAGGGACAGACACACAGTGGAGCATGCCAATAGACTATTTTGCGAACGTGCTTATACCACAGTATAAAAGAGTGTGCGGGCTTGACGTCAAAGTCCTAAAAAGAGGATACTACCCGAAAGGAGGAGGACAGGTAGAGCTGACAATCAAACCAGAAGTAAAAAGAAACGAATTTGAAACATTCGAAGACTTTACAGCAGCACTAAAACACAAAGCATTCACAATAGAACAAGGCAAATTAATTTGTGTAAAGGGAACATCGCACGCAAGCAAAACATTAGAACACGCAAAAGTAGCAGAAAGACAGGCAAGCGCAGCAAAACAAGCGCTTTCAAAGCTAAACGTGCCGATTGACATAACGATTGAGTATGCTGAAACACTATCAACAGGCTCAGGAATAACACTGTGGGCGGTATTTGCCAGAAATGATGATATTGATGTTGAAAATCCTATCAGAACAGGAGCAGACGCACTCGGAGAGCAGGGAAAGCCAGCAGAAAAAGTAGGAACAGAAGCAGCAGAGAACTTACTGAAAGAAATGAATGCGCCAGTAGACGCCCATCTGGCTGACAACCTAATACCATTAATGGCACTGTGCAAGCCAAGCAGGATAACAGTCTCGCAAATAACAAAACACACAGAAACAAACATATGGGTGGTAGAACAATTCTTAGGCAAGATGTTCAAAGTGGAAGGGAACGTGATTAAGACGTATTAACCGATAACAGCTCTTTTGCATTAAAATTAAGAAGTTTTCCGTTGTTGTCATAAACCAGGTGTATGTGGAATGGTTTGTTATTAAATAAGAAGGGAATTAATTTTTTATCTCCTTCTGGCATTTCAAGTTCTGCTAATCTTTCTTTTTTAACCCATATAAGTTTTCCTTCTGGTGAGTTGATTAGGTCTCCTTTCAATTTATTGGCAGTAAAAACATGTGCTTCCCAGTCATTTTTTTCTGATTTGGTTGAAAAAGTAACGATACCTTTCCATTGCGGTTCAATATCCAAACCCGATTCTTCTTTCACTTCTCTAATTACTGATTGGAATGGGTTTTCTCCCTGTTCCACTTTTCCTCCAAGAGCGCGGTAAGATTGTTTAGAATGGTGGGAATCTAGTTTATTTCTGTGTAGCATTAAGATTGAATCTTGATCTTGCACATAACAAAGTGTTGAAATAATCTTTCCATATTTGTCAATCATATAGTCGAAAAGGAAAACTTCTTTTATATACTTTATGCTGAGGCATATAAATTATGTTTTTGAAACCATAAAAACTTAAATAACAAAACACACAGAAACAAACATATGGGTGGTAGAACAGTTCCTGGGGAAGACGTTCACGGTAAAGGATAAGACGATTACAAGTTGAAAATAATGATTCGTATGGCTATTTCAAATCATGGAAATGATTTTTAAGTGATATTATGTGCTGTTCTTTTGGGGTGAATGAAATGAGTGGAATAGACCAGTTAAGACAAAGGAGTTTGTTTGGATTAGTGAATTATGAGTTTGGAAGAACCGCTGAAGAGCAGGGACCATGTCCTTATAGAAACACCTGTAGCTTATACAAACCTCAAAAGGGCGTAAGCGCTTTAACAGAAGATGCAAAAAGGTTCATGTGTGATCATGGGGGCGTGGATTCAGATTGTGCTCCAAAGGTAGGCTGGATTCACGACACGGGCGAAGGCACAGTCTGCGAGGCTTACATAGGAAAAAGAATAATGGAAGCCGTGAGAATTCTTGCGGAAAAAGCCTTAACAGCAACTGGAAAAGACAAATACGATCTCGGTGGGTTGTAAACAATCACTTCAACAACGAGATCCATTTCACTTCGCCAATTTTCGCAGCCTATCGCTCACAGACTTGCTAACTTCCCTGCCAAGCCTCAAGGCATCAGACTCTGTCAACCTGCTCTTCGACTTAAACTTTCTCAAAAACTCCATATCCGCAATCTTCTGCATAAACGCCTGCCTGGCAACCTCAGACCAGTTCATCTCTGGAAAAGAATCCATCTTCTCTTTCAGCTCAACCGGCACAGCCAAAGTCATAGTAGTCATCTTGAAACCTCCAATTATGTGTAGATATGTGTAATATGTGCAGATATATAAAGGTTTTGGTTAGCTCACACTCTGATATTAAATACAGAAATCTTACAGAAAATGGCAACTACGTCAAACTAGCCAGCTTAATGCTCGTTTTCAAATCACGAAGGTCGTAATAGAACAAACGCTTCTGCGCAGGATCCTGAATCTTGTCAACAAGCACTTCAACCTCTGCAACCATACGAACAGCCTCATCAATACTGCCCTGCATAACCTTCTCGCGGGCATCATCAATCATAGCGTGAATCTCAGGATGCGCAAGCTCCCTGCCAGGCTTGCCAACCTGAACACGCTCAACTTCTTCGCGCAAATACTCAGAAAAAGCACGCTCCTTCCTCTGCTCAAGAGCCTCAACTTCATTCTCGTGCTCCAACAATTTCTTAAACTCGTAATGAACGCCCTCTTCCTTCATTGAAAGCTCTTTCTCCCTCTTCTTAAGAGACTCAATAATCGTCGGCTGGGCGCGCCCGCCAATCAACCTCGCCTCTGCCTTCCCAATACCCCTGCGCAACTCACCATACCTGCGCTCTAACTCAGGCAAAACCTTCTTCAAATCACGAGCACGATAAATGATGTCCTTCTCCTGCTCAATCCTCTTCTTCTCATCCTGAATGTACTTCATACCTTTCTGAATAATACGCTCACCATCAGTTATGCGCTTCTCCTTTCCTGACAAATGCCTGAATTCAAGCTCAAACTCAGCCTTGGCACGCTCCAATTCAGAAACGCGCTTCAACAAGGACTTCTCCTCTTCTTTCAATTTATCCTTGTCCCGCTCAAGCACTTCAATAGACTCAACAAGCTCGTCCTCTTTCTCCTTCAAACCAAGAACATCAGACTCAACAAGCTTTCGAACGTCAGCTTTCTCCTGCTTCAAGTCAACTTTCTCGTCCTGCAGGACCTTAATCTTTTTCTCCCACTCCTGCTGAACAAGCAACATCTCTGCCTTTCTGGCATTAACCTCATTAGCAAAATCATCCTTATCCTTAGCCAATATGCGCGTTGCCTCTTTAACAGCCTTCTCGTGATCAAGCAATGTTGCCTCTTTTCGAATCATTTCCTGCTCTTTTGCCTCAAACGACTTAAGCTTCCTATCGTGCTCACGCTGGGCAACCAAAAGCTCGTGCTCTGCCTTTCTGGCATTCAACTCGCGCTCGTGAGCTTCAGAACTAAGCTGAGAATTCTGAGCAATATTTTTCTTCAAATCATCAAGAAGGTGCTTCTTATCCTCAATCAACGCATAAAGCTCCTGCTTTGATTTCTGAACAGTATCAGCTTCGCCGGTCAAACGCTCAACATCCTTTTTCATCTCTCCAATCCTGCTCTCGGCTTCGACAATCTTGCGCTCTCTTATAGACAATAATGCTGACTTCTGGTTCAACTGCTCTCTTGTCTGCAACAAATCCTTGACAGCGCTTTCCAAGCCAGCCAAATCACGCTTAGCCTTCAAAAGAGCCTGCTGACGGATTTCAAGCTCTGAATCCAACTGCTTTTTCAAAGGAACAGCCTGCTCAAGCTGGTCACGCAAGTTCTTCAGAATATTCATATGCTTGTCAATATCATCTTCCTGTTTTGAGATAATCTGAGCACCCTCAGCAACACGCTTTTCCTTCTTGGAAATATCATCACGCAACTGTTTTTCCTTTGCCAGCACTTCAGCAAGACCTGCTTCAACACGGCGGACTTCCGAACGCTTCTCAAGCAAGGAAGCCAGCTCCCTTGACAATTGGGCAATCGCCTGCTTACGCTGGTCCAAAACAGCCTGCTTTTCCCTAAACGCCTTTTCCAGAATTGAAATATTTGAACGCAAATTGTTTCCTTCACTCTGAAGCTTGGGAATGCGGGATTCAGCAGACAACACTGCACGCTCGCGCCCGGCAATCTTCTTTTCCAAATCGCGCAGTTTCGCCTCTTTCTTCTCATTGAACTTTATACGGCGGACAATCTCGCCCCTTAAAGTCTTAAGAGTGCATAATTCCCTCTTAGACAAAGGCTCATCCCTGTGAGCTTCATCGTGAGGTTTTCCAAAGAGCAAAAACGGCTTGTCCACCATGAAGCAGTTAGCCCCAAACTGGCTTTATATACTTTTGTTATCTCTGCAGAATAGTGTATTAACAAGGCATGTCGACAAAAGTCCTGATTTGACAATCACAACATTTTTAAACCACCCCAATTCTGGCAGAAATATGGCAGAACAACCAATAGAGAAAGGAACTGTACGATTCAAGTGCCCAAACTGCATGAAGTACGAGCTTACACGCACGGCACACGAGCGAAAAATAGCAGCAAAATACACCTGTCCGGCCTGCGGGTTCACAGGACCAAACTAAATGGCAAGCGTAATCGTAACACTAAGAATAATGCCTGCAACACCTGAAACCAATTTTGACAAGGTGTACGAAGCGGCAAGCAAGCACATACGAAACTTTGTAGACCAAAAACACAAAGACGGTGAAATAAGAAAAGAAATAGAAGAAATCGGATTCGGATTGAAAGCAATGAAACTCCTTTTCGTAATGGATGAAAACATAGGCACGACAGACAAACTGGAAGAAAACATAAAAAGCATAACCGGCGTTGAGTCCGTAGAGGCAACAGACGTCAGAAGGGCAATAGGATGAAAGCATCATGGGTAATATTGGCTATCTTTACAGTATTGCTTGTTGGCTGTGCACCAAAACAGCTAGAAACACCAGCAGCAAACATAACAACGCCTGCTAATATCACCACGCCGCCTGTAAAAACAGGAGCAGTATTCGGAGACCTAATAACAATCAACTTTGTCCTATCGCTTGAGAACGGAACGGTGGTAGACACAAACAATGAACAAATAGCAAAAGAAAACAAATTATCAGATTATCTGGTAGGACCATACAAGTTCGTACTCGGACAAAGCGGAAAAGTGCCGGGATTTGACGAAGCATTCCTCGGCACGAATACAGGAGAACACCTGGATACAGTAATACAGCCCAGCGAAAAAGAAATAATCCTCGGAGTCAACAAAACAAAAGTGATTGACAGGATGCTGTACATAAACAGGAAACAGGCATTTGGAGCAACATCATTCAAAGAAGTATTCGGAAGAGAGCCTAAAGTAGGAGATTTGGTATACAACAACAAGTTCGTCTTCAAATACAAGATACTGAACATCAGCAATGAAACAGTGATTGGCGAAATCAGCATAAAAGAAGGAGAAAAAGTAACACTTCCCAACACGGAATGGAAAAGCTCAGTAGTCAAAGTAGCAGACAATGACATCACATTCTACCAAGACCCAGAAGAGAACCAAACACTGCAAACACCATTCGGACCTGCAAAAATAAACATGACTACAAGCAGAATATTCATCAACTTCGAACCAGAACTGAACAGAGTATTCAACAGAAGCTTCGCACTAGGCGGAGGATTTGCAATAACACAGGAATTCCAGATAGTCGACATACAAGAAGACCACTTCATAATCAAAAGATACGGAGTCCTCACAGACAAGAAACTAAAACTGAGCGCAGACATACTGGACATAATTGAAAACGTCAAAGAAGTCAAAAAAGGACCACTAGTCACAAATGTGAATAAAGGAACTGAGAATTAAACTATTTTTTTATTTCTTCTTCGCCGCGCCAGCCTCGGCGCACTTCTCACTGCAGAAAAACAAAGTCTCTCCCTTATACTCCTTTTCAATAACGCCCTCTTCACGGTCTCCAATAGGCTTATGGCAGTGAGCGCAATGACCGCCATCAACAAGCTCAGCACCCTTGGAAAAACCCTCTTCCCAAGGAGCAATCTCGCCCTCGTCCTCGGTAAGCTCTTCCTCGCCTTCCTCAGTATAAACATCGGCTTCCTGGTTGCCGGCATGAATCTTGAACTCAGCATCCTCGTGAGAGCCAGGATGCTCATCTGTTTCCAAAAACTCCTCAGGCTCATCCTCAAACTCAGACTTCTTCTCCTTCTCAAAAATAGTCCCCTTCTTTTTTGGCATAGGTTTTCAACAATGGAAAAGGTATATAAATTTTGCCATACTACAGACAAATGATTTGCTTCTAACCGAGCTTTCCGAAGAACACAGCCAATTCCTCTTCGTACTCCTTACTAATCTTCATCGTCCATTCTGGCGGGAAACAGGACTTATACCTCGGCCAGGCATAACGCTCGTCAACAAAAATCAAAGCACCCCTGTCTTTCTCGGAACGAATGCACCTGCCAGCATTCTGAATGCAACGCGTCATAGCAGGCAAAATATAACCATACTCCCAGCCCTTGCCAAACTTCTTGTCATAATACGCAATAAGCTCAGTAGTCTCCAAATCAGGCTTGTCCAACGGCAAACCAACAACAATAACTGCCTTAATGATGCCGGGCAAATCAATACCCTCACCAAAAGAACCAGCAGCAACACCCAAAAGAACACCCTGCTTTGAAGAAGAAAACTTGTCCAGCAGTTTCTGCTTTTCCTCCTTATCCGACTTAGCAGTCTCAAAAAATACAGGCTTTTTTGTCTCCAAGAACTGCGAAACAGAATCACGAACACCATAACTCGGGAAGAAAATCATAACACAACCAGGAATCTTATCAATCAGGCCTGAACAAACAGAAGCAATCTCCTTATACTGCATTTCAGAACGCATAGTAAACTTTGTAGTGGTCTTTGGTATGATTAATGTCAGCCTGTTAGCCTCAGGAAAAGGGCTTGGGAAAGATTTTGCAGTCGCATCAGGCAGGCCAAGAACATCAGCATACATGCTGGTAGGGCTCAAAGTGCCAGACATCACAACAGAAGCATAACAATTATCAAAAACGTCCTTCGTAAGAATGGCAGGGTCAAGACAGCGGTTACTTAATGTTGTCAGCACATCCTCCCTCTTGATGTAACGCACAAAAGAATCATCAGAATACTGCCACTCATCCAAAAACTTTGCAACACTGCCGATATAAGAACTCCTCTTCTCAGCCCTTACCATCTCAGCAGACAATTCAAGCTCGGCAACAAGCTCATCATACTCCTTGAACTTTTTCAAAGGACTCAGGAAATCAGCATTCCTGATAAGATGCTCCTCTTTCACGTTCTCGCCCAGCTTATTCAACACTTCCTGCACTTCAACAAGATTAGGAACAACATCAAGATTGAATTTCTTCGCCTCCTGAACAGCCAAACGCATAATCTTGTTGGACAAACGGAAAGTCAGCAAGTCACGGCACCTTGAAGGAAGATTATGACCCTCATCAACAATAATAATCGCCTGCTCGAGTTTCTTCTTTATTTTCGCAAACAAAATATTCCTGATATGCGGATTGAACATGTAATAGTAATCCGCAACAATGACTTTTGCATTCTCTGCAAGCAACAAAGACATCTCGTAAGGGCAAAGAGCTTCCTGAATGCATTTCTGCATAACAGTTTCTGCAGGAAGCGGTTCCTTAAATTCAGCAAGAACCTTCTTTGCAACAAAATCATTCTTACCGCGGACATTCTCATAAAAATCACACTGCTTGTTTTCAACCAAAAACTTGCAATACTCTGCAAAATCAGAAGAAGGAAGGTTCTCAACCTGCTGGGCACACATCCATTTCTTTCCAATCAAGCTTGCAACACCAAAATGAATGTTATTCCTTTCCATCAATTTCTTTGCAGTCTCCAAAACAATCTTGTGCTGGGTGTGCCTTGATGTCAGAAAGAAAACAGTCAAATCCCTCTCCAGCGCAAGCTCAACAGCAGGATACAAAACAGCAGCAGTCTTGCCAAGACCGGTCGGAGCGTGAGCAAGAATGCTCTTTTTATTTTTTAATGCAACAGTTACTGCCTCCACCAACTCTTTCTGGCTCGGCCTGATTACCTCATGAGAAAATAACATCAAAAAAACCTGTTTAAGAACGGGTTTAAATGCTTATCGCAAGAATTTTTAAACAAAGCATCGTATATGCACGAAAGAGAGATAATTTATTGACGATAGAAACAAATCTGCGAAACATTTAAATATATATTCCATCACAACCATTACATAATAATTCGGGGTGGGTCGTTTGAACAAAAATAAAGAAATATTCAAAACGTTCTTCCGAGAAAAACCGGCAATGATGCTGGTTGAGCTCAGAAACGCAAAAAGCGAGGTGTATGCGAGTTCGCTGGCGAAATCAATCGACTGCACGTATTCCCATGTCGTAAAAATATTGCAGGAAATGGAAACAGAAGGACTCGTGAATTTCGACAAGCAGGGAAGACTTAAACTACTTACATTAACAAAGAAAGGCGGAGACGTCGCAAGCAGGATAGATGACATCCGCGGACTGCTTTAATTCTATTTTTTTCATTTAAACAAATTCTACATTTTTTGCGTCATAACGAAACGATAAGACACTCAATTCATAGAAAAACTTATAAAGCACCCTCTTGGACTCCTATTTGTTCAAGAGGCAAGTCGGTGAAAGCTTACTTGCACTGGAGAATAAGTTCTTGAACGGAGATTAAAAATGGCAAAGATGCATTCACGAGGCAGAGGAACTGCGCACAGCAACAAACCGCTCAACCCAGCAAAACCAACCTGGATAAGATACAAGCCAAAAGAGATAGAACTATTGATTGGAAAACTCTCAAAAGAAGGAAAAACCGCAAGCGAAATCGGAATGATACTCAGAGACAGCTACGGAATCCCGAACGTAAAATTGCTGACTGAGAGAAGACTGCAGCAAATACTCGGAGAGAAAAAATTATTGCCAGAACTTCCTGAAGACCTGATGGCGCTAATGAAAAGAGCAGTCATAGTCAAAAAACACATGGATGCAAACAAACAGGACATGACTGCAATACGCGGACTGCAATTCACAGAAAGCAAAATAAAAAGACTTGCAAAATATTACAAGAGAGTTAACAAACTACCGCCAGACTGGAAATACGAGCCAGGAGCAGTCAAGATATACACGGATTAAACTGAATTTTTTGTAATGCGTCGCGCCTGAGCGCTGCTCAGGTTCATTATTTTTCCCCTCGCTTGCGTGGGGAAGAAATAATGAAGTCGAAGACCGCGATGCCTTTAACTTGGGCATCTGAAGCGTAATCTTTATATATACGACTGTGGAGTAGTATCAAATATGGGGTTAAGATATTTCATAATTTTATTACTCATTTTGATGGCGTGCGAGCCTGTTGTACAAACCGTGCCAACATCTGATTACCAGCCGACAATCACTGACACGGCTGAAAGTTCTCCGGTAGACTTGTGCAAAGACGTGAACTGCACAAACGGGCAGGTATGCAATGCAGGCAAATGCGCTTGTTCAGCCGAACAAAAGCTCTGCGGAAATGAATGCATACCAAAAGAAAGGTGCTGCACAAACAGCGACTGCGATACAGGACTATGCGCGAATGGAGTCTGCATAACACCAAAAGAATGCGAGTTTGGACAAAGGTCGCAGGATGGAGAATGCAAATGCGCTGAAGGCAAATTCTACTGCGAAGAGCAAAAGACGTGCATAGACAACAACAAATGCTGCAGACATACAGAATGCCAATCATTTGAAAAATGCATGCAAACCAACCTGAAAACATCACTGTGCATAGAGATAGAAGAGAAAAAAGTCTGCAAAACATTCATGGACCAGGACAGAACGGAAACGTATGATGTGAAAAACAACACTTTCAAAGCCAAACCAACAAACTGGTGGAACGACCAAAGCGTAACATTTGATGTAAATAACCAAAGCATAAGGCTGAAATTCAATGAACTAACCAATTTCTCAAACGCCACAATATATCAGGAAGGAATTACAGTAACAGGCGGATACTGCAAGGAAGACGAAGGGTAATTCTACTGAAGTTCAAATCCTTACTGCATCTTATAGCTCCGGTCGGATTCGAACCGACGTCACAGGAGTCAGAGTCCCGTATCCTTGTCCTAAGTCCTTGGCTCAACGCCAATCTAGAAGACGGAGCTGTAATATACTTAATCGATATCTATGCTTTTTATTGGAAAAGCCAACCTCTTTTTAATATTTCCTTATATAGGATTGT
>CABMGU010000094.1 GCA_902385765.1 uncultured archaeon | reverse complement strand
TATGTGGGCGCGCCGGCAGGACTGCCACACTGCGATGAAGCAGGACACCTGATGCACACAGTACAAAACCCGGACGGCACAGTAACACAGCACTGCATCAGGACAAGCCACGCAGAAGCAAACGCAATAGCACAGGCAGCAAGACACGGAGTATCAATACTTGGAGGCACACTATACTGCAAAATGGAGCCCTGCCTAAAATGCGCCCAACTAATAATAAACGCAGGCATAACGAGAGTGGTATGCATGAAACAATACCACGGAGCAGCAATAACCAGAGAAACATTCAAACAAGCAGGAGTAGAACTTGAAGTATTAAAAAAAGAACTTGAAAAATACGCAAAAATGTAATTCTCATGAAAACAGAAGAATACCAAATATTACTGAATGATGCTCTTGCAAGAAACGAAACAATAGTGTTCTCGTGCAAATGCAGAATAAGATATTCAGGAAGGGCAGAGAGTTTTCTTGACTGGGGAGACAGGATAATAATGATAAAAAACGACAGCACACTCCTCGTGCACCAGCCGACAGGAAACACGCCAATAAACTACATGAAGACAGGAAGCAGTTACACACTAAGATGCGAACACGACCAGCTGATTCTCAAAAGCCAGAACATCATACAAAAAGAAACAATGGAAATCACAATCAGCAAAATGCACTTCTTCAACAGCCACAAACTCGAAGACGGACAGGTAATAAGAGTGTCAGGAACAGAAGAAGACATGAGCAACATGATATACAACAGCCCGGAAATGATAGAAGAAGGATTCAAGCCAGTAAGCCAGGAAGAACAAACAAAATACGGATTCATAGACGTGCTGGGAGTAGACAAAAACGGAATATTGACAGTCGTTGAATGCAAAAGGTACAGAGCAGAACTATCAGCAGTGACTCAGTTAAGAAGATACGTAGAAAAAATAATGGTAAGCAAAGGAATAACAAAAGTCAGAGGAATACTCGCTGCACCAAAAATAACAAACAACGCAGAAAAAATGCTAAAAGACTGGGGCTTTAACTTCGTAAGCATCAAACCGCCAAAATACCTTGAAGAATACGACAAGAAACAGGCAAGACTGGACGGATTCTAGCCAAAATAAGGATAATTAGACGCAACAGAGCAAATGCCCATTCCCTTCTGAGTAGTCTTGGAGTAATCGCAAACAAGACCATAATCACAGCCAACCTGCTGATTGTCCATCATTCCGCAAGTCTGGCCTACACTGCCTCTGATAACCCCTGCAGGATACGGATAATTTACAGAAGGCAAACCATAATTGTTCTTGTAGTCAGTCGGATAATAATACGGGTAAGCATATGAAGGCGAATAATAATAGTTGTATGGATAGTTCACGCCTGGCTGAGGACCGTAATAAACAGGATAATACATATAGTAAGGAGAGCCATAATAGTAAACAGGACCGTAACGCGTATAACCCACGCTATAAGCATTGACAATAACAGCCACTACAAGAACTATAACAACAATCCCAATAATAGCAATAACAGTCCTTCTCACCATCTTTTTCATACATAGAATATTTAGTTCCTTTAAAAAAGTTATGCCTCAATAACACACAAATCCTTCTTGCCGATAATCTTGCCAACAGGGAAAGCAGACTGACCGTTGACAATAATTTTCCTGTTCAAATCCAGGATTAAATAACCAGAGTCAAGAAAACGGCTCTTCAGCAAGGGAATAATTTTCTCTGCATTGTTCAAGAGATTCATAGCAGAACGATAATGCGTATTAACCAAATAGATGCAGTCATCCTTTATGATAAACAGGTGAACGTATGACATAATCAGTATAATGTCAAACTTATTAAAAGGTCTATCGACTAAAAACCTGAAAAGTTTACTGGACGAGCAGTAATTTTTTCCGGGATTTCAAGCCGGATATGAAAGAAATCCGCTTTTTGCTGAATTTTTTCAAAAGCTTCAGAACAGCAATATTCGCCTTATTATCAACAGCAGGAGCAGAAACAGCAACTTTCAAAACATCACCCTCCCAGCCAAGAACCTCATCACTCTTTGCATTAGGCTTGACAAGAACTTTCAACTTTCCGGGATTTAATTCTAGGCTACGCATATTATACCAGGGGCATTCGACCGCCATGCCCCCTTTAACCCCTGGCGGTCACTTATATTCACGCCAGATGTGCCCGCACTTAGTGCACTTATGGAATCTCGTGGCAGGCTCGTCAGCAGCCCTGGTCTGAACTTCCCAGTACTCTGCCTTCCTATTGCCACACTTCACGCACTCAGCATCAACAACAGGATTCATAACCTCTTCCTTCTCAACAACAGAGATTTCCTGCGCTTTCTGCTTATTTTTCTCGGTAATAGTCACACTCTCAGCAATATGCTTGTAACCGCAACCGCAAACAAGCTGTTTTTTGCCGTCTACTAATTTCGGCATCATAATGGACTTGCACTTAGGACAGAACAGCATATCAGAACACCAACTGCCAGAGCCAGACAGCTGCAATCTTCACATAACCAAGATATGGAATACGCCAAACAGCCTTACCAACAACCTTATCTTCAGGGATGCCCCTTTCAAAAGAGCCCATATCACAATTATGGTCGCCCTTGGTCCAGAACAGCTTTTTGCCATCCTGCTCTGAAATATTAATCACACGATGAATAATAGGATCAGGCCGGTTAGCAACAACATAAACAATAACGTCGCCCAATACAGCTTTCTTCGGAGAATAAAGAATCATAATATCCCCTTTATTGAAACCATTCACAAAATCAAAACTCCTGAACATTTCACTCGAAATATTGAATTTTTCATAATAATTCCCCTGAACAAAACGGTCAGTGCAGAGAGAATTGCAGCACATACCGCCAGACCAAAACTGCTCAAAATTGCCCTCGTGCTCCATACTGCCGGAAACCACGGCAACAATAGGCGCAGGAGTGCCAAGAACAAAACCAAGACCAGGATACAAAAGAAATTTTATAACGATAAAAGCAATAGCAAGATTAGCAAGCCAACTCCAAATACTCTCCTCTTCCCAAAGAAAATACCAGACTTTCTTCAAAACTTCTTTCAAACCCATTAGAACAACTTTCCCACAAAGGCTTAAAAAGGTTTTGTTTTACTTATATTGAATATGAAGCCACACATCCAAGACTACTTTGAAGGAATCCTGCAGGTAAGAAACGGAAGCAAAGAGTTACTTGACTGGATATGCGACAGAATAAGGACAGAGGGAAGAGCAAAAGTATCCAAAGCAAAGAAAGTGACAAACGGCGTGGATTTGTATATGACAGACCAGCACTACCTGCAAAACCTCGGCAGAAAAATCAAGGAACACCAAATGGGCATACTCAAAGTCAGCAGAAGACTGCACACGCAGGACAAAATGACCAGTAAACACATATACAGAGTAACCGTGCTTTTCAAGGCAATACCATTCAAAAGAGGCGATATCATAACATTCCACGGAGAGCAAGTACAAATACTAAACATCGGCACGAAAGCACAAATAAAAGACATCAAAAGCGGAGCAAAAAGAGTCGTAGAACTGGAATTACTTTTCAGATAAACGCTGTTTCTTATACTCCTCAACAATCTGCGCAAGAACAACACGCTCAGAACGCACCTTATCAAGCCAGACCTTATCAACAAAAACAACACGATTAACAACCTCGCACCTGGGGGCAGGAACACAGGCAAAAGGCAGATGAGCCTTTGCAGACTTAGTGGGCATCTTGGCACAGACCAGAACCTGAACATTATTCTCCTGCAAGAATCTTACTGCTTTTTCGCTCATCTGGTTGCAATCATCAACAAAAATAACAGAATCAAGAAAATCCTTATTAGAAAAGACTTCATCCCAGCCAAGACGAGGCAAACGAAGCAAAGAAACAACATCCTTCTTCAGCAAAGCACGCTCAAGAACAACAATCTGAGACTTTAATTCCTCGTGCACCTTCACAGAATTATCAAGACGCTGAGACAAAGACATAATCTGACATTGCTTCAAACGGGCAATCTCAGCATGAGTCTTAGGCCTGACAAGAGTGGAAATGCGCTGTTTCAAAGCACACGATTCCTGCTCAAGAACGCGCAACCTCTGCGCAAAAGCACAATTCTTTTCCAACAAAACAGCATTATCCTTTCTGGAACGCGAAAGAGCAGAATACAAATGAACAATATCATCATCACGCTTCTCCTCAACAACCGCTTCCTGCTTGTCCTCCTTAACAGGCGTCAAGATAGACAGAGCACCACGAATGCTAATCTCCTCTTTCAAAACAAGCTCAACAACATCCTCAAAAACACCCAAACGCTGTTCTTTCTCCAAAAAAGAGCGAATCCGGCTCAAAAGAGGCTTCACCTTCCTCAAAGCAATCAAAGCGCTTGCCAAAGCATCCATCTCGTGAGAATTGCCAAAAGCAAAACCAGCAGCCATATTGCGCTTATCATCAACACGAACATCCTCAGAAGGACCAAAAACTCTGGCACCAAGCTTGACAGAGCACTCATCAACAAAAGAAGGAATCTTGGACTTATCACACCCAACAACAATAACCCTGCCGAATTTAATCAATTTTGCAATCAGGGAATCCAAATCAAGACCTTTCTCAGAGCCAATGCCAACAAGCTTTCCATTCAGGTCAAGAACAGCATAACCAACAGAAGTTCCAGGATCAACACCAGAAATCAGCTTCATATCAATAAAACCAAAACCCCCTTATATATACTGCCGATATGCACGTATATA
>CABMGU010000093.1 GCA_902385765.1 uncultured archaeon | reverse complement strand
CTGGGACGAAAAAGACGGGGATGTCTTCTGGGAAACAGAAATAGGCAAAGGAAGACCCGGCTGGCACATAGAATGCAGTGCAATGAGCGCAAAACACCTGACAGACGCATTCAAAAACGGAAAATTCGAGCCGGGCAAGTTTGAGACATTGGACATCCACACAGGCGGAGTAGACAACATATTCCCACACCACCAAGACGAAATAGCACAAACACAGGCGTGCACTGGCAAAAAATTCGTGAATTACTGGATGCACTCAGAACACTTGCTCGTTGATGGCAAAAAAATGTCAAAATCACTGGGAAACTTCTACACACTAAGAGACTTACTTGCAAGAGGGTTCAATCCGCTGGCAGTCAGATATCTGTTACTTGCAACACACTACAGACAAAAACTAAACTTCACATTCGAAGCAGTAGAAGCGGCAAAAACAGCAGTACAAAGACTGAACGATTTCATGCTAAGACTAAAAGAAGCACACGGAAGCCAGAACAAAACAGAAGTGCACGAAGCAATAGAAAAAGCCAAATTACAATTCGAGAAATCACTCGACGAAGACCTTGAAATAAGCCCAGCACTCGCAGCAATATTCGAGCTGATGAATCTGGTAAACAAGCACTTAGACAGCCACGAGCTGAGCAAAGAAGATGCGGATAGAGTGATAAAATTCATGCACCGAGCAGATTCCGTCTTAGGCGTACTAACAAAAGAAGAAAAACTCGCACCAGAACTACAAAAGCTGGTAGATGAAAGAGAAAAAGCAAGACAGATAAAAAACTGGAGCAGAACAGACGAACTAAGAGACGAACTCAAAAAACACGGAATAGCAGTAGAGGACACACCCCATGGACAACGCTGGAAAAGAATTCTTTCATAAACGGTATAGTGGGCTGGGCTGGAAGATAACAGACAAAAAGCCACTGCACTCACTAAGAGTCAACACTCTCAAAATAACAGCAAAAGAGCTAATAACAAGACTTGAGAAATTAGGCGTAAAACTCGAAAGAATACCATTCACAAAAAACGGATACTATTACGAAAGCAAGTTTTCCTTAGGAGCAATAACTGAGCATTTGTTAGGATACTACTACATACAAGAAGCAGGCGCACAACTACCAGTAGAAGTACTCGACCCAAAAACAACAGACACAGTTCTTGACTGCTGTGCAGCACCAGGAGGAAAAACAACACAACTCGCACAACAAATGAAAAACCAAGGCACAATTGTTTCTTTCGAACTAAAACCGCACAGAATACCAAGCATACTAATGAACCTGGAAAGATGCGGAGTAACAAACACAACAGTATTCCAAAACAACTTCGCAGCAGCAAAAGGCCAATACGACAAAATACTCCTTGATGCGCCGTGCTCTGGCAACTACCAACTGGAAGAAGGATGGTTTGAAAAAAGAACAATAGAAGACATACAAAAAAGCAGCGAAATACAAAAAAGACTACTCCAAGACGCGGTAAGATTACTGAAAACAGGAGGAACAATGGTGTATAGTACTTGCTCGCTTGAACCAGAAGAAAACGAACTGAACATACAATGGGCAATAGAAAACTTGCCGGTAAGACTGGAAAAAGTCAATCTGTCAATAGGCGAGGACGGGTTAACAAGCGTATTCGGCAAAAAACTACACCCAGATGTAGCGCTCTGCAAAAGACTCTGGCCACCAGAAGCATTCTTCATAGCAAAAATGGTGAAACTATGAATAAAACAGACAATAGCCGCTCTGCCTCGGCTCGCCGAGGTGATTTTTTTCTCCCCTCGCATAGCCAGGGGGAGATAAAAATCAGTCAAAGACCAGAGCGGCGGAACGTGGGAGGGTCACAAACGTTGCAAGAGTTTTTATTGCCGTTTGGGATTAAACAAGCACCAGAAGCCCAGATAATAAACAGGTCATACTTCATCACAAAAGAAAGAATGCCAGGAGCAATATACAGCGGAGAATGCATAGCACACATGCGAGGACCAGTGCTCATACCATCAATCACATTCTTACAACAAATAGGAAAACAAGCAAGAAAACACGTTGTAGTAAACGCAAAAGGAGAATGGCTCTACATCTGCGGAAGAGACATCTTCGGAAAAGCCATCATTGAACATAACAAACCAGAAGTAGGAGACAGAGTAGTAATTCTCAATGAACACAAAGAATGCATCGGCTATGGCGACATGCTTGCACCACTCGACAGCAAAAGAGTCGTTATCAAAAGATTGTTTGACATAGGAGATTTGCTAAGAAGGGAAAGAAAGACAAGGAAGGTTAGGTTCTAAGAAAAGTTTTTAAGCAACTCTCCTCGCTTTTATCGTATGGCAGACAGATACGACCCAAAAACAGAAGAAGAAAAATGGGTGCAACACTGGGAAAAAGAAGGCACATACAGATTCAACCCAGAAGCAAAAGGAGAAGTATACAGCGTAGATACTCCTCCGCCAACAGTATCCGGCAAAATGCACATAGGACACGCATTCTCTTACACACAACAAGACATACTTGTAAGATACAAAAGACTCAGAGGATACAACATATTCTACCCGTGGGGAACAGACGACAACGGACTTCCGACTGAGAGATTAGTCGAGAAACTCAAAAGCGTCAAAGCAAGCAAGATGGACAGGCAAGAGTTCATCAAACTCTGCGAACAAACACTCGCAGAAATAATGCCAAAGTTCACAGCAGACTGGAAAAGAATAGGAATGAGCTGCGACTTCAAAACAAACTACAGCACAATCAATGAACACTGCAGAAGAATAAGCCAGTGGAGCTTCCTTGACCTGAACAAAAAAGGAAGAGTATACAGAAAAGAAGCACCAGCACTATGGTGCCCATTATGCGAAACAGCCATATCACAAGTCGAATGCCAAGACGCAGAAAAAGACAGCACATTCAATGACATTGTATTCAAAGTAGACGGCAAAGATGTAGTGATTGCAACCACAAGACCGGAACTATTGCCTGCCTGCGTGGCTGTGTTTGCTCACCCAAACGATGACAGATACAAGAAACTAATCGGCAAGAAAGCAAAAGTGCCATTATTCGGCTACGAAGTACCAATCCTTGCAGACGAAAGAGTAGACCCAACAAAAGGAACAGGAATAGTCATGTGCTGCACATTCGGAGACCAAACAGACATAGCATGGTATCTCGCATACAACCTGCCACTGAAAAACGCAATAGCAAAAAACGGCACAATGACAGAAACAGCAGGCAAATACAACGGCCTGAAAATACACGATGAGCGCAAAGCAATAATCGCAGACCTCAAAACAGCAGGACTATTACTAGGACAAAAGCCAATCAAACACGAAGTCAAAGTCCACGAAAGATGCCAAACAGAAATAGAAATCATACAAAGCAAACAATGGTTCATCAGATATCTGGATCTCAAAGACAAAATGCTCGAATGGGGAGCACAACTCAACTGGTACCCAGACTTCATGAAACATCGATATAATAATTGGGTAAAAGGACTGCAATGGGACTGGTTAATATCAAGACAAAGGTTCTTCGGAGTACCATTCCCAGTATGGTATTGCGCCAAATGCGACACTCCAATATTCGCAGACGACAAAAAACTGCCAATAGACCCGCTAAAAGACAAACCACCAAAGAAATGCACGTGCGGATCAACAGAATTCGTACCAGAAAAAGACATACTTGACACCTGGGCGACAAGCAGCATGACACCACAACTATGCACGCAATTAGTACCAGAAAAATACCGCAATAAAATATTCCCGATGAGCCTGAGACCGCAAGCGCACGAGATAATATCCTTCTGGCTGTTCAACACGCTCGTAAAAAGCCAACTGCACTACGGCAAAAACCCGTGGAAAGACGTTGTACTATCCGGCTATGTAACAGACCCGCACGGCGAAAAGATGAGCAAAAGCAAAGGAAACATAGTAGAACCACAAACAGTACTCGCAAAATACTCAGCAGACGCACTACGATACTGGGCAGGAGGAAGCAAGCTCGGCGAAGATATAGCTTATCAGGAGAAAGAACTGGTAACAGGAGACAAGTTCGTAACAAAACTCTGGAACGCAGCAAAATTCACAAACCTGAACTTAACAGGATATGATTACAAAGGAACATCAACAGAAACAATCGACTTATGGATACACACAAGACTTGCAAAAACCATAAAAGAAGCAACAGAAGCATTTGACAGATACGAGTACCACCAGGCCAAATCAGCAATAGAAGCATTCTTCTGGAAAGACTTCTGCGACAACTATCTTGAGTTAATTAAGTCAAGAATATACGAGCCAAAAACAGAACAACACAAAAAAAGCGCGCAACACGCACTCTATACCTGCTTGTCAGCAATCGTCAAACTAATGGCACCGTTCACGCCATTCATCACAGAAGAAGTTTATCATTTATACCTGAAAGAACACGAGAAATATCAGAGCGTGCACGCTTCAAAATGGCCGGAAATGCCAGCAATCAACGAAAAAGCAGAACAAGCAGGCAATATTGCAGTAGCAGTACTCTCTGCCGTACGCAAGAAAAAATCAGAAATGAAAACATCAATGAAAACACCAGTGAAACGATTGGTCATTGAAACAAAGATAGACATCAGCGGAGTAATGGACGATTTGAAAGCGACAACAGCAGCAGAAAAGATTGAAATGGGAAAAGGAACTGAAGAGATAACGCCGGATGTAAAGATAACGGTTGAATTCTGATTAAATTTGCATCACTTGAGTCCTGCGGACAAAGACACTCGTCACAATGCGCTCCTAAGTCCCTTATGTCGCGCTTGTTCCTCGAGAATCAATCAAACTTTGTAGAAAACCCAACAATCTTCTTTTCCAAATCAAAATAACTCAGCTTGGCAAGCTTACCAGAACGAATACGCTCCCTTGACTGAGCCAAAAACTTGGCAAGCTTGTCCTGCAAAAGGTCCTCTTCCTGCTTGAAACGCAAAATCAACGCTCCTGCCAATGGATGATCATCAAGAGAAAACTCCTTATGCTGTTCTTTCAATTTGGTCCTGATTTCAGAAAGCATCTCAGCAGCCTGAACAGAAGGGTCAGTAATAGAAAACTGCTTCACAAGAGCCTTATCCTTGCCATCAGAGAATACAATACGCACCTTAACCTGGTCAAGCTGAGAATAATAATCCACAATATCCGCCTTCTTAAAGTCAATGTCAACAGCCTTCATAAGCACTTTGCGCTCTAGTTTGTATATAAATATTGCGCCACAACAAAACTTAATAAGGCAAAAACAAACCAGGAACACTATGTGGGTACATAAGCACAAACCAGAACTAGAACACATACCGCACGATATCAAGCAAATACAAGACTTTGTCACAAACTACGCCAAACAAAAGAAAAAAGCACTGCTGATACACGGACCAACAGGCACAGGAAAAACAGCAGCAATACACGCACTGGCAAGAAAGCTCGGACTAGAGCTGATAGAAGTAAACGCATCTGACTACAGAAACGCAGCAGAAATAAACGCGAAAATAGGCAACGCAATCAAACAACAAAGCCTGTTCAGCCAGAGCAAACTCATTCTCATCGACGAGCTCGACGGCATAGCAGGAAACGAAGACAGAGGAGGAGTATCAGCACTTGCAGACCTGATAAAAGAATCAAAATTCCCGATAATAATTATCGCAAACGACCCGTGGGACAGCAAATTCAACTCTTTACGAACAAAAAGCACACTCCT
>CABMGU010000092.1 GCA_902385765.1 uncultured archaeon | reverse complement strand
CAGAGGAAGAAGGGCGCCAATCCTGATATTGATGTTAGCTATCAATGGCTTCAGACTTTCTTTGAGCCTGATGATGAGAAGATTGTGAAAATCTATGATGACTACCGGTCTGGCAGGATGCTGACTGGCGAGCTGAAGCAGATTTTGATTGACAAGATTAATGCTTTCCTTGCCCATCATCAGAAGGAACGCGAGAAAGCAAAGGGCAAGCTGGACAAGTTCTTATGGAAGGATTAAACTGGTTTAGTTTCACGAAAACAGCATTTTCCCGTTCCAGGAGAGAGAAAAAGCCCGTCCTGTTGTATCTTTCTGCTGTTTGGTGTCATTGGTGTCATACAATGGACCGTTTGGCTTATTCTGATGAAAAAATAACTGATTTTATCAACAAGAATTTCATTCCAGTCAAGGTTGATACTGACAAGCGTCCTGACATTAATGAGCGTTATAATGTTGGTGGCTGGCCTTCTACTGTTATTCTTGCTTCTGACGGTGAATTAATTTCTGCTGCTACTTACGTTGCTCCTGAGAATATGGTTAAGTTTCTGGAAGATGCTTTGAAGCGTTTCAAAAAATACAAGCCGAAAAAGAAAAGAGTTCGAAAAGAAGTGCCTGTTGAGTTTGATTCCGGGCAGTTTTTTGATGCAGTTAAGTGTTATTATGATCCTGTTAATGGCGGTTTTGGCTTGGAGCCGAAGTTTTTGAATTCTGATGTTCTTGAGTATTTGATTTGGCGCAGGGATGCTTATTCTCATCGTATGCTTGATTTTACGTGTTCAAAGATGCTTTATTCTCAGGTGTTTGACCGTGTTTGGGGTGGTTTTTTCCGTTATGCGACTGAGCAGAACTGGGAGTTTCCTCATTTTGAGAAAATGCTTGAGGATAATGCGAAGATGCTGTCTGTTTACTTGTGGGCTTACAAACTGTTTAAGAAAGAGGATTATCTGACTGCTGCAAACAAGATTTTGTTTTTCCTGTTCACCGTTTTATACGACCACGAAAAAAACCTGTTCTATAACAGTCAGGATGCTGATGAGAAGTATTGCAGGATGGATTTTGAGGAGAGAAGAAAAGCTGTTCAGCCTGTTGTTGACAAGACCATTTATACTGATAGTAATTCTGCTGTTGCTCTTGCCTTGTTTGATGCAGGGCTTGAGCATTATGATGTTGCGTTCAAGGTTTTGGAGAGCTTGTACAAGTTGAATGTTCGTGGTCTTGTGGCTCATTATTATCCGTCTGAACAGCCGTTGTACCTGCTGAAGGACCACGTTTACTTTTTGGCTGCTTTGGTGCACGCTTTCAAGGTTACTAATCGTCTTGAGTGGCGTGCTAAGGCTTTGTCTGTTGCAAAAGCTTTGGAGAAGTTTTATGACCGTAAGAATGGCGGTTTCTTTGATGTTCTTCCTGCAGGTGTTGGCCGTTTGAAAGATAGAAAAAAGCCCGTTCACGAGAATGCTTTTGCGGCTCTTGTCTTGAAGGAGTTGTCCAAGATTGCTGGCGAGCCAAGGTATTTGAAGATGGCTGAGAAGACCTTGCAGGCTGTTTCTTTCCAGGCTCTTGCTCTTGGTCCTTTTGCTGCGACTTACGCGATTGCCGTGGAAGAACTGAAATCTTAAGCTCTGCAGGCGGGAAGCTTTTTTTTAAGTCGTTTTTGTTCCTGGTAATAGTGTTTTCTGCAGAGATAGCTCCAGCCTTTATTTCTGTTTTTTCTGCCTAGTAAACAAGGATAGACTTCCATATACGCCTTGTTTTTGCAGGTGCCGTGGTAGTCGCAATGCTTTCTGTACTTCATATTAGCTTTAGAAATTCTTCTTTTTTTAATCCTGATTGTCTTATGATTTCGAGCAGTGTTCCTCTGTCAATTTCGTTGTGCAGTGGTACAACGACTGCTCTTTTTCCGGATTCTGTTTGCTTTGTAAGAATCACGTGGCTTCCTTTTTGTCTTGCAGGCATATAGCCTATTTTTGACAGAATTTTGATTGCTTCTTTGCCGGAAAGTCTAGGCAGCTTCATTTTCCAGGGCAAAATGAGTGACTAATGCTTCTTCCTTGAACTCTTCTGGCAGGCCCATTTCTTCAACGTACAAATCGACTGCTTCTTTTAGGTTTTTCAGGGCTTCCTCTACAGTGCGCCCCTGGCTTACCACGTCTACTTCAGGGCATAATGCAACAAATTGTTTTTCTCCTTTCCTTATGATTGCAGTGAATTCCATGCTTCTGCTTATTGTTTGGCTTATTATAAAGCTTTTTGTTTTAAAGTTCATATTAGTAATGCAGGGAAAAATAAAAAATTAAACCGCTCCGAGTCTTTGTACTAATCCTTCAGCCAGCTTTTGCATGTCTGCTTTGTACTGTTTCGCGTCGGAATAGATTATTGTCGGTCTTTCCTCGACTGGGTTGGAGGGTTGTTCTGGTTTGATGCCATATGTGTTAATTAGACCGTCATATTTTTTTTCAGTCATTTCTCTGCTTTGAATGCGTCGCAAATCTTGTAACGGCTCATTCCCATAACAACGAAAGCGATTCTCCTTATATTCAGATTCAAGATGTTGTGAGACTGGATCTGGCGGAAGATACTCGATAGCATCAACCTCAGAACACGGATATTGCCTATTTGCGAACAGGATTCTCCAAAAATTCGAGTCGTCTCCATTACGCAAACGGTTATTCTGGCGTTTTAACCAATCAAGCTTTTGTTCTGTTTGTTTGAGTAGCTCATAATTTCTTTTTATTGGTTTTTGTGTTTCTGTCGTCATTTTGTTCACCTCGTTGTAGCCCCTCTCGAGTGACTACAACACCATATATTGTTTCCTTTAGATATAAAACTTCTTAGTCATTTTTAGCTAAAATGAGGAAATATTTATATAGAAAGTCCGTATATTGTGAATATATGACTAAGGAGCTGGACGCGAGGGATTGGAAGATATTGGACTTGCTCTGTACAGATGCCAGGGCCAGCCATAATAGTATAGGCAAGGCAATGAGCATCGGCAAGAACTCTGTGACTTACCGTATTGATAGGCTGGTTAAAATGGGGATTATTACTGGTTTTGCTCCTGTTGTCAATTACAATGCTATCGGATTCAACGTTTACAACCTGCTTATCCGGCTGAGTGGCAGGGAGCAGGAAATGGCTGATTTCCTTAAAAGCCACCCAAATACTACTGTTGTTGACCGTTTGGTTGGGGAGTGGAATTTCTTGGTGGAGTTTGTCTCGGATGTGGCTACTTTTTATGCTTTTCTTGAAGAGTTGAAGACAAAGTTTTCATCTATTTTGGACGTGTTTGAGGTTCATCCTGAGTTGGAGCCTTATAGGGTTCAGCAGCTGCCTGGGCAGATAAAGCCGGCTCTGTCGAGGAAGATGGAAAAGGCGAAAATCGACGATGCTGATTTTAAGCTTTTGTTTGAGTTGAACAGGGATTGTACTGCTTCGCTGCTTAATCTTGCTAAAAAGCTTGGTGTTACTTATGAGACTGTTTCTGCAAGGATTAAGAGTTTGAGGAAAAAAGGGGTTATTGTTGAGTTTACTGCTAAACTCAATCTTCACGCACTTGGCTATGATGTATATCTTATAATGCTGGACTTGCGCAATCTTTCAAAGGAGAGGGAGTCTGCCTTGAGGTTTTATATCAACGACCAGAAGAATGTCAGGTATGCTTTTATGAGTGCTTCCAAGCCAGTGGTTTTCATTTATCTTGCTGTCAAAAAATCTGACGAGCTTAGCGCTTTTCTTCTCGACGTTAAGGAGAAGTTCTCTGATGTCATCGTCAACCAGAAGTACTTGTTCAGTTCTATGCAGTTGAAGTATGACTTCTTTCCTGAGGGTTTGCTGCACAACTAATTTATACCCCTACTTGTTTTTCTCGTCTATGGAAATCGAGATTAAGGCTTTGTTGACAAAGGAGAAGTATGAAGAGCTTCAAAAGCTTCTTCCGAAAAAGTTCAAGAAAGTGAATGAAGACGTTATTACGACTTTCAGGTTCAAGCCTAAGGATGTTCGCATAAGGTATTCTGATAAAATTAACGAGCTCGTGTTCAAGGAAGGCGACCCGACTAAATTCTCGAGGAAAGAGGTCTCTATTAATTTGAAGGATAGGGCTGATGCCGAGAATATGATTGCTGTTCTGCGGGAGCTTGGCTTTAAGGACGACCCTTCCTGGATTAAGAAAAAAGAGGAGTTCGTCTGCAATTACAACGGCTTTGAGTACCTTCTTTCCTTGCAGTTTATTGAGAATTTTGCTTATTTGCTGGAAGCAGAGATTATGTCTGATGATGAAAAGCACATTCCTAACTTGAAGCAGATTATCTCAAGTCTTGGCTGTCAGCCTATCGAGCCTGCCGAGTTTAATGCAAAGATTGATGGATATATCAGAAAGAATTCTAAAAAGTAGATGTGCAAATCTTGTCGTCATCCGAATCACGGGAGGCAAATGTTGTCACTATGAAGGAAAGACTTAAATACTAATTTGTTTGTTTCTCTCGTTATGGCTTTGCTGAATCATCACAGCGCATCCATTCTTCCATATATCTGTTTAGATGGAACTGTTCATTTTATTCTTGAGAAAAAGAGCGCTGATTACAGGCCTCCTTTTTTTGACACTGCCTTGAATTTTCTTGGTGGTAATTTTGATGCCAGGGATAAATCTCCTGAAGATACTCTGGAAAGGGAGGTTTTGGAGGAGTTTTGGAGCTTAACTGAAGAGCACGAGTCTTTGAACGCATTGCTGTGTCAGAAGTTCTTGCCTGTTGAGGCGAGGGTCGATGTGAGGCTTCCTGAAGAGATTGTTGGTGTTTTAAGCGAGCTTGGGCCTCGGCTTCTTGTTGGTCATAAGCTCGCGGGCAGTTACATCATGACTGTGCATTCGCCGATTGCTAATCCAGAGCTTACATACGGCTCAACGATTTTTATGAAGGCGTTGTCTGCTGAGGATTATGCTCACTTCAAACTTATGATCGAACTGTTTTCAGGGAGATTGACGACTGATAGTTGGAAACATGGCAGTTCTGTAGTTGATGTTTCTTTGAAGGATATTAATGGCCGTAATTTGAAGTTTGCTTGGGGTTATGATAAGGTGATTAATGAGCTTTTAAAGGCAAACAAACTGCCGGAACAGCCTTCTGGCGTCATAAGGCCTCTTGGTTTGGTTGATGTGGCATCGTTAGAGTGTCCTGCAGATATTGAAAAGACTGAAATGGGTGTTCCTACGTATGCAGGATTGAGCGTAGCACATAAATACAAATGATTATTTTTCAGTGAATATTATGCGCATTGCTAATGAAGTGAAGTCTGCTGACGGAACAAGAAAGTTCCTTATCGAGTTTGATGATAAGAAATGTGTCGAGTCTGTTCTAATCACGCACAAAAGAACGCTCTGTGCCTGTGTTTCCACTCAGGTTGGTTGTGCGATGAACTGCACTTTTTGCGCAACTGCTAAGATGGGCTTCTCGAGAAACTTAACTGCAGATGAAATCCTTGGACAATTATCTTTAATGCAGGGAGCTATATTGCCGCTCTGCCCCAAGGAACTTGGGGTGAATTTCTCTCCCTCGCAGATGCAAGATGGAGATAAATTCAGTCGCAGACCAGAGCGGCCCGAAGCAGTTAATCCGGTGCAGAAAATCACCAACGTCGTGTTTATGGGTATGGGTGAGCCTTTGCTGAACTATGATGCTGTCGTTTTTGCAGTGAATGAATTGCGAAAGCAGGGTTTGAAGTGGACGAGGATTACTGTTTCTACTGTCGGTATTCCTGATAAAATAAGGCAGTTGGGCAGGGATACTCATTGCCAGCTTGCGATTAGTCTTCACGCTCCTAATGATGAAATAAGAAACAAGCTTGTTCCTGTCAACAGGCATTTTCCCATCAAAGACGTCCTTGATGCCTGCAAGGATTTTCCTTTTTGCAAGCGCGGTCCTTTGATGGTCGAGTATATTTTGATAGCAAACATCAATGATAAATTAGAGCACGCGAAAGAGCTTGCAGAGCTTTTAAGACCTTTCCAACACATCGTCATCAATCTTATCCTGTGCAATCCTGTTGTGTTTTCCCCGCCTTCACAAGAAACTGCAAAAGCTTTCAAGCAAACTTTGATTGACGCCGGCTACAAGACCATCATTAGAACAAGAAAGGGTGTTGACATTGATGCTGCCTGTGGTATGCTTGCTGCGAAAAGCATTTAAATGCTGACGAAAAAACCAGTTTTTGGTGAGTGAATATGTATTTGCAGGGACTAAGTCGCGAAACGTATGATTTGTCTGTAGATGGCAAAACTTTGCATCCTAAAAGGGAAGATTCAAGAGTCAGCGTGGCTGCTTTTTTGAGGGTTTTGGATAATTCAAATCTTGATTCTGTTGTTGAATCATTTGATGATAAAACCACTCTTGGGGCAACTCTGCTTAATGTTAGCACTGGCGCTTCTGCTGTTTTGTCTGTTAACTATGGCGGGCTTAAGGGGTATACTGCCAAAGTATTGATGGAGAGGAATGGCGTTCAGCAGGAGCTTGCTGTTGATGGCGGTGTTGATGCTGCTGAAAGGAAACTTGCCAAGGTTTTGCATGATCCTGCTGCTAAGCTTGTCGAGAGAAAGAAGAAAAAGACAACCTCGTTTGACCTGAGGGCGATTCGGGATGAAGAATATCCTTATTTAGAGGGCAAGTTTCGCACGTAAGTTTTTTAAACAGTCTTCTTTCTTGTATTTTATATGCCGGGATAGTGTAGCGGCCTAGCACGCGAGCCTGTCGCGCTTGCAACCCGGGTTCGAATCCCGGTCCCGGCGTATTTCTTAGGTTTTAACCTTGCAGTATTTACTGCAGGGGATTCGAACCCTTGGGTTCGTGTCGGAAACTTGCAAAAGTGATGTTATGAAACTCCAAGTTTCCGAGCAACTCGGAAACGCGGAGTATCAATATATGCAACTTTAGCGCGTTGTCCGAGTAATCCCGGTCCCGGCGTGAGCGTCAGGGGTCCAAAGGGGACCGGGCGTTAAGGTCCCCTTGGTATAACTTCCGCAGGCTAAATATTCGTGAATCCATGCGAAGCCTAAATCTGAAGGTCTCGGCGTGAAAATCGAAAGATTTATACATTATGAAAAGAGAGATATCATTATGGCACATCCAATTACGCCTACTCCTGTTTTAGAAGGAAAAGATGCAGAAATCTTCTTGAGTGAATTGGAAAATTCTAAACCGAATTTAAAGAAGGACGCCTATCTCAAGGAATGCAGAAAGGTATTTAGAATAATTTCTCAGAATAAGTGATGAGTTTGATAAATCCGAACGAATTGAAAATACAGCAATTGGCTCCGTTTCATGAGGTGTCCTCTTTTGATTGTGCGAATGCTGATCTGAATGATTTCATTAAAAATGACGCATTGAAGCAGCAGGCAGAAGATCAGATGAGCAAAACGTATCTGGTTATTTGCGGAAACAAGATTGTTGGATTTTTTACTCTGCTGACCGACACGATTAAGCTTAAAAAAGAAGAAAGAACGGCAAAATGTCTTAATGCTCCTTATGCAGAATTTCCTGCAGTTAAGATTGGTCGATTAGGTATTATTAAAGAAATGCAGCATAAAGGGCTGGGCAAGTTGTGCATTCAATTTATTACGGGTCAAATTTTGGAAAGTTTTGCGGGGTCTCGTTTTATAACAACTGATGCATATCCAAATTCGGCGGGTTTTTATGAAAAACTCGGTTTTGTCAGAAATCTGCATCACAATTACAAACCTTCGCCCAATAGTCCGACAATCAGTCTGAGGTTTGACTTAAAATCGGTGAAACCGGATTAAAATTCGATTCTTATGTTTTTCAGTTTCTAAATCTTTTTATACTGTTTTGTTAATCGGCGTTTTATGAGCGTAGACATTTTGCAGGAACTTGATAGGCTGAAAGAAATGTTTGATTCATTGGAATCAGAAAAGCCTGGCACGCTTGTTTCCATATGTTATAGGACTCCTGAAGGGGATGATGTTGCTGTCGGAAATCTTGAGTCTTCTGATTCTGCTGTGGGGCTGAAGGTGAAGGCTTCTTATGTTGAAATACCGAGAAAAGACGTTCTTTATTATACCGTTGTGAAATAGTGTGTCTTTGAAACTTTCCTAAAGTTTGACAGAAAGCTTTATAAACCCCCTCCTTTCTTTTCGAGATACACGGTAGTGCGCACAATGGGGTACCTCAAAAATTTCTCACATCATATGCATACCTATTCATACAGTTCAAGAGTGAAGATCAATGGGCCGTTAGCTCAACCTGGCTAGAGCATCTGGCTTTTAACCAGAGGGTTGCGGGTTCAAATGTCATGAAAATGGCTGAACGTCCCGTACGGCCCGTTTATACTGAAACCATGGGAAAATTCGACGTAACAAAACACGAACTTGTACCGAAGCACTCCAAGCTTACTGAGAAGGAGCGCAAGGAGTTGTTTGAGAAATATGCTATTGACATGCCGAATTTGCCAAGGATTTACAAGAGCGATCCGGCTATTCAGCATTTGGACGTGAAAGATGGTGACATTGTCAAGATTGTGCGCAAGAGCCCTACTGCTGGCGAGACTACATTCTATAGAAGGGTGGTTGGATGACTGTAGCAAAAACTCTTATCAGGAAATTTTTTGAGGAGAACAGTTTTGTTAAGTCCAACATTGAGAGCTTTAATCATTTTGTTGATAAGGAATTGAGCAATGTTCTTGAGGAGAACAAGGAAATCGAGCCGACCATTATTCCTCCGAATGTTGAGAGTTTCAAAATTCGTCTTGATAAAATCTGGGTTACAAAGCCTGAAATCACTGAGGCTGACGGCAGCAAGCGAAATATTTTCCCTGCTGAGGCGCGTTTGAGAAAGTTGACTTACGGTTCTCCTGTTTTCATTGAGGTTTCCGCTCACGTTAACGATGTTCAAAGAGAGTCTTTCACGACTCAGATCGGCAGTTTGCCGATAATGCTGCACAGCAATTATTGTCATTTGAGCAAGCTGTCAAGGCAGGAGTTGCTGGAGAAGGGCGAGGACCCTGATGAGCCTGGCGGTTATTTCATTATCAACGGCACTGAGCGTGTTCTTGTCAACATTGAGGACCTTGGCGCAAACCGTTTCTCTGTGACAAGGGAATCCGGCGGTGTTACTGATTTTGTTGGCAAGCTGTTCAGCGAGCAGGGTTCTTACAAGATTCCGCATACTATTGAGAAGATGAAGGACGGAATCTATTATATCAGTTTCACGAGGGTTAAGCGTGTTCCTCTTGTTCTTGTGATGAAGGCTTTGGGTCTTATCAAGGACGAGGAAATAATGCAGGCAGTGAGCAAGGACAAGCAGTATGATGAGGTTCTTATCAATTTGTTTGAGTTTGTTGACGTGAAGACTCCTGATGATGCGATGGATGCTGTTGCTAAATTAATAGGCATTACTCAGACAAGGGAAATCAGGCTGGAGAGAATGATTGAGCTTATTGACAAGTATTTGCTTCCTAATATCGGCATTAAGAAAGAGGATCGTTTGTGGAAGGCTTTCAATTTGTGCAAGATGTTGAGGAAGTACATTCTTGTTGAGCGCAGGGAAGCTCCTGTTGATGACAAGGACCATTATATGAACAAGCGCATTAAGATGTCAGGCGACTTGCTGGCAGACTTGTTCCGTATGAATTTGAAGGTTCTTATCGGCGACTTGCTTTACAACTTCCAGAGGATTGTGAAGCGAGGCAAGTTCCCGTCTATTAAAGTGATTATTCGTGACAAGCTTTTGACCAGCCGTATTTACAGCGCTATGGCGACTGGAAACTGGGTTGGCGGAAGAAAGGGTGTCTCGCAGAGAATCCAGAGATTGAATTTCCTTAATACTTTATCGCACTTGCAGAGAGTTGTTTCTCCCTTGAGTTCTACTCAGGAGAATTTTGAGGCAAGAGAGCTTCACGCCACTCATTTGGGAAGGCTTTGCCCTGCAGAGACTCCTGAAGGTACTAATATTGGTTTGAGGAAGAATTTCAGCATGCTTGCTACTGTGAGTAATGATATGCCTGAGGCTGATGTTATCAAGCAGTTGAAGGCTGCCGGCTTGAAAGAGGTGCGGCCATGAGTGAGCTCTACCTTAACGGCAAGTTTGTCGGCGAAGTTGATAAAGCTCACGAGTTCCTTCAGAGAATAAAGCAGGATCGTCGTTCTGGTGCTTTGTCAACTAATGTCAATCTTCATTATGATGAATTGCTGGATAACGTTTATGTTGAATCTGCGCGCGGTCGTTGCAGGCGTCCTTTGATTGTTGTTAACGGCGGTATGCCTGCTTTGACTGACAAGCATAT
>CABMGU010000091.1 GCA_902385765.1 uncultured archaeon | reverse complement strand
TCAAAAGTGAAAAAAGACATCTCATTCTTGAAAGCAGCACGCATCATCGAATCAACAATACCAAGACCGTCATAGGAGTCAGTCATGCCGTGAACATGAACAACACAGGTCTTGGTATGAACAGGAGCGCAAAGCATACCATCAAGCTCGAGCTTGTCAGTAGCTTCAAACCTGATAAGCTCTCCGTGCATTCTGGTGTAAGTGACCATCAGGACAGATAACCCCAGGTGTGCATCTTGTCAGAATCAGTAAACCAGCGCTCACCAATATCAGTGCGGTAGAACACGTTCGGAAGCATAATATTCCTGACACGCTCATAAGCCTGAGTGCGGGCTTTCTCCATAGTGATTCCAGAGCCGGTAACAATCAAAGCATAACCGGAATAACCTGCAAGACGCCAGTCGTCCTCAACAAGCTTCACATCACCAAGATGAAGACCCTCTGTAGAAGGCTTCTTGAACAAAATCGTAGCATCTTCAGAGTACTTCTTGAATTCTGCAATATCAAAGAACGGGAAAGGAGGCACTGCAACAACAACACCAACCTGGAAGCCGCGCCTGTATTTCAAATCATAAGGCTTCTTGTTAGCAATCGCGTGCAGGAACTCGCCCCACGGAGAAGTAATAGCTTCCATCTGAATGCTGATAGTAGGATAACCAAAACGACTGGTAAACTCCAACGGGAAAATGCCACGCGCATTAACAATGCAGTTCAAATCAATATAACCAACATAGCCGGACAGCGCCAAAGCAGGCTTCATCTTCTCCAAAGTCTCCTTGAAAATAACAGTAGGAGGAGACCAGTACATCGCAGTGTTGCCGCACCAGAGGGGTTTTCCATTCCTGCGAACGTATAATGTGTGATACGGCACAGTAACGCAATGGACTTCACCATCATAGTCAACAACAGCCATATCCCGCTTATCAATCCAAGCCACGGTCTTCTCAATACGCTCAATAACTTCATAACAGGGGCTAACGGTCTTGAAAAGCCGGTTTCCGATTTTGCCAGCACGCCGTACACGCTGTTTTACCATCCCTACGCGACCAAGCTTAAGAAGAATCTCCTGAACGTCATCAGCAAGTTTCTTTGAAGAGGTATAGTAAATGCGGAACCCATTCTTCTGCAGGTTCCCATCGCCAAGACACATATGATCAAAAAGAATTTTCAATTGACGCGGACAAAGATTTTTGTATTCCTGAGGAACATATTTCTTCAATGCATCGCCCAATGGCCTCAAATAACTCCACAATTGCTTATTATAGCACTTCCACCCATTTTTAACACGTTTGAATTTGAAAGGAAGCAAAGCCAGAACCTGCGCGATAACAGCTGCTTTTTTCTTATTGACCTGACAAATAGCAACATCATGATTACTTGAGGAAGTCCATCCTTCAGCCAGCCAAAGACCCAAAAACGCGAGCCAATCATCCATTTTAACAAAAACAGGAGACAACGCCTTTTCAACAACTCTGCGACCCTCATAATGCAATAATGACTGCGCAGGAAGAGCAAACACGTCCTGCTCTTCCCCCCGCCAAGACGCAGAACGCGGAGCAACAAATTGAGAAGGTAAATCTTTGGCCTTGACAAAACCCCACGACTGCTTCTTACGATATGCATTAGCATCCTGACCAAACATATTATGATCCAAAGTAACAAACAAATCAGTTGCACGATTCTTAATGCTTAACAACTTCTTATGGTGAGTGTAATGAACAATTGCACTCGGTCTATGATATTCCAAACAATTTGTTTCAGGATGCAAAGAAGCAAATTCATCCTCATACGAAACATCCTTGAATAACTTCCACCCGGCTTTTGTAAGCACCTCAGTATCATCGTCATAACAACCCATCTCGCCGGTCGAAGGACCAACCTCTCCAGGGAACAAACGCTTATGCTCAAAATTAACATTAATCGGAGTAATAAAATCAACACCGTTAAAGAAAGCGCCGACAGCAACCTCAACACCAGAAGCATACTTCTGAAGCTGGAAATACTTAATCTGCTTTGCCCAGGCTTTCTTGTAATGCTCCAACAACTGAATAACGTCCTTACCGTCCTCTTCCTGACCGACAAACAGCAATTCTTTCTCACCGCCCTTTGAAGTCGGCTTCAAAACATACCTGCCAGGAGTCTTCTGAATGAACTTGATAGCCTCATCAAAATCAGTAAAATCCCAGTGAGGCAAAACATTCACGCCGACTTTTTTCAACTCCTCCTGACCAAACTCGCGGTCTTCCTCAAGTTTGTCAGTATAAACAGAACCGCCAATAACCGCCTTGCCGAGCTTTCTCAGCCTGTCAGCCTCCTCACCAAAATAAACATCATCAAAAACGATAACATCAGCCCAATCCTTCAAAGCCTTCCAGTCATCGCATTTCTCGACGAAACCGTCACAGATATCCTTGCTGGCTTTCTCATTAATGAAATACTTAACCTCGTGGCCCTCCTTCTTCACCTGCCAGGCAAGGTCGCCGACCAGAGCTTCCTCAGAAACAAACAAAAACCTCTTTTTATCCATGAATCTGCAATAAATAAAGATTCATATTTAAAACTTTCACTTCAAGAATTTTCTGCAATGCCGCGCCTTTGCAAGCAAAGGTTCATTTTATCTCCCCTTACCTGCGTAGGGGAGAGAAAATGAAGTCGAAGACCGCGGCAAACAAGAGCGGGAGAAAAAAATTCACTTCAAGAATTTCAAAATCTTTTTCATCTCAACAACAAACTTTTCAACCTCTTCCAAAGTGTTGTAGAAATAAACAGAAGCACGCACGCTGCCTTTCAGGTTATGGGCGTTGAACCAGCTGTGAACGCAATGATTTCCTGCCCTGACCGCAATGTTCGCAGAATTATCAAGAATGCCTGCAATCTCGTGCATATCCATACCCTCAATGTTGAAAGAAAAAATACCGCTTCGCAAAGCAGGGTCTTTAGGACCGATTAATCTGACTTCGTCTGCAAGAGCATCAGTAATTTTTTTGTTCAATTCCAACTCGTGCTTTTCAATATTCTTCATTCCGATGCCCTGCAAGTATCTGCACGCCTCGCCAAGACCGATGATGCCCGCATAATCCTGCAAACCGGCTTCAAAACGATGAGGCACGTCCTCCCACTCCTGCTTATCATACCAGCTGTTCTTCACAGTGCCGCCACCGACAATAAACGGCTTCATCTTCTCCAGCAAATCAAGCCTGCCGTACAAAACACCAGTGCCGGTTGGACCGCACATCTTATGACCGGAAAAAGCAAGAAAATCAACATCAAGCTTCCTGACATCAATCTCCTTATGAGGAACAGACTGGGCACCGTCTAAAAGAACAAGAGCGCCGTGCTTATGAGCAATATCAATTATTTCCTTTGCAGGAATGGAAACACCATCAAGATTGGAAGTATGACCCATTGCGACCAATTTGGCACCTTTCACTTTCTTCTCAAAAGCAACAAGGTCAAAAGTGTTATCAGGTTTTGATTTCACAAACTGATGATTAAATTTCCTCCAAGGCAAAAGATTGCTGTTATGCTCCTTATCTGTTGTCAAGACAATATCATCCTTTTTCAAATCAAGACTGTTCGCAACAAGATTAATCGCTTCAGTCGTGTTCTTCGTGAAAATAATTTCCTCAGGCGCTGCGTTGATGAATTTGGCAACAGACCTTCTTGCAGAATCAACAGCTTCTGTAACTTTCCTGCCAAGCTGGTGCTCGCTTCTTTCCCCGCACGCAGGAAAATCATTGTAATAGGAATTCAAAGCCTGAATTACCTGCCTGGGCTTCAAAGACATACAGGCAGAGTCCATGTAAATAATCTTCTTCTGCAAAACAGGAAAATCCTCACGGATTTTTTTAATATTCATTTTCCAATCTCCTTCAACACTTCAGTTTCCTTAGGACCAACAATGGCTTTCTCACCAACAAAAAAAGTAGGAGTTCCGTAAATGCCAGAATCACGACCGAGCTGGATGCTCGCTTCAACATCAGCCTTGTAAGTCTGGTTTTTGACGCAATCAGCAATATTCAAATCAGTATAAGCAAGAATGTTCTCCTCTGTAAGATTGCCCTCGTGCTTTAGCAATTTAACGATGTAATCCCAATATTTTGACTCGTCTGAATGATAAACACACTCTGCAGCAAGATTAGCCTCGTAAGCCATCTCGTGCTGCTGTAATGGGAAAGCAGCAAAAACAAACTCAACATTTCCGTCCTTGATTAACTTCTCAGTAAGACCTGCAACCTGCTTTGTGTATGGACAGGTAAAACAGCCAAACTCGATAACTCTCACGCCTTTGCCAGTAGTTGGAAGACCAGACAAATTCGCAGGAACTTTCAGCTCGCCAGAAACATCCTTTGTACCGCACAAAGACACAGTCTGCTTTGCCTCGTGGAACGGGTCAAAAATACAAAAAGCAGAAGACTCAGGACCATTACAGTTGCCGTATAGAACGTAATTATACAAACCATAACCACTGCCTGCAATGCTCGCAAAGAACAGAATGACGAAAATCCAGGACAACACTGCAAAATTCCTGTAAATAAGACCGGCAGTTCTTGGAGCGTGGCGGATAAGCTTTCCAACAATCATAGCCTTGACCTTCTGGTCAAAACCGCTTTTGCAAGGACGGAAAGTAACGTTCCTGAAAACACAATCAAAAGCCTCCCAGGCAAGACGGCGATAGCTCACGCTAAATATTCCAAGAATAACCAGTACAGGCAGTGCGATAAGGCATACAACCATAGAGGGTAATGCTGAATAAGGGCTTTAAAAATGTTATGAAAGACACAACGTTTTTATATCGTTTGAACTGTGCAATACCAGAAAAAGGTGATAATATGGCAATCAAGACAGATGTTGGCGATTACAAGAAAATAACTCACAAAGATTTTGAAAAACTGCAGTTAAGAGTGGGCACGATAACGAAAATAACAGTGCACCCGAAAAACCCGAAAGAATACATAATTCTCGTAGACTGCGCAGGAGCAGACGAAGACGTGCAGGTAGTCGCAGCACTTGCAGAAACATACAAGATAAACGAGCTCTTAGGGAAACAAGTCGTAATCATCTGCAACATAAAGCCGGAAATAGTTGGCGGGGAAGAAAGCCAGGGAATGCTATTGATAGCGCACGCTGGAAAGAAAAAAGTGCTGATAACAACAGACAAGAAATGCCCTGAAGGAGCAGCAGTCTCAGGAATAATGAACAACGAATGCCACCACTTCAACGAGAGGGACTAATGGCAGGCGTATACAAAGGATACGACATAAGAGGAGAGTATCCAAAAGAGGTAAACGAAGAAATAGCTTACAAAGCAGGCAGGGCAACAGTGATTTTCTTCAAAGCAAAAAAAATCCTTGTAGGAAGAGACTGCAGAATCAGCTCGCCGGCACTGACAAAATCACTTGTATACGGCATAACAGACCAGGGATGCGACGTCATAGACATAGGATACGCCACAACACCGCTAATCTATTACGCATCACAAAAAATAGACGCGCTGATGGTAACAGCATCACACCTGCCGAAAGAACAAAACGGCATCAAAATAACCAGAAAAGGAGTAGAGCCGATAGGAGAAGACAACGGGCTTAAAGAAGTAGAAAAAATAGCAAACAGCTGCCATTTCCCTGAACCAAGAAAGAAAGGAAGAGCAACAACAAAAAACATACTGAAAGAGTACGTTAAAGATGTCAGAAAAATAATCAGCGGAAAATACAGAAAACTAAAAGTGCTGATTGACTGCGGAAACGGAATGGCCGGATATGTAGTTCCTGACTTGCTCAAAGGACTGCCGATAAAATACAAATTATTATACGGCGAAATGGACGGAAACTTCCCGCACCACACACCAAACCCATCAATACCGGAAACAACAGAAGAACTCCAAAAAGAAGTAGTTGCGGGAAAATATGATTTAGGAATAGCATACGATGCAGACTGCGACAGGGCATTATTCGTAGATGAAAAAGGAAACAGGGTAAGAGCAGAATTCACACTGATATTATTCGCACAACACCTGCTCAAAAAAGGACAAGGAGCCGTATATACGGTGAACATGAGCAGAATAGCAAAAGAAAAAATCAAAGAACTTGGATTTAAAGCCTGGCCAAGCAAAATAGGACATACGGAAATCCCAATAATAATGAAAAAACAAAACGCAATACTTGGCGGAGAAATATCAGGACACTTCTTCTTCAAAAAATTCAATGACGCAGACTCAGGAGACATAGCAGCACTGACAATGATGTCATTATTATCACAAACAGACAAAAAACTAAGCGAATTAACAGAACCATTCAAAAAATACGCAACATCAGATGAAATAAACTTCAAAGTCAAAGACAAAGAAGCAGTGATGAACAAAATAGAAGAAATCTACAAAAAACAAATAATAGGCAGAATGGACGGCATAACAGTAGACGCAGGCGACTACTGGTTCAACATACGATTAAGCAAAACAGAAAACCTTGTAAGACTAAATTTGGAAGCTGTAAACAGGAAAAAACTGAACTTTGCAATAGAATGGCTTTCCAGGATGATACAGGGATAGAATTATAAATTCTTCATGAATCACTCCTCTCGGGGAGCGACGTGGAAGCAGACTTAGAGGAAAGAACCAGCAGATATGAAAAAAACGCATCAGCAGCCTACTTCTTGATAGTCAAAACAAAAGACGGAAAAAAAGAAATAGCAATAGGAAGCTACCTGAAAGACTGCTCCCAAGAACACCTGCCCGCATATGCCGGTGAAAGAAAAAACCTTGCAGAAAAACTGGGAATCAAATGCGATTTGCCAACACCGCCGTTCCTGCAATACTTCTCAAGCAAGCCATTGGCTGACGAGACAATTGACGGAAAGAGGTACAACGCGCATCCTGTGGCAGAAAAAAAGATGATGGAAAAAATACTTGAAGAACTGGCAAAACTGGACCCGAGCATAGCAGGAGAAAGCAAACCGCAACAGCTCACAAAAATAGGAAACAGGGAACTCAAGGGCGCTGAATTCGCAAGACTTAAAAAAATATACAAGATATTCATGAGCGCATAAGCTTTATAAACTGGCTCTATTCTCGACGACATATGCCAAGAAAGAAAACAAAGAAAGAAGAACCTTCTGAAGAAAAACCCGCAAGCGTACAGCCTGAAATAAACATAGGAATGGTAGGGCACGTTGACCACGGAAAAACAACACTCGTGCAGACGCTGTCAGGCAAATGGACAGACACCCACTCAGAAGAAATCAAAAGAGGCATCACAATCAGATTAGGATACGCTGACGTATCATTCCACAAATGCCCGAAATGCGAAGGAAGCGACGCATTCGGAGTACAGCAGAAATGCACTAAATGCGGAACAGAAACACAATTCCTGAGAAAAATATCACTCGTAGACGCGCCAGGACACGAAAGCCTGATGGCAACAATGCTGTGCGGAGCAAACATCATAGACGGAGCATTACTGCTCGTATCAGCAACAGAAACCTGCCCGCAACCCCAGACAAGAGAGCACCTGAAAGCACTGGAAATAGTAGGCATAGACAACATCATAGTCATACAAAACAAGATAGACCTCGTATCAGAGGAAGCAGCAAAGAAAAACTACAAAGAAATAAAAGAATTCCTGAAAGGAACAAAATTCGAAAACGCGCCAATAGTGCCAATGAGCGCAATACACTCGATAAACCTGGATGTTCTGATACAAACAATACAGGAAAACTTCCAAACACCGAAAAGGGATTTAACAGCAGACCCGATAATGTTCGTAGCAAGAAGCTTTGACATAAACAAGCCAGGAGCAGAACCAGAAAAAATGGTAGGAGGAGTACTGGGCGGAGCAATAAAACAAGGCAAACTAATACAAGGAGCAGACATAGAAATCCTGCCAGGATATGAAGTACAGGAGAAAAACCAAAAAATCTGGAAGCCGCTGAAAACATCAATCTTATCAATAATGTCAGGCGGAGAAAAAATAAAAGAAGCAACACCAGGAGGAAGCCTGGCAATAATGACAACACTCGACCCGAGCGTTGTCAAAAGCGACAAACTCGTCGGAAGCCTCGTAGTACTGGAAGGAAGCTCGCTCAAAGTATGGTACGAATTCTCACTTGAACCGCACTTACTGGAAAGAGTAGTAGGCGCAAAGGACAAACTTGTCGTGGAGCCGATTAAATTAGGAGAATTACTGATGCTCAACGTCAACGCAGCAGCAACAGTAGGAGTTGTGAAGGAATTGGGCAAGAACACAGTCAAATGCGCATTACGCAAGCCAGTCTGCGCAGAATTAGGCGCAAGAGTCACCATCGGCAGGAATTTAGGACAAAGATGGAGACTGATAGGGTACGGAACGATTAAGGGTTGAACTTCTTCCTATCACGATACAACTTCAAAATAACACTCGCTTCGTGCAGGAAATCAAACTCACCTTCAAGAACGCGCTGATACAATTCCTCAACTGAAAACAACTTGACTTCCTCAATAACATCACCGTCTGGATTCGGCTTCCTCTTCTCCTTCAAATCATAAGCAAGAAAATAAGTAATCGGAACAATAAAAGTATGCTTTGGAGCGTGCTCGTGATATTTCACAAGCTTGCCCGCAGAAAAACCAGCCTCTTCCATCAACTCTTCCTGCGCAGTCTCCTCCATTGACAAGCCAGGCTTGTCCAAAAATCCAGCAACAAACTTCCAGCGTGAAAGATTCTCTTCACGCCTGTGCTCCTTAATCATCATAATCTTTCCATCAACAACAGGAATGACCTGAACAGAAGGACGCAGAAAAGCACGCTCGTAAATGAATTTGTCGATTGGCTCCTCAGTCACTGTAATGAATTTTCCAGTATAAACTGTCTTCATAAAAGAAAAAGCAAAAAGAACAGGTTAAAAACCTTACGTTTGCGGCTCTGCTCTGTTACTGATTTTCTCTTCCCCTTACTTGCGTGGGGAAGAGAAAATCACCTTAGCGAAGCCAAGGCAAAACAGCGGAAAGAAGAAAAACTATTACGCTCCAAACAAGGAAGCAAGCCAGGTAAACAGCCTTGCAAGGAAATTAGGAGTCTGAACTACAGGAGAAGGCACCTGCACAGGAGCAGAATAAACACAATTGCATTTGGAACAGGAATAACCAATAGGACAATCAGCATCTGCCTCGCACTGCTCACCCTTCTCAAGCAATTTATTCCCGCAAACAGGAGCAGGCAAAGCAACACACTTGCAGGATTTGCACTCGAAATTCGCAGGGCAATCACCAGAACTCTCGCACTCCTCACCCTTCTCAAGCAACTTGTTACCGCAAACAGTAGGAGCCTTAAACTCGCACATCGAACAGTCAGCAGAACAAGTGCCCTTGCGCTTGAAATAATCAGCACACAAACTGCCAGGAGGGTCGCAATACTCAGGAGGAACAACAATCCCATCACCGCACTTCGCAGCAGGAGCAGGAACTTCAGTCTTCTTCATCAGATTCTGGCGCTCAAGAGTAATGTAAACCTCTGCCTGAGCACCGCCTTTCGTTGCCCTCACCTGCGCGCCAGGAACAGTCATACGCAATTCAGCACTGTGGTCCTTTTGAAGACTGAACAAAATACCATACTTAGTCATACCCTTGCTCACATCACCGCTCTCGCTGACCATCTTGAAATCATAACCAGGAACAGTAACCTGAGGCGAAGGAACAACAATGTTAATATCACCGCCAAACACAATGTTGAACTGGGTATTCTCATCACCCATCGGCTCAGAGAACAATCTTGAAGGCGTTGTAATCGTAACAACAAAACCAGGACCGAAATCAATACGGCTTCCGCCAGGCAAAACAAAAACAGCCTCAGCACCATTAATCTGACCATCATTAGTCTGGTCCATCGCAATAGAGCCGCCAGCGCCAACAACAAACCTGTAAGTGCCCTCGCCAACCATCAGCTGACCTTCATTGGTAGCAGGATCAACAGTGGAAGAACGCCTTGCGCCAGTCAAATCATCAAAATTAGCAACACCAGCACTAACCCCCTTGTACATCAAAACATTGGAAACACCCTGAATATCCTTCTTGCTATTAAGAAGAACATAATCATTCACGTTAATGTTAGGCGCGCCAGGATTCGGCGCTTCAACAAAAACAAAATTACGGCCCTTGTTGCCGTACATTCCAGGATTCTGCGCAAGAGGAATATTGTAAAGATTGCCAAGCAGGTTATTCGCAACCATCACATACTCATCATTGCCAGAAGGCTTGACACGCACCTCATTGCCGGTAATACCTGCGCCTCCGCCGCCAACAGCAGCAGCCGACGTGCCCTTATAACAGATGTCAAAAGATGGAGAAATCATGCCCAGAGGATACTGCAAAAATTCCCTCACACAGTGCAGAGGAGTGATTTGAACAAGACCGCCTTCAGCAGCATAAGCATCAAGCAAATACTGAATGCTGTAAATGTAAAGCTTATCACCAGACTGAGTGGCTTTAATCTTCACGCGCGCGTGAACAGAAGCGCCATTAACCTTTGCGCCACTGTCAGTATAAGCATCATCGCCGTAATTCGTATCCCTCAAATCAATACTGCCAAAACCGCCAAACAGCCTGAGAGAAATATCCTTAGTGCCGGTATTCACACTGGTATCAACAATAGTGAAAGCATTTCCAAGCAGTTCAATAGTCTCATCCTCAATATCAGGAAGCCTGCCTCCATCAATCTTGCTCTCAATGCCGGAAGAAAAATCAACAGTATACTTGAAAATCGCATCATCACACTGCAAGTAATCAGTCACCTCATTCTGCTCATTACGGCCAAACGCGACATGACAGCCGTTAAAAGTGCCGGGCTCCCAAAAATTAATGTTCTGGTTGTAATCAGCACTAAATCCCTTGCCGTGAATAGTGCCTCCACGCAAGCCATCAAGCATAGTTTCAGTAACAGCATTAAGCTGGTCGCCCAGATATTTCCCGATATCCAGCTGGACGATAACAGTATTGCCTCCGGAAACAACTTTGCCGTAAGGCACGATTGAAACAGCCAAAGGCGTAAACACAGGAACATAAGAAACAGACATAAGCAATGTAATTATGGCAGCAATCGCAACAATACCAAGAAGCATTATTGGGAAATGGCGCATATCACTCACCTTTTTAGAATATAGAGAAATGTATACTATTTAAATGCATCGGAAAAAAAAGAAATTCAACAATTACCCGTCGTAATCGTCTTCCCAGTCCTTATCCTCGAAATCCTCTTCGTCCTCTGGCATTTTCAACCTCCAGCTTTACGAATCCAATCACGAGCAATCTGCTTGGCAAGCTCCTTGTCCTTTATGCTCGTCATATTAAGTATGTTGCTCCTAATAGTATCAACCAATTTCACTCTCTTTTGCGGTGCGTACATAGCACTATCACCCCCGATTAACGCAGTTATGATTACAAAGTATATAAATATTATGCAACAAGAAAACTGAATATAAAAAAAGAAAAGGCTTACTTTGCCTTTCCAAGAATTCTGAATACCTTAGTGCCGCAGGCGCAAAGACCCTTCATGGCTTTCATGCCGTTCTTCATAATAACTTCTTTTGCATCCTTAATGGTCACTTGCTTTTTGCACTTCATACATCGTCCTTCTACCATGAAAATCACCCCTCACAGGTTTAGTATACAGAAAAATAAGAGCTTCATATATAAAAGTTTGGTTTTTACTCACAAATCAACGAATATCCTGTGCTTTTCAGCACCGGATAATTCGATAATAATGCGCTTCATAACAGCTTTTTCAGGGTCTGGCATAAGTTTGACGCGCTCTTTCAAGTCCTTAAAGCTTTCAAACGGTTTTTCATCACGTTTCTCAAGAATTTCCCACATATGCTTCTTGCCCAAGCCCGGAATGAGCTCCAATTGATGCATACGAGTTGTTAAAGGCTGAGCTTTATTAAAAAAGTCAACAAAACGCTTCTCGTTCTCCTTCACAATATCTTTGATTACAAAGTCCAACTCGTTCTTCGCAGTAGCAGTAAGCTTGTCGATAGGCAGTTTGCCAACTATGTGATGAATCTGGTCGCGCTTGCCTTCTCCTATATACACTTCCTGCAAAGGCTGCAAGAAAACGTCCTTCTTGGGAACAAGCTCCAACAGGACAAAGTGCTGTTTGCCAATAGCCTGAGCAATAGCAGTTTTCTGATGAGAAGGACGATTATCAAACGGGTAGCCGTGCGGCAGGAAGTCTAACACAACTGCTGAATCCTCCCGAACACGCTGCTCGGGTGACTGCTCCTGAGTTTTCGCTTCCATATCCGTTTGTACTAGCGTTTAACATAAATTACAAAATAGAATGGGAGAAGGTGTATATATAGGTTTCTAGAAATCAGGCTTATACTGCCTTTTGAAATCTGCAAATGGGTCAAAAGGATAGAATCCCTGCAGTTCCTCAAGCTTCCTGAGATTAGGACGAAAGTTCCTCTTCTCAAACTGCAGATTGTAAAGCTTAACAGCATTTGAGAAAAGAACATCAGTCATAATAGTAGGAGAGACGTTCTTTGTTCTCAAAAACTTGAAGAAATAAGGCCAAACAGTGCCAGAAGCGATTCCTGAAGCAGGCACAACGCTGTTTTTACTTTCAACATCATGAGACGCGTGATCACTCTCAACATCATTAATGCGACCATCAAGCAATGCATCCAAAAGAGCTTTTCTGGTTGCCTCACAACGCAAAGGAGGATTGCACTTGTACCACCTGCCATCAGGACCCTGAAGCATATCATCGTTGAAGATAACGTGATGGAAAGTGACGCCACAGGTCAGCTTAAGAGGTCCTTCATAATTCGCAACAGCATCAACAACCTCAGGAGTGCTGACGTGAGCAATATGCAGCTTGCCAACATAGCCAACTTCCTCAAGAGACTTAACAATCCTAACTGCACCATCCTCCCTGACTTCATTTCTGACAGTCACAGTTGCCTTTGCACTTTCAGCAATGTCTAAAATATTATCAACAGAACTCCCTTCAGCCTTTTCAGAACGGCACAACGTATTCCAGGTCTTAGGATTTTTTGAATCATACAACTCTTTCCTGATTAGCGCCTCATCCTCAAAATGACCAACAAGAACGCCCTTATAGCCTTCCCTTACAAGAACCTCAAACACTTTCATCTGCTCTTCTTTTTTGCCTATCAGTAAATTACCGGTAGAACTTCCCCAATAAGCCTTCAAGCCAACAATACGGGGATTTTTCCTTGTAGCTTCTACTGCAAGCTTAACCTGTTCAGGATTAGGAGTAAGACCAATAAGAACATAGAACTGAACACGGCTTTTGCAGGCATCAGCCAACTTCAAATAAGCCTCACAGGCTTCAAGCGTTGTCAAAGGAGGATTTGTATTAGGCATTGCAACAATGGCATCCAGTCCGGCTGCTTCACCGACTGCCAAAGAATGCCCTACAGTTTCTTTTGCTTTTTCATTCAAGTCCCTTGCGTGCCAATGAGAATCTATAAACATGCCTCAAAACGATGAAAGACAGAAGTTTAAAAGAATTTAGGTAACAGATTATACGTATTCAGATTCAACATTATATGCGCCGCGCCTGAGCCTGCTCAGGTTGCTTTCTTCTCCCCTCGCACGCGTAGGGGAGAGAAAGCAAGTCGTAGACCGCGGCGCTTAAATCAAATCTAGAAAATCAAACGTATTCAGCAACAACATCAGCAATCTTCTTGCAATTCTCCTGCGAAACAGTCAGATTGTACTGCTGAAGGGCAATCTTGACGTCCTTAGCGTTTGTCGGCATAACATCAATAATCTTGAAGAAATGAACATCACGCAAACGAGGAATGTCAAGCTTCAACAGCTTGTCCAAAAGCTCCTTTGCCTTCTTCTCATCAAGAACATTCAAGCTGTCCAAGTAGTCAATCGTCTTCTGGGCACGGAAGCCAAGCTCCTTGTCACGCTCCCTGATGCGCTTAAGCTCAGCGTGAACCTGAGACGAACTTATAGGAACCTGAGAGATTATCTTTTGCACCATTTTCACACCTTCTTCTTCAAATGAACAGGATGAACAATAACCATTTTTTCCTTTCCGCCATCCATAACCTTGATTTCATAACAGTCACCGCGCTTGCCGACAACAGTGCCAGACTTTCCGTGGAAACGCTGATGATACAAGTTCCACTGAATAGCAGGCTCAGCAATCAAGGTGGCAATATCGCCTACCTTGTAAGGCATGAAAAACTTTGTAAGAGAGATTTTACCTCTTGTGCGAGGCTCCTTGCGGAACATCCTGCGAGTACCCGCCCTTGAACCACCTAAACGCTTTGACATATGCTCGAAGATTAAGAGGGGGTTTAAAAAGGTTTCTGTTGAGCTTTCAGCAAAAGGTTTAAATAATAGAAAGATTCTTACCCATTCCAGAGTAAAAACAAAAACGAGTTGAATGAGGTGTTGTGATATGGACTTTTTTTCAAAATTAAAGGAAAAATTTACCAAGCCGAAATACGACGAGCTGGAACAGGAAACAGGATATGTTGAATTAGAGAATGACGGAGAAGCATCAAAATCAAAGGTTCTCGTAAGACCATTCATGCTGGAAGACTTCGATGACGTAAAACCAGTACTGGACTCCTTAAGAGAAGGATACACGATTGCGTTAGTAAACATAAGACCATTGAAAGACAAGGACTTGGTTGAGCTGAAAAGAGCAATAAACAAGCTCAAGAAAACAGCAGACGCAATCGAAGGCGAAATAGCAGGATTCGGAGACGACTTCCTCGTAGTCACGCCGTCATTCGCAAGCATATACAGAAGCAAGCACATGACAAACGTGCAGGCAGAAGAAGCGCCACAGGAGTAAATTTTATTCTTTTTTAACTTCTTTCATATTCTTGTCCGCAAACCTGTGAGCAAGATGCAAAGGCTCAGGCATCTTATGAGGCGGAACAACACAATGCTTCACAATCTCTGCAGAAGTCCCAATAGACATCATATGACCAGGAGAAACATACAACGGATTCGCGTACTCCTTTGTTTTTACTAACCTGCCGACAACCTCGCCTTCAAGAATTATGTCATTGTCTTTAACCTCTCCGACAAGCAAGCCTTTCGCAACACCGATACAAGGCTTGCCAAGCTCGACACCGACAAAAACAGCAAGACCAGACCTGACAGGATGAGCAATGCCGTGGCCATCAACCAAAATCACATCAGGCTCGTACTCCAAATCATAATACGCCTGACAGATAGGAGGACCTTCCCTAAAAGCAAGAAAACCAGGAACATAACCCATAGGAACCTTGGTAACAACAACCTTCTTCTCAACAACCTGCAAAGTCTTGTAATCAAGAACAACAGCAGCACAAACACAATTGTCACCCTGATAAGAAATATCAAAGCCTGCAATGTACTTTATGTCCTCTGGCTTTATGCCATCCTCTAGAACAACCTGTGCGGCAACCTGCGACTGCATATCTTTCAGCTTTCCAAAACTAAATTTTTCAGCCATAAGAGCATACACCCCATTTACTCTGAAATATAGCCTGGATTATCCATATTTAAAGCTTTCGGTTTGTTATCATCAGATGGTGACTACAAATCAAATTTCCAGTGAAAAAGCATTTAAACAGGCGCCTTAAACCAGCGTCGGGATGGAACTGGAGACAATATACAGGACAATTTTCAAGGAAGAAAGAAAAGAAGATTTTGAAAGACTTGAATTTCTCGAAAGAGTAGTCAGCGGAAAATTCCCATTCGGAGACCAGCTGGTAGACCTTGATGACGCAATGGAAATGGACGCCATTGACGCGAGCCCTCAATTTGACTATCAATCAGAACGCTATTCAGGAGTAATGGAAGCGATAAGAACAGCACGCGAGTGGTACAAGCGTTTTGGAAGCACAAGACAGGAAGGCAAGGAACAAATCGCACAGGCGCTCATGACTGCAGAAATCAGCTCTGTGCTGGATACCCTTGATGACTGCCTGCAGGTGCTGGAAACATACAGGGAAAAAACAGAATTCATTAACTTATTGAGATCGGCTTCAAAAACTCCGAAAAAAAACAGGACAAGCGCAATATACGCAACAGCAGAAACCCTGCTCAACACAATAACAAATAAAGAATCAAGAGAACAAATATACAGATTCGTTGAACTTTATGAAAGAAAGATTGTCCGAGACTTCAACAGAGCTGTAAAAAGAGGAAAACCAATACGGATAGCAAACGCGTTCATGGAATTAAGCTTCACACACGAGCCGGATTTAATAGAATGTGCAAAAAATAAACTAAGACATTAACTTCTTTATCCGCTTCTCAAGCGGAGCTTCTCTCAATTTGATCTGCTCATCAAGATGATTCAGGATAATGTTTGTATCCATTGTCTTCAAATCAAGCATCTTGTCAGCGATTTTCAGTTCAGGTTTTAATTTTTTCATAGCTTCTCCCTCTTTGCCTTGTCAGAAACGATAGCAGAATTGCCAGACGGGTCCTCGATGATAATCTTTAATTTCTCAGAACCCCAGAGAACATTCTGAAGCTTTTTCAGCATATTCTTGGCTTTCTTTTTGTCCTCATCATCCTCAGCAGTATCCCTCAAAGACTCAACCTGCTTCTTGAACTTCTCAATAATTCCCTCTATGTTTGTAATAAAACCCTCTGCGTGAGGACCGGGCTCCATACTGCCAACGTGAGGAATCTTTATGATGCCTTCGCTTGAACGGATTACGCGCACTGAGAGATCATTTTTGCCGTCAATCTCAAACGTAAATCTGGCAGGCTCCTTTTTCTCTGCAGCCTCAACATCAGCCTTATGATAATGACAGGCATCACAGTGCATGCTGAAAATGAAAATCTTGCCGAAAAAAGGAACTTCTGACTCGGCCTCTGTCAAAGACAAAGACTTCTTCCCGCACATCATACACTGCTGTCCTTTCAAAACTTCAACTTTATCAGGCATAAGAGGACATAAGACAGATAGTTTTTTAAAACTTGCGAGAGGGCTTTCAGTTTTAGTCGCAATTCTTCCAACATTTCTTTTCGTTTCCCGAAAATATTACTGACTGAGTTGTAAGAATTTCAACTTTCTCGTCGATAGAAATTTTAATAGGCTTAACATAGTATATTATGCGGCGGCGTAGGCAAACTAGGTAAAGCCGCCAAGCCGATACCTTGGTGTCCGAAAGGACTTCGGGGTTCAAAAAGCTTCCGGTTTTACCGGGGGATTGAAACTCCCCGCGCCGCCGCCCCATATTATGAAAAAAATGACAAAAATCTTAAATAGTCTATTATACTACACTAGTGTAAACAAAATGAACTGCCCACAATGCAATAAAGAACTGAGAAAAGTGAAAGTAAACGTATTTGGAGCCAAGAACAAAGTTCTTAGCTACCAATGCCCAAAATGCGCTTATTTCGCTTTCGAACCTGAATCCTCCAAAAAAGTTATAGAGGAACTAAAAGAGACACCCCTCAAAATCAGGCAAAAAATAGTGAAATTATCCAAAGACCGGCTCGGAATGTACTTCAACAACCACATCGTCAGAAGCCTTGAACTAAAAAAAGGCGAAGAAATATTTGTTTCTGTACCGGACAAGAAGCACATCGTGCTGGAAATCTAATCGTTTAGCACTCTGCTTTTCCAGAACATAAAAACTTATAATTCAGGAAAAAAGCGATTTCTCTAATGCAACTTATATCTCTGTCGCTCAAAAACATCAGAAGCTACACAAACGCCAAGATAGAATTCCCCACAGGCACAGTAATGCTCTCAGGAGACATTGGAAGCGGCAAAAGCACAATACTTCTGGCGATAGAATTTGCCTTGTTCGGAGTATTAAGAGGAGAACTGTCAGGCAACGCACTGCTGAGAAACGGATGCCAGGAAGGAAACGTAGAACTGATGTTCAAGATAAACGATGACGTGTACGCAATAAAAAGAACACTGGTAAGAACGAAAAAATCAGTAGAACAAGACACAGGATACCTGCTGGTAAACGGCGTAAAAAAAGAAGCAACAGCAACAGAACTCAAAAGCAACATTCTGGAATTGTTAGGATACCCTGCAGAACTATTGACGAAAGGGAAAAATTTGGTCTATAGATATACTGTTTATACGCCTCAGGAAGAGATGAAACAGATACTGCAGGAAGAAAAAGAACAAAGAGTCGCAATCCTCAGAAAAGTATTCGGAATAGACAAATACGAAAGAATAACACAAAACGCAGGAAGCTACACAAAATCATTACGAGAAAGACAAAGAGCATTCGACGCAGTGCTTTCTGATGTGGAAGACAAGAAAAAACAGCTCGAAGAGATGAAAAACGAAAAAGAAGAAGCAAGCACACAAATAAAGACAATAACGCCGCAACTGATGACAGCAAGAAACGCATTACTGCAGACAAGACAAGAACTGGTAAAAATAGAACAACAAAAACAACAGGCAGAACTATTAACAAGAGACCTGCACGTCGCAAAAAGCCAACTGCTCTCAAAACAACAACAGCAAAAAACAGCACAAACAGAATTCTTAACAGTTTCACAGCAATTAATCGAAGCGCAAAGAGATTTGCCGAAAAAAATTGAAATAACAAAAAAAGACCACACACAACAACTCACAGAAAAAGAAACAAACTACAAAATAACCTGCATGAAAATAGCAGAACTGACAGCACTCAAAAAACAATCAACAGACACCTCGCACAAAATAAGCATACTGGCACAATGCCCGACCTGCTTACAACAGGTGACACCAGACCACAAGCACACTATTTTAACGACAGAGAAAGAAAAAATGACAGAAATAGACGAGCAATTAACACAGCACAGCGCAATATCACAAAAAACCGAGCTGGAAATAATGCAGATAAAAAAAGCAATAGAACTTGCGAGACAGCAGGAAAAAGAGCAGGCAGTAGCACAAATG
>CABMGU010000090.1 GCA_902385765.1 uncultured archaeon | reverse complement strand
TATCATACTGCTGATTTTTTTGCGCACAGGTCAAGATGAGCAGTAAAATATTGGAACGAAGTGGAGGAAGGTAGATGAGTGTTGATTCGGTTGCAATTGGTATTGTTGATTTTGCCGCTGATCTTCGCGGTTCAGAGGGAATATCTCAGGACAGGGCAGGTTTTGCAAAAATTGTTAAAGGCAAGATTTCCAGAATGAATCGCGCAGTGGATGATCGTGTTTCCCTTTTTTTGTGTGATTGGATTTTTTTGCTTTCAGCGATGACTGGACGCGACCCTGTCTTTGATCACATTCTTCAGCCGCCAATCACCATCACCCCTGAAAAACCTGAACTGCTGAGACTGCTTCGAATCCGCGGTAATCAGGATTATCTTTGGCCGGATAAGCGTCTTTATGATATTTTTAATGCAAGGGAGTCTGGCAAAAAATGTGGGCTGCCTGGTTACAGGCAAGTCATTAATCACCTTGGAAATACTGGCGAGGTTAAAGCCTATTATGGTTGTCCTGTGAGTTATTCCTGGGTTAGTTATAAAAGAAAAAGTTCCATTCCTGACGGCTGTTCAAATGTGAGGGTTCCTTTAAGCCGGATTGGAAGTTCTAATGGCCGCAGGATAAATGACAAGATAATTATTTAGTTTCCAAATATTCTTTCACTATCATAGTCGCCCTGACGTCGTCTTCATTGTAGTCAAGGATTCTCTGCATTATCTCTTTTTCTTTTGTTTCTAAAAATTGTAGATACAGCACGATGCTTTCCTGCGCGTCTGCCATTCCTCTGTACTTGAAGCCTAAAAACTTTGAGACTTCTTTCAGCGACATTGTGAGCGTCGGCAGTATTACTGATTTTTTCAATAAATACAAGACATCAATCATATTTTTCAGTATGTTTCTCATGTCGACCTTGTATTTTTCTCCCAGTGCAGTCATGTGTGTTCTTTCGTATGGTCCATAATGGTATATCGGCGTATCAGGATATTTTTTCATGAATGCTAAAAACTCCTGTATCATTCTTCCTTCGTCTGCAAGGTTTTCTGCAATGAACGTCTTATATTGTGTTCCTGTCTTGTCTTTTATCAGCAGTCCTATAAGATAGTCTACTTTGACCATTCCTTCCTCTGTTTCCATTTCATCTGTGCCTTCAAAATCCAGATATATTTCTACGTCTGATTTCGGTATTTTCGGCTTTGACAAGATTATTGGTTTTTTGTCCACCCACGCCTGCGCGTACAGCTTGATTTTGTTTAGCATCGCATCCGGAATGTCAATCTCGATTGGCTGGCTGGCTAATTGCTGCGCTGTTGTTATTCCCATTTCGTTTAATTTCTTCTTGAGCGCCCCTCCTACGTTTGGCACGATTGATATGTCTTCCTGTTCGATTGCTGTTTTGTTGCAGTATGCTTCCCACGGCCATTTGCAGGATTTTGCTGTCGGAGTCACTTTTTTTCCGTTGAATATTTCTTTTATTTCTGCGAGTATCTGCTTTAGTTCTTCTTCGTATTTTTCGTATTCATATTCAAACTCATTTTGTTCGCGGTTAATCAAATAGAATTTTGGAGGAGTGTAGCCTTGTATCTTGCCAAGCACGTAATTGTAGAATGCTGTCTGCATTATGTATTCGTGCTTGATGTTTTTTGCGCTTTTGATTTCTTTGACGATGTAATGGTATTTTCCGAACACGCTCTCGTGCGAATTGTTTTTCTGTAATACGTCAGTTATTCCGTAAACATCTTCAGGCAGGTAGAATATGGGCGCTCCTGTCATTGTTTTTGTGCCTTTCCTGCACTCTTCAAGTATCTGCCTGAACGCGTCTTCAAATGATATCAATGGCACCTGCACTGCATCCGCAAACATTGTTTCCCTGACTTTTTTCTCGTGGTCTATGCCTCTTTCAAACAGAAGGTGCATGTATCTGTTTTCCGGTTCTCTTTCTTCAAATGGCGCAAATGCGTCGCACCATATTATGAACGGGTTTGTTACGTATTTGACTACAGTGTGCCCTGTTATGGTGAATCTGCTTCTGTGTTTTCCGGTTGTGCATTTGTTGAACAATTCTTGCATTGTGATTCGTTAATTCGCACAGTTTATAAACAATTACTTCTTTCTAACTGTTGAAAAGAGGATGAAACACCAGTTATTAGTATTTGCAAGCGTTGGTATTATAGTATTTTTCGCGCTTTTGAATATTGATATCCCTTCGCTTCAGGGTCACGGCTTGACCGGTCAGGCTGTTGAGGAGGCTGAATCTTATCCTGTGATGTTGAATGATGTTGTCAGGGATTTTTTTGCTGTCGGTTATGTTGATTTTCCTTCTGGAGGCTGCGGTGATGTTGCTGCAAGCCTGTACGATAATATTTTCCTGACGCCCTTGGATGCTACGACTGGTTTTGCCACTGTTGGCGTTGACCGTCTTGCAACTGTTAATTTTGTGATTGACAGGACCGAGCGTCTGGGCACTCTTGATATGATGTCAAGGTCTGACGGCGGTGAGAATGCTGTTCTTAACGTCAATGCTGAGGCGGTTGTTAATATTCCGAAGCAGTCCCGTTCCACTTTTGTTGTTATGGACCTGTACGGGACGACCACTGACAAATTTTATGTCACAAAGGGCAGGTTTTCAACGCCTTCGCTGGATTGCACTTTTGTGACAAGGAATGATCAGACAGTTTGTGACTGCAAGGTTCATTCGATTACTGGCATTGCTGTTGCAGGGATTACCTCGCCTACTCCTCCTCCTGAAATCTATGAGTTCTTGCAGAAGCGCGCTGAGATTGGCACGACAGTCAAGTGAGACAGCAACCTTTATAAATAAATAAACCACTCTCCTGTCTAATAAAAGAGGTGTCAGTATGAGATTTAACAAAAAGGCAGCTCTAGAGCTATCTATTACTGCGATTGTCGTTCTTATTATTGCTATTACGGTTCTCGGCTTGGGTATCGGCTTCATTAAGAAGCAGTTTGGTGCCGGCACTCAGCTTGTTGAGAAGGAAATTTCTAATATTAAGGAGCAGTTGAAAGAGCAGGTGCGAACTGGCGGAGAACTGTTGGTATTCTCTGTGCCTGAGCAGGTTGCTATTGGTAAACCTCAGGGAGTTGTTATTGGTGTGAGGAATACTGCTCAGTCTGCTAGTAGCGACCGTATCTGTTTCAGGGCCGAAGTGAAATGCATTAAGCCGTTCACTCCTGGAGCTCAGTGTGTTTCTGATGTTACAGGTCCTGTTGCTGTCGGCGGTTATGATTTTGAGAACAAGGATTTTGTTGGAAGCGCTCACAACTGGTTTAAGAGCATTCTTGGCGAGTTTGACCTGAAGAGTTTTGAGGGTGACGTGTTTGATGCTGTTATGCTGGTCAGGAGCGTGAAGCCTGATTCTTATCAGATGGAGATTAATGTGTACAAGGCGATTGATGACAAGGATTGCGGCAGCAGTCCTGATTTCGGCGAAAAGGCGAATTCCTTGTACGCAAGCAAGTCTTTCATCCTGAACTTGGTGTGAAAATGGAAAAGATTAAGCGTCGTTTGGATGGACACGAGGAATTTGAGATTATGAAGTTAGTGCTTGACAAGTTTCTTTGGATTGGCACTGCTTTGCTTGGCTGGGGTTTGTACCAGAGCATTGCTGTTGATTACAAGGAGGGCTTCTGGTTTATTCTTGCAGGAGCGCTGTTGATGCTTGTGTTCGGCTGGATTATTGTGAGAGAGTTTGAGCAGATTCGTTAATTCCTGCTTTTGCGGCTGCTCTGGTCTGCGACTGAATTATCTCTCCCCTTGCATTGCGTGGGGAGAGAGAATTCACCTCGGTCAAAGCCGAGGCAGAGCAGCCGGGAAATATTTATAAATAAGGCTTCCTGATGTGAACTAAAAATGAGGCTCGAAATATTTTTTGTTTGTCTGGCATCTCTTCTACTTCTTTCTGCCTGTGGCGAGTGCAGTAAGGATTCAGACTGCGAGTCAAGGACTGCTTTCTCTGCTGGTTGCGTTGACAAGACTTGTGTTTATACTGCTATTCCAGGTCAGTGCGGTAATCTTGTTTGTGAGTCTCCTGAGAATGCGTGCAAGTGTCCTTCTGACTGCAAGCCCGCTTGTATAGGCAAAGTTGTTAACACTCAGTATTTGACTCAGCAGTGTGTTCAGGACCAGTGTGTTCAGGATGTTCCTTCAAATCTTGTTAAGCCTATTTCCAGTTCTGTTGACCAGGTTGTTGCTGGTGACAAGTTCAAGTTTGATACTCTTTTCAGTCAGCCGTTTAATATGAAGAGAGATACTTTCAATGTTGCTGTTTCTCTTTCGCAGTTGGCTCCTCAGAACAGGGACCATCATATTATTAGTATGGAGTTGACTGGCACTACTAAGGACGGCAGGACTATCACGCTCGCACAGCATTCTGTTGACAAGTATCTTTGGAGTGTTGGAAGTTCTGTTGAAGAAAACTTACTTCTTGATTTTACTACTGCAGAGCTTGAGGGTGAGATTTCTAATCTTGTTCTCAAGACTCAGTATGAGTATGTGATTGTTCAGGCTGGCAAGAAAACTCCCAAGCAGGGAACCGTTCAGAATAAGTATAAGGACAAGTTTGTTTTTGTGAAGCCTTCTGGAAATTATCAGTGCCCTGCCAGTTGTGATGATAAGAATCCTGGAACAAAGGATACTTGCGGTCCGCAGACGAATTATTTCTGCAGTCACGAGCCGATTCCTGATACCTGTGGCAATTTCAAGTGTGATGGCAGTGAGAACAAGTGCACCTGTCCTCAGGATTGCGGTATTTGCAGTGGCAGTGCTGGTGCTTTCCTTGATTTTGTCTGCAAAGCAAGCAAGTGTGTTGCCCAGCTGAAGGCAGGCGCTAAAATAGTGCCGAATTCGCTTTTTGATGACAGGAGTCTTGGTCCTGTTCAGTTGAATAATAATTACAAATTCAATAATCCGTTTGATGTCAACAAGGACAGTCTTGATATTGATTTCAAGGTTTACCGTCAGGACCCTGCTGTTTCCAGCATTTCTGTTGATACTATCAGGTTGCTTGAGGGCGCTCAGCAGATTGCTGAAACTTCTGTTAATCAGGCGCTTGGTGCACAGCCGGTGAAGGTTTCTGTTGCTATTCCAAGTATTGTTGAGCCTGAGGAAGAGCACCAGTTGACTCTTGCAGTCTGGTACAGGTTTACTCAGGATGGGAAGGAGAAGACCGGCAAGTATGAGAAGCCGTTGGGTAAAATCACTTTGATAAGGCCTGAATGATGAATAAGAAAGCTTTTGAGATGAGTATTGGGATGATTGTCATCATCATTTTGTCAGTTCTTATTTTCTCTTTGTCTTTGTATTTTGTTTTCAAATGGTTCGGTTCTGCTGAGGAGTTGAAGGCGCAGATTGACAGGCAGACTCAGGAGCAGATTGTGGCTGCTTTGCAGACTGGCAATCAGCTTGTTGCGATTCCGATTGCTGTTCAGGATGCAAAGCGCGGTGCTTCTGCGAATTTTGGTGTGGGCATCCGAAATATTAATGTTGATAAGGATTTCAGTCTTGCTTTGGGTTTTTCAGGTGCGTATCAGCCTGATGGAAAAACGATTGATTGCGATCCTGCATACATTGAGCAGTATTGGCTTGGTTCTTTTTCTTCTGTGGACATTGGAAGAATAAAGAAGAATGAGCTGAAGGTTGTTCCTTTCCTGATTAAGGCAGACCTGAATGTCGCTCCTGGCAAGCCTGCTCCTGCTGGTGATTACATTTTCAATGTTTGCGTGTTTGACGGACTGCCTGCTCCGTGTAATATTGAGCAGTTCAAGGTAAGTTCAGGCGCGTTCTATACGGGCAAGATTTATCAGGTTACTGTCAAGGTTGCTTAGGCGTAGATGACTTCCAGCCTGTTTAATTGTTCAGAAATTTTTGCTTTGTATTGGTTGTATACGTCTTGGTTTCCTATTTCTTCTAAGCTGTTTATTATTGATAATACGTCTGCTTTGAAGCCTTGAACCACGTTTTTTAGTTTTTGGTATAGGTTTTGGACTTCTGCTCTTTCTTCTGGTTTGCCGCTGGCTGATTTTTGCAGTATTTGTTTTTCGAGTTCGTCAAACATTTTTTCGTATCTGTCAAGGTATTCGCATAAATCAAATCTCACGTCTGTTAATATTGCAAAATCTTTGCTTCTGTTTGTTAATGCTTTTAGAACCAGTTGGCTTGTGTAAACTTCGATTTGTTCAAACACGTCTTTTCTGTTGTTTACTATGAACGCCATAAAAAGAAGTTGCCTGTCTTGTATTTATATTTTTATCTGCAGACTCGTTTATGCACGCTTGGCACATCCCTGAACTTCTTTCTTAAATACGCCATGTCTCCTGTTGCTTTTGTGACTGTCTCTTCATCTTTTGTCACGTTTCTCAGTTGTAATAATCTTCTGATGACTGTCGCGTATCCGTCTTTTTTCACCATTTTTTCCAGAAGCAGTCTTCTTTTTGTTTGCGGTAGCTTCTTGCTCCATCCGCCGAGTTTTCCGCCTTCAAAATGAGCCCATTTGCGTGTCTTTTTTGGCATAATTTTCCTCTTTCCGCCGCTCTGGTCTTCGACTGATTTCAACTCCCTCTTGCAGATAAGAGGGAGATGAAATCACCTCGATGTTGTCGAGGCAGAGCGGTCATTAGTTGACCTATCTGAACATTCCAACCATTATTCCTTTTACGTTCTCAAATGGCACCAGCCAGTTGTCAATCTCTTCGTTTGCAATGCCTTTTGTTTGGAAATACGTTTTTCCATTTGTTTCAGTTATCCCGACTACCATGTGGAGCACTATTGAGTTTATTGACGGCTCGTAGAATGAGATTATGTCTCCGAGTGCTATTTCATCTTCTGATGCAGGCACTTTCTCGAACACTGTTGAATCGTGTGTTAGCAGTGGTGCCATTGAGTCTGATTTTACTTTTGCGTACTGCAGTCCTGGGTATTGTATTTTTACTTCGTCAGGGTAGACTTTTATTGCTTCAAATGGTATTCTTTGAGTGCTTTGCACTTGTGTTGGAGAATACGCTAATCGTGACCCTGCAGTTACTGAGTTATCCAGCAGTAAGAATCCTGCAGATGCCAGCATAAAACCTAGTGCGAAGAAGATGAATATAATTACCCCCCATTTCATCCTTAACCCCGTAGCAGTTAAGCCAAACTCGTGTTAAAAAGGTTCAGTGTCACTTTTCAGTGAACCGTTAACCAAAGCCAAACCAGTATACAAAAGAGTAACTTTTATATACTCCTAATTGTTAGATTGATTTCGAGGGAGAGATGTGAAAACGCCAGCAATAATACTTGGATTAATTCTGTTAGCATCGTTTGTGAGTGCAGTCAACGTTACCTTTGTGCCAGCTTCTGTTTACGAGACTAATACTGCTTGGGAAGCTTTGGACGTTAATAATTATCAGGGAAACTCGATTATTTCCAGGGTGGATGTTAAGTCTCCTTTGATGCTGAGCGATGCAAAGAGTTATACCGGCTGGACCAAGACCTTGAGTGCTACTGAAGTTGAATGGAAGGACGGCTCTATTGAAACTAACGTGAGAAGCGCGTGGTTTGAGTTCAGGATTACTGCTCCTAATGTTTCCAGTGATTCTAATGTTTCTTTTGAGGTATCTCTTGATTCAACTCATTTGGTTGTCCCGTTGACTATTCTTCACGACGCTACTCCTCCTGTTATCAGCAATATTTTGCCAAGCGCTTATGCAAGGGCAAACAATGCTATGCAGGCGGTTAGTGTTAATGTCGCTGATGCAGAGACTGCTGTCGACAGCGTAACATACACTTTTAACAATTGCGTTAATGGTGCTGATGTTTCTGTTCCTTTGATTAAGAATAATGATGCTTACAGCGGTGTTGCTGACTTCTCTTCCTTTGATGAGGGCGACCGTGTCTGTTATACTGTTAAGGCATCAAATCTTCCTGGAGAGAAGGGCAATGTTAGTGGTGAATTGTTGTTTGACGGTACTGCTCCTGTTGTGGGCATTGTCTCTCCTACTTCATATGCTACTGAAAGCACTGACTTCAAGTTCACAGTTTCAGATAATATTGCAGAAGTTCTCGCGTGCACTGTCTCTCTTGACGGCACTGTTTTGAGGAGCGTGAATGTGTCAAACGATACTCAGGCGAGTGTTAATGTTGACCTTTCAAACTTCAGCGAGGGAAGCCATACTTGGAGTGTTACGTGCCAGGATGGCGTCGGCTTGACTGCAACGCACGCTCAGGTCATTCAGCTGGATACTGCTCCTCCTGTTGTCAGCTTGAATGCAATTTCCACATTGCCAAGGAATACTGCTTCAGAGGTTGTCGCAACTGTTACTGACACTATTAGTTTGTCAGCAGTCACTGCAGTGTTTGATGGGGATAATTTGACTTTGACTCAGAATGGCGACAAGTTTACTGCAACCGTCACCTCTGATGTTCTTGAGACAAAACTGCTTGTCATCCGTGCAGTTGATTCTGCAGGTCACGTGGCGGTTGTTGAGCAAAACATTACTTTTGTGCCTAACCACGTGCTGACTTTGAGCTTGTCTCCGTCAAGTGTTGCTCCTGGAAGTACTGTTACTGCTTCCGGAACTCTCACAGTTGATGGGAACACTTCAGTTTCATCAATTGTGCTTTCGACTCCTTCAGGCAGTCACACTGTTGATTTGTCTGGCGATACTTACAGCAGGTCTTTTGTAGCTCCTGATGTTGGAAGTTATGTGATTTCTGCTGAATTTGTTGAGTTTGGTCATACTTACAGCGCTCAGGCAACGCTTTCAGTTGAAACTAATCCTCAGCCCAACATTATAGGCAGTCATGGCTGGCATTCTGACTGGCAGGGCGGTTCTGGTTATGTGAAGCCAGATGATGCTCCTGTGCCTTCGCCGGATGCCAATCAGCAGGCAGCTCCTGAAACTCCTGAAACAGCTCCTGAGCCGGCTCCAGCGTATGAGCCTTTGCAGCAGGTGCCTCAGGCACCGAGAGAGGCTTTTGTGCCTAAGACTACTGGTTTGTTCAAGCTTGGTCAAAGTATCAAATGGCTTGCCTTGCTTTCAGCATTCGTAGTTGTTGTAGGTCTTGCAGCCTATGCTTTCAAGCGAAAGCCTAAGGACGACGCGGGCATTGATTGGGAAGGTTATTTCAAGGGCAATGGTGCTTGAGCAGTTTCTTGACAGGAGGATTGTTCTCCGTCATTTTTCTTTTGTTTTCATACTTAGTGCTGTTTACGTTTTTGTAGCGTATGCTGTTCAGCAGTTTGTTTTTCCTGACCAGAGTCTTGCTACAACTCTTTTGCTGACTATTCTTTTGCTTCCAAGTCTTCATCACGTTATTGTTGTTGAGGAGAAGATTGAAAGCAGGGGCAGTTCTCATTTCCTTAGAAGGCACAAGACTATACTGAAATGCTATCTTGGCGCGTTTCTGGGCGTTCTGGTGGGTTTTCTTGTTCTTGGCTTTGTGAATCCTGATACTCTTCATTATCAGGTTGTTCAGCTTGAGCAGGACCATTTGCATCAGGACATTGTTGCGAGCTTTGCAGGCCAGGAGTACGTTCCCGGCATCACAAAGGTTGTTTCCCTTTTCTCTCATAACATTGAGTATCTGCTGATAGGTTTTGTTCTCTCAATCTTTTACGGCGCTGGCGCTATTTTCCTTATCGTGTATAACGCCTCGTTTTTCGCAGCGTTTGTCGTTGAGATTTTCTCCCGCTGGGCTTCACCTTTGCTTGCAGGTGTTTCTCTTACTCACATGCTTCCTGAGAGCGCCGGCTTTATCTTGACTGCAATGGCTGGTGCTTCTTTATCGCGCGCTTTGATTCACGAGAAGCTGGCAGGTGATGCTTTCAGGAACGTCTTGAGAAATGATGTGAAGCTTCTTGTTCTTGGCATTTTGCTTGTTTTCTTTGCCGCGATTCTGGAGGTTTATGTTACTGCGCCTGTGTTTCACAGTTTGATTTGATTCACTCAATCAGTTCTTTGAGCGCTTTTGCCGGGTTCTTCGCGTTAGTGACGGCGTGCGCTACGAGAATTCCTTTTGCGCCTAATTTTAGTGCGTGTTCCACATCTTTTCTGGTGTGTACGCCTGCTCCGCATAGTATTGGTATATTCTTTATCTTGTGTGTTGTTCTTGTGATGACTTCTGGTTCTGCTTCTGATACAGAAATATTGCCTCCGATCAGTTCAGGAGGCTCGATTGCGATTACGTCTGGCTTGAACTTTGCTATTTTCATTGCCATTTCTGGTGTGCTTGCGCACGCTACCGATATCATTTTGAGTTTTCTCAGTCTTTCTATTGTCTTTTTTATTTCAGGCAGTGTTAATTTGTGTTCAGAGTGGTTCACAAGGCTTCCTATTGCTCCCATTTGCTGGCAGCTTTCCGGCAGTATCCATCCTGTTTTTGCTCCGTACTCTATCGCGTCTACGTGTTGTGCGAGTACTGGTGTTTTTGTGCATGCTGTTGCGAATATGTCTGCTGTTTGTACCGCGACTGCCACGTTCTTGAATTTTGAGCATATTTTTGCCAGTTTTATTGCTTTTTCACCTGTAGAACTCTTGTATGCCTTGAAATTGACTATTGTCAGCATTTAATCGAGCACGCTCGTCAGCTTTGCCCTCAGTTGTTGTTCTGTCTGGAAGCCTGCGATGCGTTCAACCTCTTCTCCGTTTTTGAATATTATGATGCACGGTATTCCCATCACTCCTATTTGTTGTGCAAGACGTGCGCTTTCATCAACGTTTACTTTTGCAAATTTCGCGCTTTTTATCTCGTTTGAGAGCTTTTCAAATGCCGGTGCTATCATTTTGCAGGGTCCGCACCACGGCGCCCAGAAATCTATCACTGCTGGCTTGTCGCTTTTGAGCACTTCCTGCTCGAAATTTTCCTCATTTATTTCCATTTTTTTTCTTATTTGGCTGTTGTTACCATGCTGTGCGTGTCTACTTCTTTGTTGACTGGCATTTTTTTGGCTGGCTTTATCAGGTATTTTTTTGTGTCTTTGTCCAAATCTGTGAAGTCGTCTACTGCGCTTATTAGTTTTGCGCTTGCGCTTTTGCCGAATGCTACTGCTTCTACTCTGCATCCGAGTGCTCTTTTCAAATGCTCTACCAAAGGCACGAAATCTCCGTCTCCGCTTACGATGATGATTGTGTCAAGTCTTGGCGCTAATTCTATCGCGTCCATTGCTATGCCGATGTCCCAGTCTCCTTTTTTTGCTCCTCCGTAGAATATCTGGAGGTCTTTTGCGTGGATTTCAAATCCTATGTGTCCCAGAGCGTCGAAGAATTTTTCCTTGTTTATGTCTTCTGTCTTGATGACGTAAGCGAGTGCTCTTACCAATACTCTTCCTTTTACTGCGTCCTGCAGTATTGTCTTGAAGTTTACGTGCGCGTTGTAGACGAATCTTGCTGAATAGTACAGGTTTTGGACGTCTACGAATACTCCTACTCTTTGCGCTTTGTGGATTTCAGTCATATTCTCACCTCATACCCGCAGCAATGGCAGGTTATTTTGTTGTGTTCAATGTGATGTTGAAGTCCTTTGCGCTCACAGTGCGGGCAGGGTATTGCCCATATCGCCTCGTTTCCTAATTGGAACTTTTCGTGTTCAGAAAACAGCCAGTTTGATGTCATGTTCTCATCCTCTGCTCGTACTCGCACGCGCTGCAGAATACTCTTTTTGTTTCAGGGTCAAAGTTTAATGTCATCTTTAGGCATCTTGGACAGCGTTGCGGACCTTTTGGTAGCATATTCCTGAGAGCTTTTATGCGTTTAAAAAGTTATCTAAATGCGAACCAATCCTAAACTGATTTTTATTGCTTCGTCTACTTGGGCTAGAGTGTCTTCGTCGAGTTTTCCAAGTTTTCGTATTAGTCTTCTTTTGTCTATTGCCCTGATTTGGTTGAGAAGCACTTTTGATTCTGTGTCAAGTCCTGAATTTTTTCTTGTCAATGGCACCTCTATTGGGTATGCTTTTTCCATTCCTTGGGAGGTTATTGGCGCTATGATAGTTATCGGGCTGTACTTGTTTCCCAAATCATTTTGTATTATGATTGCGGGCCTTGATTTCTTTATTTCGTGTCCTATTGTGGGGTCAAGGGCAACGAGCCAGACATCTCCTCTTTTGACTTCGGTCATAGTTCCTGGGAAGCCGGTTCCCATTCATCAAGAATTTCCAAATCTTTTTTGCCCATCTTTTGATAAGCTTCTATGAGCTGGTTTTTTAGGTTCTTGTATCTGACTATGAAAACCAGTTTTTTGATGACTTTGTCATAGCTTTCATTTTCGCTTTTGAATTCGTCCAATTCTGATTTCGTGCTTTCCTGGAGTTTTAGTGTTGTCACAGCCATAGTATACCTAAAGTATACTTAAGTATAAAAATCTTTGCTTCCTCGTCAATAGCTTTATAAAGGATTGTCTTTGTCGTCTGTTTTATGGACGAGAAACCTTTGGTTGTGGCGATAGCCAGCGGGGAAGGATTGTGCAGCTTTTACCGTGATGTTGCTGAAGATGCTGGTATTTCGTGCAGGGCTTTTCAGGCTCGTGAAAGCGCTCTTCCTTATTTGGCTGGTGCAAGGCTGTTGATTGTTCATCCTGATAATCTTCCTCTTGCAAGGAATTTTTCTGGCAGTAAAATACTGGTTAGTGGCGGTGGTGAACATGGCAGGAATGATTATCAAGGGCTCGGTGTTGATGAGGTTTGGCAGAATCCTGTCTCTGTTGCGGCTCTTCAGGGTCTTATGCGCAAGTACACTTCTGATAAGCCGCGCATTTTATGCGTAGAAGACGATCCCAGTCTTGGAACTGTGGTGGAGTATCTTGTTAGAGATATGGGTGTCGAGCCGGTGATGGCTGAGCACGTTGATGCCGGTCTTCCTTTATTGCCTTCTGTTCACGCTGTTTTGTCAGACGTTTATCAGGATAAATTGACGAGCAATGATGGCTATTGGCTGCTTGGTG
>CABMGU010000089.1 GCA_902385765.1 uncultured archaeon | reverse complement strand
TGTTGGACCAATGGACCTGACAACCGGAAAAAGAGCGAGCAAGACAATGTACATAGAACTGCCGCAAGACGTCCAACCAGGCACATACTACGCACAAATAACCATTGATTCCGGCTCAATACACCGCATCAAGTATAGAGAAGTTATAATTGAGTAAACAACATAAGCTTTATATATAAGTTGTTACTGATTGGTGGTATTAGTGTTAGACTACTCCAGAATAGAAAAACATTAATAGAAGAACGCTGTTCTGGGCATCGGGGGGTAAATATGAACAAGATAACCATAATAACAATAATGGCACTATTCCTAGCAGCCATAAGCGCAGTTTCAGCGCTACCAGTAAACCTCGAAGAGGTTCAAATTGACAATACCATACTGCAAGAAAACGCAGTAAACAAACTCTCACTAGAAAGAGGAACTGATTACGAAGTAAGAGTCAAGTTCACACCAACTGCAAACATCAAAGATGCAGAAGTACGCGCATTCATCTCAGGATACGAGTACAGCGATGTTTCAGACATAGCAGATAAATCACAATTATTCGATGCAGACTCAGGCGTAACATACGTCAAAAAGCTCAACATAATGATACCAGAGGATGTTGACTCAGCAGAATACAAGCTCCGAATAATTATTTCTGACAGATACAGCGATGAAAGAGTAGCAGACTACAATCTTAAACTGGACGTTCCAAGAAACGCACTCAAAATTGAAGATGTAGTCTTCAACCCATCAGGCGCAGTAAAGGCAGGAAGCGCATTATTGGCAACTGTCCGCGTACAAAACAGCGGAGAGAAAGACCAAACTGACGTCAAAGTAACAGTAAGCATACCAGCCCTTGGCATAAGCGCGACAAACTACATAGCGGATATAAAGAACAACGACAAACAAGAGGAAACAGAAGAAATGTTCCTCAGAATACCAAAATGCTCAAAAGCAGGCAACTATGACGCAACTGTTGACGTTGAATACTCACAAGGACACTACAAAATATCAGAGAAAAAGGAAATGGCAGTCCTCGCAGACGACACCTGCAACGAAGCTGAGCCAAAAACAACCATAACACTCGGCAACCAGATGCAGAGCGCAACAGCAGGACAGACAGCAACATTCCCTGTAACAGTTACAAATGCCGGCAAGACAAGCAAGACATTCATAGTAACAGTGCCAAGCGCAGACTGGGCAACAATAACAATAACACCAACAAGCACACTAGTCGTACCAGCTGGACAGACACAAACAATTTTTGTCAACGCACAATTAAGCGAAGACGTACCAGCAGGCGCACACTCACTGACAGCAACAGTAAGCTCAGGCGAGCAAACACAAGAGCTCACATTGACCACAAACGTGCTTCAAAGCAAATCAACAGCAAGAAGCGTGTTTGAAACAATACTGATAGTGCTTGTGGTCCTGCTCGTCATACTCGGCATAGTACTCGGCATTGCTCACTTAAGAAACAAGGAACAAGCCGAAACATACTACTAAAAGTCAAGTTGGTGACCATGCAGAAATCCACAATTATTTTTTTATTAATAGCACTTCTACCAAGCGTCAGCGCCGGATTTCTTGCATTCGGAGACACATCAATTTCTACTGAGCCCTGCAATATCGCAGTAAGAAATGTCACAGTACAAAATACAGGACAAGAACTGGCAACATACAGCGTAAGCGTTGACGGAGAAGGAAGCGATTACGTCACATTCTCAGCAATCAATTTTGTCCTGCAACCAGGGCTGTACACAGCAATAAGCACATACTATAAGACGCCCTGCGACACAACAACAGGAACTTACCCGATAAAAATCTATTTCACAGACGGACAGGACGAACAGGAACTTGCACAAGAGCTTACAGTATCAATGCCGGAAAACATCAATATCACAACAAAAGAAACAACCTCAGTCATAGAGCCGTGCAACACAGCAGCGTATACAATTGAGCTGTCCAACCCTGCAAACTTCACAGAAATCTACACAATAACAGCAGAAGGACACCCAGACGTCCACGTAAGCGAAAAACAGGCAGTACTCAAAGGAGGAGAAAACAAGAACATAATCCTCAGCGTAACACCAGAAGACTGCACACAATCAGGCATTTACCAACTAACAGCACAATTTGCCACAGAAAAATCAGGACAGTACAAAGAACAGCAACTCGAACTGATAATAAAAGCAACAGACATACCAGTACTTGCAGAAGGCATAAGCAAGATAAGAACAGACTACACAGACAGTACAGCAGAACTCACAATAGAAAACACAGGCGACAGGACAACCACTTACAGTCTTTCTGCAGAAGGCATAAGCTGGGCAACAATAAGCCCAAGCACAGTCTCGCTGAATCCAGGAGAAACAAAAGCACTCGCATTAAGACTAAAACCAACAAGCGAAGTTTCAACAGGAGAATACCCTCTTATTTTCACAGCAACAGTCGACCAAACAGGAATAAAATACACAAAAGAAATAGCGATTAAATTACAACCGCCAACATTCATTGAAAAAAATCCTGCAGCCGTAATGGCAATCGCAATCATACTTCTTGCAATATTAGCAGGAGCATTCTTCGGCATCAAATACATACGAAGCCCGCAGTTCAAAGAAGCATACAAACAATGGAAAGAAAAACGCAAAGAACGCGCTGAAAAAAGAAGGCAGATAAGAGCAAAACTTGAAGCAATACGCAAGGAAAGAGAACAGAAAAGAACAGAACTGCTAAACAAAAGAAAAGAACAGCAGGAAAAAGAACAAAAACGCAAAGAAGCAGAACAGGAAAGAATCAAAAAACAACTGCAAAGAAAACTGGAACACGACTTCAAGAAAGAATATCACGTAGTTGCAAAAAAAGACCTTGTCGTAGGAAAAAGCAAGAAAAACATACTGAAAATACTCGCAGTAGTCATTGGAATAATAATACTAATACTTCTGGCAGCAGGCTGGACAATAATCGCGCCAAACCTGCAATACGTCACACTCGGACTCGCAATACTATGTGTAATATTCATAGCAAAAAAACTTTCCAGAACCAGAATAATCAACGCAAAATGGAAAAACCTCCTGGAAAAACAGACAGTTTCCATAAAAGCCTGGAGCGACGGACTGTCACACCTTGGCATAACGGCAAAACAGCCGATCAAAAACCTAAAACTGCTCATCAAGAAAACAAAACCAAGCACGGCACCATCACCAGCAATATACCAAACATTCCAGATTAAAACAAACACGCCAGACGCACTAACATACAAAGCAACATTCACAATATCAAAAAGATGGCTGGCACGCAAACAAGCAGAAGAACTGAGACTGGGAAGATACAACCAGGACTGGACAACAATCCCGCTCAAAAAAACAGGAGAAGACAAAAAAGTCGTGCACTATACAGCAGAGCTAAACAAGACAGGAACATACTGCATATACGCAAAAGTCAAAAAACAGCCAATCAAGCCAACCAGCACAGCACGCAAACTCATATACGGAATACTCGCAATAGCAATAATAACAGGAATTGCCGTAATAATAGCACCGCAACAATCAATTGTAACACACGGAATACCGCCACAATCCTGGAAACAGGACACAGTAAACAAAATCGACCTAAGCAAATACTTCAGCGACCCTGACGGAGACAAACTAAACTATACAACAACTGAAACAAAACACATCACAATCGAAATATCAGGAAGCACAGCGTACTTAACACCAGAATCAGGATGGGCTGGCGAGGAAAGAACAAGATTCATAGCAGACGACGGCAAAGGAGGACAAATCGCAAGCAACACAGTGCCGTTAAAAGTCCAAAAACAATTAATCTCAATAAAGTACCAGCCTTACATAGCAATCGTCATCTCAATAATCACAATACTGCTTCTATTATGGATAGCACGTTCACAAAAGCAGAAATAGTTCATAAATCATACCGATAGCAAAGAGCAAAATCAAAGCTCCATAGCCAACCCAATTCATTCTAACCTGATATTCAGGCTTTCTTTCAGAATGCTTCCTGGCTTTCAAATGCATCAGTACAATAGCAATGCCAGCGATACCGCCAGCAAAAGTTCCAGCAATCTCCAAAGCTCCAATAAAAGAACGAACACCAAGCAGGATTAAAACAACAGGAACAATCATCGTCAAAGCCCACGACTCCCAATGAGGCAGGTTAAAATCAAAACGAAACATATCCTTCAAAGCATAACCCAACGCAATAAAAGAAGAAGCCATAGCAAGAATGGCAAACAAGTGAAGCAAAACAAAACCAATACCGCCAACTGTAGAGGCAAGACCAATAGTGGCAACATCAGTCGTAAAACCACCAGACAAGCCAATAACTGCGGCAGTAAACAAAACATAGACAGCTATAGGAATCAAAGAACCGATAATAATGACTTTTTTGGTCAGCAATTTGAACTTCTTCATCTCCTCACGCACTTCAGGAATAGCAGCAGTACCAACATAAGCGAAAAGAATAACGCCGTAAGGCAACAACAACTTATCCCACGAAAAACCAACAAAACGGCCAGTTGAAAAATGAACAGAAGAGAACAAAATCACCAAAATGATGGCAAAAATGAAAAACTTCACTGCTTCCATCAACAGTTCAGACTTTTCAAGAATGGCCAGACCACCATAAACCAGCAATGCCATAAGAATATAGAAGATAACGGCCCATAACAACTGAGAACCACCAAAAATCGACTGAAAACTCTCACTAACACCCAAAGTGTAAGCAATCATGGCTCCGTAAATGCCGATAAGCATGGACAAACTCATCAAATACTTCCCAGGCTTGCCAAGATATTTTCCAGCATAACCAGCCAGCTGATGGTTATTATTTGAACGCAAACTAATCTCTCCAACAAGCAAATGAACAAACAAAGTAGCAATACCCAGCACGACAAGAACCAGCATCCCGGTCCAGAAACCAGAACGAACAACAACATAAGGAATACCAAGAACACCAGCACCAATAATACAGCCGGTCAGAGTGGCAATAGACTCGAAAAATGCACGCGGAGTTTTCATCACAACCTCTTTTTACTTCTCAGATGGTGCCGGCGTTTTTAAATTATGTGGATAGAAATCTTTAAATACGCTCAAAATCGACGATACTGATAAGGGAGCGTAGTTTAACCTGGCTAGAATTGGCGGCTCCAACCCGCTAGATCGGCGTTCAAATCGCCGCGCTCCCACCTTTTTTTTGACTATAGAAATCCTTATTAATAACCTCCACAGGCGTTTTACTGACGGTGGTGAAGACAATGAACGGAGAAAAAACAATTCTATACACGCAATGCGGATGTTACGCAATGTATAATGATTCAAGCGAGATATACCGGGAAAGCAGAGAAATGGCTCTCCGATTGGAATATGCATAGGAGCAATCGAGAGCATTGATGCTCTTGAAGGTCTTGAGTCAAATGCAGATGGAGAATTTGAAGTTGACAGAGCCGTCCAAGACCAAGTCATGAGAAAACTGAGAGAATATGTAGATACTTTTCTGCATCCGGTTGTTTTGGCTCAGCCACTCCTGATACTTCCACTTGTGACAAGAACAGAAAAGAGACAGGCAACCAGAGAGATAAAACTGGAAAAAAGACTTCAGTAAATATGCAAAACATCTCCTAATTGGGTGCCAGATTTCCAAATAGTCCCTGCAGGCAATTCCAAAAGAAACATAAACGGCTTTTCAGGAGAATAACTGCTCCAAGGAGTCCACTCAGGCTGCATCTCAACAACCTCCCAGTTCTCATCCAAGAAAACCAAATCAATATTATCAGGGCAAAACCAGGAATGCAGTTTAACAATCTGCTCCTTAGGAAAACGGAAAACCAAAGGCACAACCTCTCTACGGAACATCATACCCTTGGTCTGCTGCCAAAAAGAAAGACACTCCTCAAAAGAAGACGCAAGCACACTGTCCTTTGTTTTGTTGATAATTGGCATTTTACTACGTTGATGTCGCGGTCTTCGACTTGATTTCATCTCCCCGCGCTTTGCAAGGGGAGACGAAATCAACCTTGGCTTTAGCCAAGGCGCGACTAAATAATCATAAATACTTAACGATTTTATCTCTGCATAATTTCAGAAAGTCCAATTTCTTTGCACAAGGACGCAAAAGCCTCACATTCCTGCCCTCGCGGGACATTGCATAAAACTTTAACTTCTGGTCATAATCCTTAATCTCAGCATTAAGAACACTCTTCAACTGCGCTCTTGTCTTAATATCATTCTGCGAAATCCAGCGCAGGAAAACAGGCCACTCAGGAGTCTCCTTGACAAAATCAGCAACTTTTTTCTTCAAATCATCTTTTACAGCCATAATATTTTCCTCAGCTTACCTTCTTAAAAACTTTTCCAATTTATTTAGCGGCCAGGAATTAATTACATCCTTGGCCTCTGCCCAGCCGCGCCTTGCCTGAGCAACACCAAACTCAATAAACCGCAAATGCTCAGTAGAATGACTGTCGGTATCAATTGAAAGCTTGCAGCCAATCTCAATTGCTTTTCTGATATGCACATCCTT
>CABMGU010000088.1 GCA_902385765.1 uncultured archaeon | reverse complement strand
CAAACATGAAGTCAAATGGTCCGAATTGCGTCTGGAATCCGAGCTTTTCAAGTCTGCTCGCAACCTCGCTTGCGCCGAAACCTTTGGTCCCAAAATACATTACCAGATATGTTTTATACCCCATATTCTTGTCCTTGTTTTTGTTGTTTTTAAATTTATCGTATTCTGGCTTTGTTTGGGAATTTTTTTGTGCTGACCGATAACCTTTTTATACTCCTCTTCCTTATCTTCTGTTATGAAAAAGCTGGTGACGCAAGTGCTGGTTATTGTATTGCTTATCGGCTTGCCTACGTTTTTCATTATGAATTTTGGCGATTATTCTTCTACGGGTTCTGTTACAAATCAGAATGCAGTTATCCGTTTGGACCGTCTTGATGTTTATTTGTCTTTTCCAGTCCCAATTTACAATCCTATTTTGAAGAAATTGTCTGAGGAAGCGCGTAATTTTCTTCGTGCAGGTGCCAGGGATAACTTTTATGGTCCTAACAGGTTGAGGGCTGGTGATAGTTTTTTCAGCAATGAGAATGCCTTGTTTGTTGATTTAGTCAAGCTTTCCTGCATTAAGCACGTTGGAACTATTGCAAAAGGCAGTTTTGTGACTCCTGGCGGGATTCAGATTATGATGCCCGGTAATACTTTTTTCAATGTGGACTATGATGAGCTTTCCAAGCTTCCTTGTGATGTTGCTGTTATTCCTAAAGCTGAGCAGGCTATCGGCAAGGTTTTACAGCTTGATGCCCTGCTTGTCAAGAGCACTATTGAGTCAAGCAGTTGTCCTGAACAAGCATCGGAGAATTATATTCTTGCCACGCAGAGTATGGCTGTGGGTAATGTTGAGAATGCCTTGATTAACCTGCACGTTGCGTGGAGCAAGGCAGCGAATTGCAAGTGAGTTTCTTTAACAATAAATCAACGTGTTTTTCTATTATTCTGGCCGTTTTTTCGTATGTGAAGAGAACGTTTTCGTAGACTGTCGAATCTGAAGTGTTTGTAATAAGGCAGATGATTGAAAAGAGTCGTGATGGTGGCAGCGTTGCAGGTGTTCTCAAATAGTGTGCCGGCTCTCTGATGTCTCTTGGCATTGAGACGAATTCGGGCAGTGTTTGTATTGGTTTTCCAGCCATTTGTTCGAGTGTTTGTTTTTGTGCTTGGTCAAAGCATAGTACGAGGTCAAAGTCTGAGAGGTCATTTGGCGTGACCCGTCTTGGCGTGTGCTCTGGAACTTTGTAGCCGAGTCGTTCAAGTGCCATTGCCATTTCTGATTTGATTCTTGGCGACATTGATCTGTTAATTCCTGCTGAGTCGACGTATAAGTCTAAGCCGGCAAGTGCTGCTTTTTTAGAAGTTATTATGTCTGCAGCTATGCTTCTTTCAGTGTTGTACGTGCATACATAGAGTAAGTTCATATTTCGTCTGTGTTCGCAGTTATTGCTTTTCTGATGGTTTGTCTAAGTTCTTGGTCTCTGAGATATAGGTCGATTTGAAATTGGAATTATTCTGGATTGATTTTTCTGATGCGTTCAAAAGAAGTGCAGGCTTGAACGCATTCATCGTGAGTGGCAACTATGTAATAAAGCGTTGAATGGCCATCAGCCGTGATAACGAAATCAGGTTGAGGTAATGTCAAAGGTAGTTTAAACGTTGGTTTTGATAGGTGCGCATCTTCTGACTCTGCAATTTTTCTGATTTCAGCTACTGCTGTTTCAAGTGATACGAGGTTTGGCATTTAATCACCATTTGTTAGATTTTTATAAGTATTATATAAAGATTGCTGGTGTTAAGTGTAACAATTGCACTGGACATTCTCGCGTAACATTTTTATACCGTCTGTTTAGCTATGGTTGTTGTAGAAACGTTTATTATTTATTTACTATATGGAAAATAATTTAATTGTGAGGAAAGAGAACCCCAATACCGCATCCGAAGTAGATGGTATTCTGACGCCCACTGTGAAGCAATGGTTCTTTTCCCGCTTTACAAGCTTCTCTTTGCCTCAATTGTATGGTGTGCTTGAAATCCATTCAAGGAACAACATTCTTGTCTCTGCGCCTACAGGTGCAACTAAGACATTAACCGGCTTCCTATCTATACTTAACGAGCTTGTTGACAGCGCTGAAAAGGGTGTTTTGCAGGACAAAGTGTACTGTGTCTATATTTCTCCTTTGAAGGCATTAAGTAACGATATTTCCAAAAACTTGAAGGAGCCTTTGGAGCAGATTGAAACTATTGCTGGCAAGGCTCTTGGCATTAGGGTTGCTGTGAGAACTGGTGATACAACGCAGGCTGAGAAGTCCAAGATGCTGAAAAAGCCTCCTCATATCTTGATTACAACTCCTGAATCTTTGGCAATTCTTTTGTCATCTACCAAGTTCCGTGACCATCTTAAAAACGTTGAGTGGTGTATTGTTGATGAGATTCACGCGCTGGCTGAAAACAAGCGTGGCACTCATCTTTCATTATCGTTGGAGCGTCTTCAGCATTTGTCTCCTGGCTTGTGCCGTGTTGGCTTGAGTGCTACTGTTGCGCCTATTGATGAGATTGCTAATTTTCTTGTTGGCTCAAGGTCTTGCAAGGTTGTTGACATTCAGTTCCTGAAAAACTCAGACCTGAAAGTTCTTTCTCCTGTTGACAATCTTATTGACACTCCTCACGCAATTGCTCATCAGGCAATGTACACTTTGATTGACCAGTTGATTCAGGAGCACAAGACGACTTTAATCTTTACTAACACCAGAAGTGCTACTGAGCGTGTTGTTGACCATTTGAAGAATCGTTTTCCGTCGAAATATGTTGGTAATATTGGGACTCATCACGGCAGTATGAGCAAGCGTGCTCGTTTGGAGATTGAGAACAAGCTTAGGAATGGTGAGTTGAAGGCAGTTGTTTGTTCTACATCATTAGAACTCGGCATTGATATCGGTTACATTGACTTGGTTATCTGTCTTGGCTCTCCTAAGTCTGTTGCAAGATTTTTGCAGCGTGCTGGCCGTTCTGGTCATCGTTTGAGTGAGACTGTTAAGGCAAGGATTATTGTTATGGACCGTGATGATTTGGTCGAGTGCGCTGTTCTTTTGAAAAGCGCGATTGAAAAGAAGATTGACAAGGTTCACATTCCAAGGAATGCTTTGGATGTTCTTGCTCAGCAGTTGATTGGTATGGCTTTGGAGCAAACTTGGGAAGAGCGTGAACTTTACAATACTGTTAAGCAGAGTTATTGCTATAAAGACCTTAAATTGGGTGATTTTAATCAAATATTGAGTTATTTGGCAGGTGAATTCGCAGAATTGGAAGACCGTCACATTTACGCTAAGATTTGGCGTGAGGACGGCAAGATTGGCAAGCGTGGAAAGTTGAGCCGTGTCATTTACATGACTAATATTGGCACTATTCCTGACGAATCGTTCATTACGGTCAAGGTTGGAACTGAGACTGTTGGTATGCTTGATGAGGGTTTTGTTGAGCGTATGAAGCCTGGTGATGTTTTTGTGCTTGGCGGTGATACTTATATGTTCAAGTTCACTCGTGGAATGGTTGCTCAGGTGTCAGCGTCTGCTAACCGTCCGCCTACTGTTCCGCGTTGGGTTAGTGAAATGTTGCCGTTAAGCTTTGATTTAGCTAATGAAATCGGTCGTTTCAGGCGTTTGATGTTTGACAGGTTCAATGAGAATGAGAATAAGGCTTCAATCTTGAAGTTTATTAATGAGCATTTGTACGTTGATGATAATGCGGCAAATGCTGTTTACGAATATTTTAAGGAGCAGTTTGATTACTGTAAAAAGATTCCTAACGATAGGCTTATTCTTGTTGAGTATTATAATGATGAACGTGACCAGAAAATCATTTTTCACAGTTTGTTCGGCAGAAGAGTTAATGATTGTTTGAGTCGTGCCATTGCTTTTGCTATCAGCAGGACTGAGCATAAGGATGTTGAGTTGGGCATTAGCGATAATGGTTTCTATATTGCTGGTGGAAAGAAGCTTAATCCTCTTAAAGCGATTAAATTGCTTAAGTCTGAGAAGATAGAGTTGGTGATGAATACTGCCATAGAAAAATCAGAAGTTTTCAAGCGCCGTTTCAGGCATTGCGCTACGCGTTCTTTGATGATTTTGCGTAATTATCTTGGTCATCAGAAGAATGTTGGACGTCAGCAGGTCAGTTCTATGATTTTGATGAGCGCTTTGAAGCAGTTGGACCCTGATTTTGGCATTTTGAAGGAAGCAAGAAGAGAATGTCTTGAGGATTTGATGGACATAGAAAATACTAAGAAAGTGCTTGAAAGCATTGAAAATAATAAAATTAAGCTTGTTGAGATTGAAACTTCTATTCCTACTCCTTTTGGCTTGAATCTTGCTTTGCAGGGTTATATGGATATTTTGAAGATTGAGGACAAGTACGAATTTTTGCGTCGTATGCACGAGCAGATTCTTGCAAGGATTGCTGGAAAAAGCGTTGAATACGTTAATCCTAAGTCTTTTGTGGAGGGAAGCCGTGTTGAGCGCAATGAGTTGAAGGAAATCCTCAAAAGAGAAGCTTGGAATCTGAAGCGTGTTCCTAAGTTTGCAAAGGCTGAATTAGTGCGTATTATTGATGGTGAGCGTCGCAATATTAATGGCAAGTTCATTGAGGCGGTAAAAACATATCGTGATGAAATAGAAAAAACCTGGCCTGATGAGCTGAAGAAGTTCTTGTTTAATGTTTTTGATGATTTGAAAACTGGCGATTTCTCTTATGAGGACTTTTGGACTGAGGAGTCTGTTAAGGAAGAGACAAAGGTTGAGGAGGAGAAGCAGAATCTTTTCGAGCAGTTCAATACTGCTGCGAAAAAGATTAACTTGGACCCTCAAATCCGTTATGACATTTACAAGATGATTGCCGGTGATAAAGAGGGCTTCCGTGATGATACTGTTAAATGGATGAAATCCTTGTTCAGTAAGGCTGTTTCTTCTGTCTGGAAGGATGATATAGCTAGATTTTTACAGAAAAAGTTAAAAGAGCTGCAATAAGCTTTTTATACTACCCCTTTGGGGTTTTTATTCTATGCATAGCAGGATATACGGAACTGGCAGTTATGTGCCGCCAATGATTCGCACTAATTTTGATTATGAGAAACATTTCGGCACAGACCCTGAAACAGGAACTAGTAATGAGTGGATTTTGTCTCACGTTGGCATTAGAGAGCGCAGGATTACTTCCAAACCTTATGAAACTCATCAGTTTATGGCAACAGAAGCGGTTCTTGACGCGCTCAAAAAAGCAAGGGTTAAGTCTTCGCAGGCGAGTGTTATTCTTTGTAGTCATACTCACATACCGGGCGTTATTCCTTGCCGGGCATCTGGTTATCAGTCTGAAAACAGGCTTAACATGAAAGGCGGTTATCTTGCGGATGTTCCTTGTTTTGATGTTGTTCTGAGCAATCTTGGTGAAGGGCATCCTGCTTATACCTCTTCCTGCACTTTGCTGAATACAGTGCGGGTATTGTGTAAGGACGGGGAAAGCAAGTATCACGTTATTGAGCCTGGCAGGGAGCCTCTTGGGGGAATTGTTTATTGGCATCCGGAAAAGGGTTTGGCGCAGATAATTGCTGAACAGCAGGGTATGCGGTCAAGGACTTCATTTGATGTTATTTCCGGGTGTGCATCGTTTAATTTTGGCTTGGCGCTTGCAGATTACATGGTCCGTCAGTCTAACGGTTATGTTGTGGTTGTTGCTGTTGACAAGATGATGGATGTTATTGACCAGAAGGACAGGAAAAACGTTATTTTATTCGGCGAGCTTGCGTCTGCTGTTGTTGTTGGGCCTTCCAAAGAGCCGGGTTTTATTGGTCATCATCTGCACACTGACGGCTCGCAAATAGGGCTTATTTCCATGAAACGTGATGGTGAGCGGGAGTATTTCTGGCAGGATGGGCCGGCTGTTCATAGGTGGGCGATTAGGAAGCTTGATGAGCTTACATCGCTGGCATTTAAGGATATTGAGCAGGGAAGAGTGGTGGTTGGTCCTCATCAGGGAAATCCAAGGATGCTTGAGCATTTTAGGCATAATCGTGCAGATGTTTCTGATGTCATTATTACGGGTTATACTTTTGGAAACACTTCTGCTGCTGGCTGTCCTCACGCTCTTGATGTTGGGTTTAGCCAGCAGCGCATCAGGCCAGGGGATTATGTTTTTGCTGTGGCTTTTGGAGCAGGGCTTTCTGATGCGGTAAATGTTTATCACCATAAAATAT
>CABMGU010000087.1 GCA_902385765.1 uncultured archaeon | reverse complement strand
CTTTTAGTGCTCTTCTGCGGATTACTTTTCAGCAGCATATCACACGCAGTCAGCATTTCCGACATGCCGCCGACACCTGAATTCTTCAAAGCGCTTGAATTCCAGCCAGGAGTTGTGCTAAGCCACGAAAATTACGGATTCTGGATAGAATCAGCAGGACACAAAGCAATACTCGACCCGATAGACACGTACGAAGACGACAGAGAATATGACACGGCAAACATATTCAGTTCGGTAGAAATAGAGAAAGCAGAAGTACTGCTAAAAAAATACAACATAACACAGGTAATAATAACGCCGGAAATGGTTCACGGCTTAATCTGGGAAAGAGAAGAAGAAGGGCTTGATTTTCTCGTCAAAAACAGCGAAACTTTTAAAAAAATGGAAACAGGAACAAGCACTGGAGTGTGGAGCACATGAAACAAGCATTATTAATAACAATCCTGCTGGTATGCATAGTATTTGTAATAGGCATCATACTGGGAAACTCATGGAATACAGGGCAAACAGAAATCTCAAAAACATTAAAACAATCAGAACTGGACACAGAAAGCTTTCTGGTTGAACAGGAACTATTTGACAGCTTTGAAACAAACTGCGCATTAGCAGAAAAAAGACTAAGCTCACTAAGCGACGAACTATGGAATCTGGGAAAAGTTTTAGGAGCGCAGGACGCAAAAGAAAAGCTGGGCGCGGAAAATTACAACTTCCTCAAAAGAAAATACCACCTGATGCAGATACGAACATACGTTCTGGACAAAAAATTACAGCAGGACTGCGGAAGCAAGACCAACGTCATCCTGTTCTATTTCAAAAATGACGATAACTTAAGCGAACAACAGGGAAAAATACTCGACGAACTTGTTAAGCAATACCCGCTGCACGTTTTTGCCATAGAGTACCAGTATTCAACAGAACTTGAGTTTTTAGAAGACTACTATGAAATCAAAAATGCACCGGCACTGGTAGTAAATTTCGAGAAAGTACTATTTGGGCTAAACAGCAAAGAACAACTAATACCACTACTCCATGGATGAACGCAAAAAAGTACTCTGGCAAAGCCTTCTATTAACAGTCCTCATTTTTGCAGTAGGCATACTGCTAAACCATTTGTTCGACGCGTACAGGATATCAATAATAGAAAATGTGATGACCTCCCACGAAATAGACAGCGAAGCATACAAAGTGGAGAGATTCTTCACAGAAAACTTCGGCGGAGAAAAATGCGAAATAATGACGACCCGCATATCTGACCTGAAGAAAGAAGTCAGAAAAGTAGGCGAAGACCTGGGAAGCTACTCAAGCTTCAGCTTTTTCAGAAAAACAGACTACGACTACCTGAAAAGAAAATATTTTTTGCTGGAACTGAGATTTTTGGCACTGATTGAAAAACTCAACAAAGAATGCGACAAACCATACCTGCCGATAGTATTCTTCTACAAAATCGACGACGATGCAAGCGAGCGGCAGGGATTCATACTGCAGGATTTAAGCGAGGCATACGACCAGCAACTGGTCATATTATCGATAGACAAAGATTACAAAGACGAGCCGTTAGTAAGCCTATTGGCAACAAACTACAACGTCACAGACGCACCAACGCTAATCATTGATGGAGTACAATATGCCGGGCTGAGGTATACAGGGGAAATCAACGCGAGTATGCAAAAAGTATTCAGAAGAGCAGACCCGTACGCCCAAGGGATTGATTTCACTTATGTAACAAAAGCAGCAGGAACAAATGTTTCATTATTATTGAAACAATTAGAAAAAACCGCCAATGAAAGCACAGACCCATTTGCAAAAGCAGATGCGATGCTTGCTACCGGCAGACTCACAAAAAATGAAACAATAATCTGCGAAAGCCTGGCATACTACGACCAGGTAAACGGCAGCAACGAGGAAAAGGCGCTGGCTTATGAAACAATAGCATCACTCGGGTGCGGAAGAAACAGGGCAGCATTCCTAAAAATAGCGGCAACAGAATGGCGAAAAGCCGGCAACAATAACCGAGCAGATATGATGGAAAAACTGGCTGGAGGAAGAATCAATTTCAAATTCGACCAGAATGCACTATCCAACACAACAATAATGCCAAACCTGACCAGCGGCACAACAGCAACAATAGGAAAAACAACAATAACACTAAACTCATCCAGCATAATAGTATCACAGGAAGACAGGGTATACAGGGACTGGCTGGGAGGGCAAATAGCAAACCCGTACGGGCCAAAACTGCTAACCACATTCTCAGAAAGGATGACGTACAATGAAACAGAACTAATGCCGGAAATAGGATGGCACGAAGGAGCAAGAATAAAAGAACTGAAAACCATCAATCTGACACATATTCCCGCAGTCGGAACCCTTGCGGCAAAAAACAACAACAAATGGTTTTCCATAGACGAAAACGGAACATTCAGGTTTGAAGTGCCTTTAGACAAAATAAGCTATCCGACAACAAGATTCCTAAGAAGAGACCTTGCAGTAATAATAGACACGCACGGAGTAAACACAATAGTAGAACAGGCAATAAGATACAATGCGAGCGCAGTTGTAAGCGACTGCGACCACCCAGGCAAAATCTACGCAGCAGAATACCTGAGCAAAAAAGGAATAGCAGTAATCTGCTTCCCAGACAAATACGTCTATCTCGCACTCGGACACAATTTAACGCTTGTCGGAAGCCCTCCAATGACAATAAAAGGAGACGAGGCAATTATCGGAAACAGACCAATCAAAATAACAACAGACGACGTTATATTATCACTAAACTCCACAGATGGAAAATACGCACTATGGTATTACCAGACACCAACATCATATTTTGAAGCACTGACAAAAGCAATACCGCTAAATGTAACATACTACAGCATAACTGATTTCGGGCAAATGGAAAAAGCAACACGAAAAGCAAGAGAAATCAACGCCACAGTACTTGCGACAAGAGTATTCAACAGCAACGACTACCAGGCTGTAAAAAAATGGCTTGACGAAGACAGCTCACGCAAAGCAATATTGTTCCACAGTGCAAGCTACCAATACGGACAAAAAATATTCAAAGAATACCCGAGCAGAACAACATTTGACGATCCGAACCCAATAATAAAATGAAACTCAACTATCCACTCCTAATAATCCT
>CABMGU010000086.1 GCA_902385765.1 uncultured archaeon | reverse complement strand
CTTGGCCAAGACTTTGCAACAACAACATTGCTCAAGCTTGGAGCAGACCAAGACTTGCGAACAGTAGCCGAACGCGAAAAAGGCAATATATCAAAATACGAATTGCTCAATAAAATAAAACAAAAAACAGACAAAGACAAGCAAAAACTGGGCAAACTAATGGAACAAATTATCGCTACCGACCCAGAAAGAGCATTTGGCCTGAACACCAGCTGGGAAAATTCCGATGATTTTTACCATACCTGCCGACAGGTCACAAGAGACAAGGAAAGAATGCTGGAAATAGGAAAAAGCTTACTCAAGAAAGGACAACATATGAGCGCACTAAATGCATTTCAACTGGCAGGACACACAGGAGAACATTACATACAAACAGGACTGGAAATACTACAACAAAAAGAAATACCCTGGCTAGGAAATTCCTCTGAAAGAGAAACAGCAATGAGAGACAGAGCACTAAGAGCAGCGGCAATACCCTTCTTTGAAAAAGGCGGAGACCCCGAACGAGCCAACATATACATCCCAGAAAACGTTGAAGACGACCTCAACAGAAAACTCGGATACGCACTCGCAAAACTACCGCCAGAAGAACACGGCTGGAATGCAGCGAACGCATACATAAGACTGCAACTGATAGGCAAGAAAACAGAAGAAGACAACGAACAAATAGAAAAACTAAGAAGAAGAGTAATTGAAGAGAGAAAAGAATATGCCGGAAACACCTTCCTGCACGCCTTTGACAAAACAGGACTAAAACAATTCATAGACCAAAATATAGACACTCACCCAAAAGCCACCTACGAGGCAGCAGCAGCACAAGGAAGTCCTGAAGACGTCCTGCGCGCAAGAGAATCGCTGGTGCAAAAAGCATTTGACGGGAAAATAAGGATCGACAGGGTATATGAAATATTCAGAGCAGCAGGAGATGAAGAAGGAGTCAAATACCTTGACAGCAAAATCGCACCAGGAGTACCGCAAGAGATAGCGGCAAAACTACTAGCCAAATAAAGCTGCACCTTAACTGAAAATACCTGCAATCCAGCCAAAAATCTTCTTGAAGAAATTCGCTATACTGGAAGTAGCCTGAATCGCAGCATCATCAGTAAAGTTCGTAGCAGTCAGGTTAACCTCTGGCAAAGGAGCAGTCTTGTACTTCTCATCAATCTCCTTTGAAACATTCGCCTTCACTTCCTCCTTAACGCCTGTAGCACTCTGCTTCAAAGCATCAATCTCCTCCTGAGTCAACTGCTTCACGCAATTGCACGAAGAACAGACATAACCGGAAGAGCAATCAGAATCATTCTCACAATCCTCAGAAGGATGCTTGTAACCATCACCGCAAACAGCAGGCTGGTCCTCAAGACTCTTCAAAGCAGCGGCAGCAATCCTGCAAGTGCAATCATTCTGACAAGAACCATACTCAGCAGAAGTCCTGCCAAAACAAATACTGCCAGGAGGATCACACTGCTCACCCTTTGCTTTTTCAAGAATCTTATTACCACAACTATCAGGCACTGTTGGCTGGGAAGTAGCAGTAGCATTAGAACCTGTGGAAGCGCCTACGCACTCACCATTAACACAACCCGAATAACCAAGCGAAGTGCAATCATAAACATCAGAATCACGCGTGTCCTGACGGCAGAAATACTCCTTCAGCCAGATGCTGGCGTTAGTGGAAACACCATTCTTACTGGTCAAACAAACATCACTCTGGGTGGTAATACCATACGTAACCGCACCCTTAACCTTCAAGGCAGCATCAGTACGATGAGTGCCGCCATTATCAGTGTCAGAACACAACGTTTCATTAACTGCCAGAACAGCAGTAGAAAGAACAACCAATGCCAATACTAAAATCCATAAGCGCATACAAGCAACACACAATAACAAATATATAAAGATTTTGGGCAACATTTAAATACACTCCAAAACATAATGAAACAACATGAAACAACTTTGGGTGGCGCTTCTCATACTGCCAATAGTACTGGCATCCAACATAAACACATCAGACACATTAGTAGATGTGCAAAAGAACAGCGCCACAATACACACAGAAATGACACTAATGCCGATAAAAGACATCGGAAACCTAACCCTGGTACTCACACAAGACGCACAAAAAATAGAAGTAATTGTTGACGGAGAAAAAAGGGATTGCGTAATACTGAAAGAATTCGCCAGATGCGGAAGCGTAACAAACGGAACCCACACTGTAAACGTGACCTATGAAACAAGCTATCCAATAGCAGAATCAGGAGAAAACACCATAATAAAATACACAGACAGACTCCCATACCCTGCAGAAAAACAACAAGTGTCCATAAAACTCCCACTCGGCTACATAATACCAAGAGAAAAAGACAAGGATGAAGACTTCTACGTAACACCGCAAGCAACAGACACCTATTCAGACGGGCAAAGAATCATACTATACTTTGAGCAAAAAGGACAGGAATTCCCAATATCAATAGTAGCAAGACAGGTTGTGGCAACTCAAACAGGCTGGATGATAGCGGCATTCACAGCAATAACAATAGCGATAATAACAAGCTATATAGTAGTGCACCAGAGAAGAAGAACAAAGCAAAAACAGAAAAAGAAAACAATCATAGTGCCGACACTCATAGACAATGAGCAAAAGGTCGTAAACTTCCTGAAAGAAAACGGAGAAGTCTGGCAGAAACAGATACAGCAGGCAACACAATTCTCAAAAGCAAAAGTCAGCAGGATAGTCAGGAATCTCGAAGAAAGAGGAGTAATAACCAAAACAATCTACGGAAATACCAATAAGATAGCGCTGAAGACGAAATAAAGCAGAAAGAGAATTCTAAGATAAGTTAGGCTGCGAAGTTATACCAGGGGGCGCATACCGAAATCTGTTTAGGCTACGCATATCATACCGGGGGGCCTTAACGCCCGGCCTGTCGGAAACTTGCTCAAATCATGTTTAGATACTCCAAGTTTCCGAGCACCCAGAAAAGCCCTGCTTTTCTACGCCCTCTTGACCCCCGACGCTCTTGTTTCATCTTGTTTCACAGAGTTATTTAATAGGGGTTATACAGTATTATGTGCATAAGCCACCATCCACGAGTGTGCGACGGGGGTCCACGAAACCCCCTCGCCACTCTATTTTCTGATGAAAAAAACATTCATTGAAACGGAAGAAGACGTCAAAGAATTCTTAAAAGAGATAAAAAAAGAAATCAAGGAGAAGGACTAGGCCTATAATAGCCTGCTACAACCTCGTAAGAAAAACCCTTAGGCAAAGATTTAGTATCCCTGTCATGGAGAATATCACGATTCTGCGCTGCCAAATCCCTGCAAACAAGCGTATAAATAGAACTGACAAGACCCCAATCAGTCTCCCAATCCTGACACTGCCTTTCCAGACCCAAAATATCAGTCTTTGTGCCTTCAGACAATGAATCACGCAAACCTTTAACACCATCCAGGATGGATACACGGCCGTTTTTGCCAGTTACTTTAATTTCAGTAGTCTGTTCCCAAGGACGCAGGACACGAGACGCCAGCGCTGTTTCTGTTTTGTCATCATCACCCATTAAATCACCTCAACCCACTTTTTAATGAAAAAAAGAAACAAGAACAAGTATAAAAGAATTACTATTCAACACTTGTCACAAAAGCCGAACTTGCCTTCCTTTGACAAGCCGACAATAGCATCCTCAAGCTTCTTGCTGTGCTTCTTCAGGTCGATTTCTATTTCGTTCAGCATCTTCTCGCACAAAGGATGACCTGCAGCCTTAGCGTCCTTCTTGTACTGGTCCAAACGCCAGATAATTCTTCTAAAATCAACCAGCAAAGCAGTCTTGTTAAAATTACAGTTATGCATAACAATCACCTCTTATATACTGCAGTAGCTGTATACAGTTTAAAAAAGTTACTCTACACAACCAGAAACAACAGCGCCGGGAAGAACTGCTTTCTTCTTACAGACATAAGTGCCAGGGTTAAGAACAGAATTACAGCCAGCCTGAGCGCCTGACTCAAGAATAGCGCCTAATTTGCGCAAACCAGTGCTTTTTATCTCCTTGCCAACAGCCACCTTGATGATATCGCCGTCCAATCTTAAGTTGGCAAGTTTGGTGCCTGCACCAAGATTGCACTTGCTCCCAATAATGCTGTCACCAACATAATTGAAATGAGCGCAATGAGAACCGCTCATTATAATGGAATTCTTTATTTCAGAAGAGCCAATCTTGCAGTCACTGCCAATGATTGACGGACCGCGAAGATAAGCAAAAGGACCTATAACTGAATTTTCGCCAATGATAACAGGACCCTCAATAACAGAAGGCGCCTTAATGACAGAACCTTTGCCAAGAATAAAAGGAACATCCCACTTGACACCAGTCTCAATCTGGCCCTGAATGCTCTCTTTCTCCAAATTCATCTTTTCAAGAAACTTCAAAGCCTCCCAGGGATATTTGAGAGACAGTTTCACTTTCGGGTCAAGCTGTTTCAAAACATCCTGAAGCCAATCATTCAACTCTTTTACAAATTCCATTAATGCTCTTAATTATTTAAAGCTTATAAAACTTACTTTACGCGATAGGTTTATTAAGAAAAAAATGTTTGGATAAAGTATGGCAGAAGTCATGACCATTGTTGACATAATAAGGGATTTAATGGCAAAAGTAACTATCGCAATAAGAACTCCTTACGTCGTTTCAGCAAAGCCAGCAAACGTTTTTGTTTCTGAAAGTGGTCTGCTTAAAGAAATGGCAGACAGGGTTTCTTTCCTAATAGGGGACGCAATGGTGAAAATCCAAGATGCAATAATAGCAGAACCAGATGACTTAAAGGACAGCGTAAACGCAGGAATCATGAAAAAGCTAGGAAAACTGAAGGTGTTTTATGAGAGCATCAGGGATAATGGCGGCATACTGCCTGGCAAATCAGAATTCTCAGGCACGCCAATAATAGCACCATTCATCATAGTGGAAAATTGGGCAAACATCCTGACAGAACAATACAAATAACTATCTAGTCAGCTCTTCAACAATATCAGACAGAGGTTTATCTTCTACAAAATCAACTTTTTTCCTAAACCCAAAACTTATCAACTTTGGAACAATAGAAGAATCAAAAAAAACCTTATTAACGCCGATTCCAGACGGACGAACGTACTCAGCCATTGCCTCCTTAAGGGCAGGATCAACGGCGTGCGGCTGATCTGTGTTTTCAGGAGGAATGGAAGCCATGTGCTTGGCCTGCACAAATGCAGACCAGACAGCATAAGCAGCCTGAGCATAATCAAGAATCTCAGCACCAGATTTGTCTTTCATAGCCTGAAGAGAGTTGTCAAAAGCAGAACGGAAGTATTTGATGTCTTCCTTAATCTTCCTGCAATCCTCAAAATGCCTGTAATGAAGATAAACAGACAAAGAGATAAAGCTGTGCTCCAGTTCAGCCAAAAGAGCAGGATTAGTAAAATCCTTTGACAAATAAGAATTTGGGTGAATCTGCAGCTCAGAATTAACTAACTCAGCATAAGCATCACGAGCCTTTCTTTCAGCGTCCGTCAAAAGATAACTCTTAGGATATAACATGCCATCTCCCGACGACAGGTATACTTTTCCCCTTTTTAAATCTTTCTATTTTCACCACTCATCAGTTATGAAAAGAAGAATTTAAAAATAGACATATATGAACTCCAAATATGCACATCAAGAAAACAAAATGGCACTCATACTGCACAGGCGATTTAGCCAAAGGGTGCAGAATGTGCGTAAAAGGAAAGAAACTGGTACTCTTTATCACAGGACTCTGCGGCCAAAGATGCTTCTATTGTCCGGTAAGTGAACACAAATACGGAAAAGATGTTGTCTACGCAAACGAATGGCAAGTGGAAGATATCAATGAACCAAAAGAGCTCATAAAAGAAGCAGAACTAACAGAAGCAGAAGGAGCAGGAATAACAGGCGGAGACCCCCTCGTCAATGTAGACAGATGCGTGAAGTACATCAATATTTTGAAGAAAAGATTCGGCAAGAAATTCCACATTCATCTGTACACGCCTTTGAAACTGGTTAATGAAGAGAGATTACAGAAATTATATGACGCGGGCTTGGATGAAATAAGATTCCACCCGGATTTAGATGATAATAGCTTGTGGACAAGACTAGAACTCGCAAAAAAATACGACTGGTCAATAGGAGTGGAAATACCAGCAGTGCCAGGATATGGGGAGAAGATAAAGAAATTAATAGACTACATAGCTGACAAAGTTGAATTCTTGAACCTAAACGAACTGGAGCGGTCAGACACAACAGCAGCACACTACAAGCTTGATGAAATGGGTTTTAAGATGAAAGACAACATCAGCTATGGAGTGGAAGGAAGCGAGAAAACAGCTTTAGAATTACTCGAATACGCCAAATCAAAAGGACTCACAGGACACTACTGCACAGCAAAACTAAAAGACGCAGTGCAAATGAGAACAAGAATACAAAAAAGAGCAGAGAATACAGCATTGCAAACTGACGTAATAACTGACGAAGGGACTCTGATAAGAGGAATAGCTTACCTGCCTGATTTGTCGCCTGGTTTCGGATATCACGAGAAAATAAAGAATGCCAACAAGCAGGAGATAATACCGAAGCTGAACGAGTTTAAAGATAAATTAGCAAAAACAGGCATAAACGCAGTTGTAGATGAAAAGAAATTACGGCTTCTAATGTCAGAAAAGATAATACAAAAGAAAAAACAGGAAATCAAACAGTTAGGACTAAAACCAGCAATAGTGGAAGAATACCCGACAGCAGACGCGACAGAAGTGGATATAGAATTCATTTAATCAATTTCATAACAGCATCACAAACAAGACCCGGATAATACGGCGCGGAATCAAGTTTCATCAAATGAGCAAAACGCTCCTTGATACTTTTAGGATAGAAATGCAGATGCTCATCAACCAGAGCGCTTTCCACCTTAACCTTTTTTCCAAGCATCACAAGACCAACAGGGTGGCCGTTCCAGGAAATATCAAGATGCTCCTCGTCCACCTCAAGAATCAACCTGTCAGCAATAGGCTCGTAGAAATCACGGTCTTCCTTGGTAAAAGCATAATAAACAACCTTAAAATTCCTGTACAAACCATCGCGCTTGAAAAATGGGACAAGATCGTTCAAAACGGCATTCTGGGCATCAGACAAGTCAAACTGGGAAAAACCAGTAATAAAACGCTCTTCAGGAGTGGAAGCCTTTGCAATCCTTTTTCTTATATCATCAACAGAAACCGGGCGCTTCTCATCATCATCACGCGCATCCCTTCTAACCTGTTCACCATACTGCCTTTGTTCAAAAAAGCCGCCTAACTCAGAAAAACCATCTTCCAGCAAACCTTCAAGCGGAGTTTTAAGCATAAAAGCAGATGATAAGGAAGGGTATAAAAAACATACTATTTGGCAGTAGTAAAACTACTTAATCCTAAAAACCTCTGAAACCTTGGCAACCGCTGTTCGACGCATCCGCGAAGAATGAAAAGAAATTATTATCCCAACACTTTCTCAAACTCTTCTCTTGTAAGTCCTGCCTGATGCATAATGCTAAGCAGAGTTCCTTTTGCAAGCTCCCTATGAAGCGGAACAGGAATGACCTTCTTTCCCTTCCCGTCTTCTTTTCTAAGAATAGCGTGACTGCCAGTTGTTCGAATATGCGCAAAACCAATCTTAGACAATGCCTTAACAACATCCTGACCGGAAACAACCGGCAACTTAGGCATTATTCATACCTCAACAAAAGAAAATGTCGGAGGACTCTCGCTTGTAACTTCTTCAACCTTTTCAGGACATTCTTCCAAATAAAGATCAATAGCTTCCTTGATGTTTTTTGTTGCATCCTCAACAGTGCTACCCTGGCTCGTAATTCCTAAACTTGTACAATGCGCTACAAAAACAGGTCTTCCAGTACTTAACTTCTCCTTCACAATCACGATATCCAAATAATGTTTGGGTTTTCCCATAAAGAAATAAGAACAAAACAAGCTATATAAAAGTGTCGGTTTACTTAATCCTAACCGTCTCCAAGTTCCTTGGAGCAACAGTCTCAATACGACCAAGCTTATGGATAGAGGAAGCCAAATCAAGCACTTTAGAACTCTCGCCGTGCTGGATGATAACCTTCTTAGGCCTTGGAGAACACTTGAAAATGAAATTCATCAACTGCTTCCTGTCAGCGTGGTCAGAAACAGCAAGCTTCACAACCTCCATCTTAACCTCAACAATCTCCTGCCTTGAACCTGACTTGAAAACAAGCTCGTGCTCACCGCCGAAAATACGCCGGGCAAGAGTGCCCTCGCCAAGATAACAGGTGAAAATCAAGCTGTTCTTAGGATTATCAGCAAGATGACGCAAGTACTCAACAGAAGGACCGCCGACAAGCATGCCGGAAGTCGCCATAATCACGGCAGGACCAGACTCCTCAATCAACTGAGTCCTTTCCTTAGGACTGCCAACACGCCTGAAAATAGGATTCAAAAACGGATTCTGGTCCTTATGGAAAATCGCCTTGCGAATATTAGAATTCAAAAACTCAGGATAAGCAGTATGAATCGTGGTAATATCCCAAACCATTCCGTCAATGTAAACAGGAATCGGCTCAAGCTCGCCACGGCGCACCATTCCTTCAATCATAATCATGACATCCTGCGCCTTGCCAGAACCAATAACAGGCATCAACACCTTTCCTCCGCGCTTCAAAGTCTCCTTAATATAATTGCACAAAAGCTCATCAGACTCGTGAGCAGGCACGCCGATATCCATCTTACCGCCATAAGTGCCCTCAATAATCACAGTCTCCAAACGAGGGAACATGGTAGTAGCAGGATCAAGCAAAGGAGTCTTGCCAAACTTCAAATCACCAGTGTAAAGAAGATTATGCAAACCATTGCCGATATGCAAATGCGCCATGGAACTGCCAAGAATGTGGCCTGCATTGTAAAGCGTTAATCTCACATCAGGAGTTATATCAGAAACTTCCTCCCAATTCAAAGTAATACAGTGCTTGACAAACTCCTTAACATCATCAACATCATAAATCGGCTCCTTATTCTCAGACTTCATAATCTTGACCATATCAAGCATCAGCAAAGCAGCAACATCACGAGTAGGTTCAGTGCAATAAACAGGACCCCTGAATCCAAGCTTGTACAAATAAGGAATAAAACCAGAATGGTCAACGTGAGCGTGAGTCAAAATAATCGCGTCCAACTGCTGAATGTTAAACTCAGGAGCATCCAAAAGCGGATAAGCCTCAGTGCCCTCCTCTGCAACGTTAATACCGCAATCCATCAAAATCCTGGATTCCGGAGTCTGCAGGAAAAGACTCGAACGGCCAACCTGGCGACCAGCACCCAGATGAGTGACCCGAATCCACTCGTGCTTTTTTTCTCTGAGCCAGCCGTCATAAATACGATGCCCGACCTTATCCAGGAATTTCTTGCGGTAATCCGAATGCTCATACATAACCGCACGGATATTTTCTATTAATTGCGAACGCAAAGCAGGAGTACGCCTAATCAAAGGCACCCATAAAGTTTTCTCGCGCACTTCGTGAAGCAAAGAACCCATCTTGCCAATAGCCAAGCCAGGCTTCTCTGCCTCAATAATAACAATAGAACGCTGGGCATCAAACAAAACCTGAGAAACACCAGCCTCCTCAGGCATAATCTTGCGGATTTCCTTCTCAGCCTTCTCCTGGTCCATAGTAATGCTTGGATCAGGCCTTAACTCAACACGCTTCTTGAACTCATTAACAACCTGCTTTATGAGGCCTTCATTGTTCAGGAAAAATTCCTTATCCTTTGTATAGAGAACTATATTAGCAGCCTCGAAAGCTGCATCTGATACTTTCTCTGCCGGTAAAAACTTCAAAATTTCCTTAATGATTTCTGCCATTTTAGAATAACTTAAACTTCAATCTTAGGAGTAAGGTCCCTTTCGAAAACAGTCCTAATGCCTTTGCCGTCAATCACTATAACATCAATACCGTTACCGGTGTTAACATCACGCTGCAAAGCAGCACTGATAGCCTTCACTGCCAGTTTAGTGCCTTCCTCAACAGTCAAACCCTTCTTGTACAAAGCTTCCAAAACACCCAAAGCAAAAATGCTTCCAGAACCGTCTGAAACATAATCATCAACTTCAGTAACAGAGCCGTCAATGCCCAAATCATACAAATGATGACCGTCTGAATCAGCACCGCCCAACAGGAAACTAACAATACCCGGAACCATTGACATTTTTCTCAAGTTCATATACAACATGCCTGCCAATAAGTTGGCAGTCTCTTTAACACTGCTCGTTCTCAATGTCATCAAATCCTTCAGCTTAATCTCAGCTTTTATGAGCTTAACCAACAACTGCGCATCAGAAACCAAGCCAGCCATAGTAACAGCCATATAATCAGTAATCTTATGAATCTTCTGGGTCTTCTTGTTAACCACGAAGCCCGCTGTTGCTCTTTTATCAGCAGCAAGAATAATACCATCCTTGCAAACCAAACCCACTGTTGTCGTACCCTTCTGCAATTTCATATCATTTTCCATAAAAATCCCCTCAGAATAACTTTACCTCTTGAACTAATAATTAAGAGAGTGGTATATAAAGCTTACGCCTTAAACACCAAATCCCCTGCCTTAACAGGCTGTGCGACCTTCATACCGACTTCCTGACCCTTCTTGGAAGCCGCAATCTTCTCGTGCTCAACCTGCATCGAATCAACAACCTGCTCAAAAGAAGTACCGTGACCTTCGAACTTTATCTTGTCGCCAACCTTCAAAACAGCTTCAAGCTTTACAACCGCAACACCAATCTTGTCAAAAAAATGAGTAACCTTACCAATCGGTTTTGCTTCAGGCATTCATATCACCCCTTGATTTCAGAAGCACTAACTGGTTTATAAATATTACTTTCAGGACATTTCATAAACCAGTGATTCGGAAGAACATAAGACAAGTCACGCGACCAATAAAAGCCAAACCTCCTGACGTGGTCAACCCTTTCAAGACCGACATCACCCCATTCAAAATTCTTAAAAAGAAGCTTAACACGGCATTGAGGAATAACACCCTTCTCACCCCTCAAGGAATCATACAAAAACAACTGCGCGGACTCCTGAAAATTAGAGGCCTCAACAACAACCTTTCCAATCTCCACATCAGCAGAAGGATCAAACAATCCCGTTTCTTCAACAAGCAGGGGAAAATGTCCTCTCACAGCCTTTTCCCCTTTAGATCTTACATAAGGACCTTTTGTGATAAGGTCATCACAAAAAGAACCAAGATTATCAACAAGTCTCCCCACATCAATATAAGTCAAATCAGGCGCCATAACAAGAGCGCCAAATATTAGAGTTTTAAAAGATTTAGCTAGTCAAGAAGACACAACACGATTTGCTAAAAACCATTCAGTCGGAAGAACAGAAGACAAATCAGCAGGCTTTCTGCGGAACAAACTGCGCTCATAGTCCTTTCTTTCCGGCCTTTCACCAAAAGCAGAAATCTCAACAATACAGTCAGGAATACGGCCATTGGAAAGCTCAAAAGCACCAATCTTCAAGCGCAAAAGCTCAAAGCGGTCATAATCACCGTCACCATCACCAACATAATGGTCAATAGCAACCTTGCCAAAAGTGTATCGCTTATGAAGTTGAGGATCAAAGACAACAATATCATAACAGCGCCTGCATTCAAAGCCCATATCAGGAATCTTCCTGTAAAACCAAGGAACATACAAAAAATCATTCAAAAGCGCGACTTCTGTCTTCCTATCCATCCTGGCATGATGAATCATATTGGAAAGCTTCTCAGGATCAAAAAATTCGTTTCCGGCCATAACCGAGAACCCAAAATACCAGAGTTTTAAAGGATTTATTTATTCGAGAATATACGTAAGAATTACGGTTTTTCATCATCTTCCTGAAAACTTTCCTGAACAGTCTGCAATCTTTTCAACTTTTCCTTCGGTAGAAATTTTAATAGGTAGAACATCACACACCACATGAAGATTTATGTTGATACAAACGTGTTTCTGGATTATTTATTGGAACGGAAAAATAAGCAAGGAAAAGACTTGAGCGGACCTGCGTTTAGCGTGTTTAAACGCGCGGTTTCCTGTGAGTTTTACATCATTCTATCCAACCACCTCTTAAACGAGTTGCATAGGATGATAAAAGAGGATGACACTCGGATGCTCCTGAATTTCTTGAACAAGAAAATAATAACGGTTGAAGATGAGCACGAGCACAAAGGCGATGAAAAACACGCGGTTTTGGCCATAAATGCAGGAGCAGATTTAATAGTGACAAGGAACAAAAATCATTTCCTAAACTTTTCAATCAAGGCCGTACTTCCTGAAGAGCTCTGAAGCAGACATGTGCTTTAATTCAGCTTTTGCGCGCTTCTGCTCCGCTTTGGTAAGCAAATGACCCTTTCCTCTCAGCAGTTCCAAACCGCGAATGGCTTTCTTTGTCTCGTATTCATCAATACTCTTGCGAATAGCTTCGCGAATGAACTCAGTCATGTTAGAAAATAAACCGTTATGAACAACCTCATTAATACGAGATTTCATCTCCTTGTCAAGCCTTAAATGAACCATTTCTCCCATATATCAATTGTATACATAATTGATATATAAAGGTTTCTAGTGTTCAAGCGCCGTGCTTGGGCAAGCTCAAGTGATTTTCTCTCCCCACGCCTTGCAAGGGGAGAAGAAAATCAGTCAAAGACCGCGGCTTAAGAAGAGAAATGTCTAATACGACTTCGCAAACACGCCCACAGACTTCGCAGGCTTCTCGCACAAAATACACTTCGCAAAAGGAGGCTCGTGACTGAAAGGCAAAGTCAAACACTTAACACCCTCTGTTTCAGATTTGATTTTTTCTGCACACTCAGCAGTACAACACCAGGAAGCATAAATCAATTTCTTTTCTTTAGCAGCTTTTTCGAAATCCTTCCAGGTCTTAGCCTGAACAGAGTTATCTGCAAGCCACTTCTGGGCTCTTGCAAACATATCAGCCTGCATTTTTTCCAATTCTTTAGGAATGAAAGAAGGAAGGTATGAAAGCTTTATTT
>CABMGU010000085.1 GCA_902385765.1 uncultured archaeon | reverse complement strand
TCCTTTGAGAGCTCCAACCTGGGCAACATACACTGTACTGTGGTTCAAAGAACTCATATTCTGGGTGTACTTGCTTAGCTTATGAGTTGGACTGTTCAATCTATTACCATTAGGACCAATAGACGGCGGAAGAATGTTTGTAACAGCACTTGAAAAAATCACACCATACTCAGGCACAATCTGGAAATCAGTAAGCTTTGTATTACTTGGAATACTCATTACGAATATAGTGATGGCGTTTGTTTAGTAGATTCGCTCACGCTTATCAAAAATTTGAACACTAATAACTCTTTTTTCAGCATCGATATCGCATAATAATCTGTATTCACCAATTCGAATCTTATAATAATCTCCAACAAAAGATTCAATATATCTGAATGGCTCGAGTGCTATCAAATCCAATTTCTTCATTATCCGGGTGCTAATATTCCCTGGAAGAGAGTTCAGCATCTTATCAGCAGAAGATGCCATCGCACGACAAAACTCATTTCTGAAGTATTCGCTTCTTCAATTCTTCGTGCGGAATATACTCAGAGTCCGGCGTTGCACGAGCAATAGCAAGCTGCCGTTTGGCCCACTCACTAAGTTCACCCTCAGCATCCTTGTGTTCCAATTCCAACTTTTGCATTTTTCTCACCATACCGTGCTCGCAAAACAAATGCAGGACGAACTAATTTAAATTTGTATCGCTTTAAAACCGGAAAGTTTACTGACAGCGTTCATTTAGCCGGCGTTCAACAATACCTTGCAAAATCAGCCTCACTTACTTTTGCAAGCTCAAGAACCCCTTTCAACGTGCCTATCTTCAATTCCCTATGATTTGGCACGACAGTACCAACACCGTCTTTTTTCAGAACAATATGGCTTCCACGCTGGCGGACAACACGAAAACCAAACCTGTTGCACAAGACTTTAACGCAATATTCTCCAGAAACCTTCCTAAGCCTTGACAATCTCAGCCACCTCAAAAGTTGTAAACAAAGGTCGAGAAACCCCTTTCACGGGAAACTCTTCCAGATACAACTCAGTGGCCTCCTTCAAATTAGCAATCGCTCCCTCAATAGTGGCGCCCTGGCTCACAGTACCAATCTCAGGACACTTCGCCACATACATATTCTCATCTTTCTGAACGATTGCTGTTAATACTTTCATCAAACTTATCGAGGCCACAGACATATTTAAAGGTTATGCGATACCAATTAAAATTTCTATCGACCAGAAAGCTGAAAGGTTTACGGACACCGTTGAATTCTTTTCAGGAAAAACACAGAAAAACAGGAAAGGCAACAAGAGGATAATGAAACCTTTCAGAACAGCGTCGATACAAAAAAAGCAAAACATATAAACCAGTTCCAAGCTGCACAAAGAAAATGACAATAAACCAACTGCTGGAAGACACAGGGTGGGGAGCGATAGGCACAACACCGCCAACACCAGAAGATGCAGAAGAATTTTTGAAACTAACAGATGAAGACCTCGCAGGAATAGCCCAAAAATATGACAATCTGCTCGGTAAAATAATAGACGACTTCTACAAGATATAAACTACGAAAACCCGCAAGCTTTATAAACCACTTACTGGTAGCGACAAGTTATGAGTGAAGACAACAAATTAGCGGAACAATTAAGCGCAATAATGCGCCAGGATCCAGCGCTCGAATACAGGCTTTTCAACTTGTCTGAAGAGCGTGATTTTGAAGGCATTGACAGCGAAGTATCATGAGCCATAGGCAAACCAGTAACAGACGAAGCAGGCATATTGAACATAGCGTACCTTCTGTTAACACCGGCTTCTGCATACGAAGCAACAGGCGACTAGACTGGCAAGAATTTTTAAGTTAGAAACTCTTACAAACGCCTATGAAACTCCTACTTGAAGCACTTGTAGCAGGAAGCATAATTCTCGGAAGCTGTGCAAGCACGCAAAGACAGGAAACGCCAGCACTGGAACAAATCGTAAATGATTACCAAAGAGGAATAATACTGAAAAGCACGGCAGAGACAGAAACCGACCCATTACAAAAAAGAGGACTGTACAACAGCGCAGCAAACGCATTCTACACGGCAATGCTCAAAAGAAACAACACATACGACGCAATGATAGAATACGCAGACTGCACGTCACAAAGCGGAGACTTCAACCAGGCACTCGAATGGATAGACAAAGCAATCACACTCGACAAAACAGACAAAGCATACGACACAAAAGGACTCATATGCGCAAAAAACGGATTCCTGAGCTTAGCAGAGGAATGCTTCACAAACGCCATAGCAACCAAAGACACAGCACAATACAGATGGCACAGGTTCCAAACAAGATTCAAGACAGCACAGACAGAAAACAGCTATTTCGAAAAAGCCCTCGAAGACATCAAAAAAATCACAGAATTCAGGCCGGAAGAGCCCGAAGGGCACGTCTTACTATCATCAGTTTACGGCTCAATGGCTCTAAACAAACTGGACCCAAGCCTCGCAAGACAATCATACAACGCACTAAGAAGCGCAATCGAACTCATAGACGCACGAAAAAAAACAAAATTCAACAACATAGAAAACAACGAGCTAATAGCACTGTACAGAATACAAAAAAAACAATTCAAGCCCATAAAAAAAAAAATCGAAGAAGAAAACTACTGATACCTTCTT
>CABMGU010000084.1 GCA_902385765.1 uncultured archaeon | reverse complement strand
GACAGGAGGAGTAAAAGGCATAGGACCAAAAAAATGACTGACAATAGTAAAAGAACACAAAACCGCAGAAGAAATATTCACAAAACACCCACTCGAAAACTGGAAAGAAATACTCGAACTCTTCAAAACAATGCCAGTAACAGAAGATTACGAACTAAACTGGAAACCAGTTGACAGACAACAAGCATATTCATTTTTAGTAGAACAACACGACTTCAACAAAGAAAGAGTGGAAAAAACCTTAGACGCAATAGCACCAGCAAAACACCAAAAAGGACTCGGAGACTTCACGTGAACCTCAAAGAAGCACTAACAGGAAAACTAACCCAGAAAGAAATGAACTTCTTGAGAACAAGCTATGACGTAGTAGGAGACATAGCAATAATAGAAATACCAAAAGAGCTCAAAAAAAGAGAAAAACTAATCGGGCAAACAATACTCGCGCTTCTTCACAACATCAAAACAGTCGCAGCAGCAGGCGAACACACAGGAAAATACAGAACACAAAAACTACGCATAATAGCAGGACAAAAAAGATTTGAAACAACACAAAAAGAAAGCGGAATAACACTCAAAGTAGATGTAGCAAAATGCTATTACTCGCCAAGACTCGGAAGCGAAAGGCTAAGAATTGCCAAACTCGTCAAAAAAAGAGAAAAAATACTCGTAGTAGGCTCAGGAATAGCGCCGTATCCTTTAGTCCTTGCAAAATACACGCCAGCACAAATAACGGCAGTAGAAGTAAATCCGACAGCACACAAATACGCAATCGAGAACGTCAAAATAAACAAGCTCGGACACAAAATAACACTCGTAAAAGGAGATATCAGGAAAATCAAACTCGGCAAATTCGACAGAATAATCTCAGCAATACCACACGAAGGAATCAAACTCGTTCCTGCATTACTTAAATTCGCAAAAAAAGGAACAAAACTACACATCTACGACTTCGCAAGCGAACAAGACCTCGAAGAACCAGCAAGAAAACTAAAACTCAAAAGCAAAACAGTCAAAACACAACAAGTCGGAATAAGAAGATACAGGGTGTGCATTGACGCAGTAATATAGAATTCTAGGCTACGCAATCATACCAGGGGGCACTCAACCGCCATGCCCCCTTCAACCCCTGGCGGTTACCCAAACATCTTCAAATAATCCTGACCTTCAAGCTCAACTTCAGCAGAAACCTTAGTAACACCATTAGTAAAGTCTTTTTCCTCAACCTTGGTCCTGTTATCCCTAATCGCAAAATAACCAGCCTCAGTAGCAACAGCCTTAATCTCCGCACCACTAAAACCATCCAAAGCCTTAATGATTTTCTCCATATTCAACTTGCCCAAAGACATATTCCTCGTATGAATCTTGAAAATCTCCCTTCTGGCTTCCTCATTAGGCAAAGGAACATGAATAAGCCTGTCCAACCTTCCTGGACGAATGATTGCCGGATCCAAGATATCCTTTCTGTTAGTACAACCAATAATCTTAACGTTAGCCAAAGGCTCAAAACCATCAATCTCAGCAAGCAACTGCATAAAAGTACGCTGGACTTCCCTTTCTCCAGAAGTGCCAATGTCCATACGCACAGCAGCAATCGCATCCATCTCATCAATAAAAATAATACTCGGAGCTTTTTCTCTTGCGAGCTGGAAAATCTCTTTAACTAATTTTGCGCCTTCTCCAATAAACTTCTGAACAAGCTCACTACCCACAACCTCAATAAAAGTGCTCTTAGTAGAAGCAGCAACAGCCTTTGCCAACAAAGTCTTGCCAGTGCCTGGAGGACCGTGAAGCAAAATTCCCTTAGGAGGCTCAATACCAACTTTTCGGAAAAGCTCAGGCTTCAGCAAAGGAAGCTCAATAACCTCCTTAATGTCCCTTTCCTGCTCCTTCAAACCACCAACCTGCTCCCAAGAAATATTTGGTTTTTCAACAATAACAAACTTATCAGCATCATAACGCCTTGTCTGCGTAATCCTTTTCACAACAGTCAAATTCTTCTGCTCAGCAAGAACATTATCGCCAATAGAAATCTTGCCACAACCCTCAGCCATATCAACCAAAAACTCATTACCATTAGGCAAGCGCACCATAACCTTATCATCAACAAAATCCCTAACCTCACAAGAAATCAAAGGAGTACGCTTAAACTTCTCCAACTCCTTCTCAAGATTCTCAACACTCTCACGAAGAAAACGGTTCTCTTCCTCCACACCACTCACATTGGTCTGGTAGACGTAAGTTATAGTATCCTTGTCACCCATCGAAATTCAAACCCTATACTGCAGTATATAAATGTTGCTCAGAATTATCTTGTGACAACAAAACTCTCCATCTCAGCCTTAAGCTTGGCAACAGAAGGCTTGGCAAAATGCTTCCTCGCAGGCTCCAACAACTTGATAACAGACTCTGCAACAGCCTTCTTCAAATCAACAGGATGCAACTTCTTTGTAGAATAAGCAGCCTCAAGCTCAGGATAATTATCAAAAGTAACAATGCCACCAAACTTGGCAGGACGCTCAACAACCAACTCAGGCCTTTCCCGAGCAAAAATCAAATGCTTAGCCCAATCCAAAATAGGATTAAACTCAATCTCTGCCTCAGGACAGAAAGCATTGTTAATCTTCTCCCTAATCTCATCAGGCTCATCATGAACGTAAACAGCACTCCCAGGAACAGACTTAGACATCTTCATCTGAGACCATAACTCCTGCAAACGCTCCTTGGGAACAGGCCAGATAGAAGGCTTCTGCAAACCCAAGATAAGATGCTGATGAATTGCAACAGGCTTGTACGGAATTCCGGAAGGAGGCTTAATCTTCAAACCAATCTCCCTCGCAATAATATGCGCCTTCCTCTGATCCATACCAGCATGCGCCAAATTCAAATCCTGAATAAAAATATCAGCAACCTGCATAGGAGTATACATCAACCAAGCCAAAGGCATCTCACCAGCAGACTGCCTGCCCATAATAGTCGTAGCACGCATAGAACGATTCAAAGTAGTATGCTTGGCAATATCAATCACCATACGCCAATAATCATCATTATTATGATACAACTCATCACCTGAAATGAACTTCACCTTCTCAGGATCAGCACCAGAACAAAGCATACTCGCAACCAAACCCTCCTTAAAATAAGCAGCACCCTTCCTGATAACGTCCAAATTACCGCCAAGCTTATTATTAATCCAGGCATGATACGTAGCAAGATAACAACTGCACTTCACGCCAGCCTTCTGAAAATCAGACAATTTCATACCAGTAACAAGACCAGTGCCAAGATGCACCCTGCCAGAAATCTCAAAACCAATATAATGCTTCAAAGGAGTATCAGTCTCAAGCAAAGCCTTAAGCTCCTCAGGCATCAAAACCTCATCAGTATTCCTTGCAATAAAATCAAATCTTTTTTGAACATCCATAATTTTTGATTAGCAACACCATATTTAAAGTTTGTGTCGTGCTGGTCTTTGGGCAGTACGAATAGCCACTGGACAACCAGCCGCAAGCTATAAAAGCGGGCAGTCAAAGAAGCAGAACATGCTCATACCAGTATCAGCACTAAGCAGCTGGATATACTGCCCAGTACAATTCTACCAGTCGTACGTATTAGGAATAGAAGAAGTGCCAAAAGACGTAATGATACTCGGACTGATAAAACACAAACTGCACGAAAACATAACAAAAGAAGAACAAAAACTCGTCACAGAACTCAAAAAAACAGACAACGTACAAGAAAAACTACACACAACATACGTACAACTCCTGCGCACAATAGTAACAGAACACTCAAACGCACTAAGAACAGTAAAAGTGCCACTAACAACCGCATTCCAGAAAGCACTGCCGATAGCAAAATTCGAAGCAGAAGACAGAACCAGCGTAATAATTCCATTGCTGGAAAAAGGACTAACAGGCGAACAACTATGGAACGCAATAACCCCAAAAGTCAAAACAGAATACTCACTGCAAAGCGAAAAGCTGGGCTTGAAAGGAAGAATAGACCGCTTGGAATGCCACGAAACAAAAATACTGCCAGTAGAACTCAAAAGCGGAAACCCGCCAAAAGAAGGAGTATGGGACGGGCACAGAATACAGGCAACAGCATACGCACTAATGCTCGAAGACAAATTCAGCGTACAAGTACCAGAAGCAATAATACACTACATAGACCACAATTCCAGAAGAACAATAGTATTGAACCCATTCATGAAGGAAGAAGTCATCGACACAACAAAAAAAGTAAGAGAATGCATAGAAACCAAAGAACTGCCAAAAGGGTGCGGGAAATGCCCGGCATGCAACGACTTAAAAGCCCAACAGAAAGGTTTAAATATCTCGCAAATTTGAAAGCTGTTATCATTCAAGAAAGGTGATACACAATGGTTGACGATCAAAAGAAGTTCTCAAAAAACCTGATAGGCAAAACAGTAGTCAGCAAGAGCGGAAAACGCTTTGGAGAAGTAGGAGACATAGCATTCGAAGTCAAATCAGGAGAACTAATCCACGTAGTACTCAAAAACCCCACACAATACACAGAAAAACTGGAACTAGAGAAAAGCAAAGAAGGAAACCTTCTCATACCATTCAGCGCAGTAATCGCAATGGGAGATTTCCTCGTAGTATCAGAAGAAGACATAGTGTAATTCTTTAACAACAATCTTTTTATACACATTACAGATAGAACTATTCGGGGATGGCAGAAGACTCATCAATCTGGACAGAGAAATACAGGCCAAAAACATTTGAAGACATAAAAGGACAAGAAGCAATAGTTGCAAAACTCAAAGCATTTGTCAAACAAAAAAACCTGCCACATTTGCTATTCTCAGGACCTGCAGGCGTAGGCAAAAGCACAATAGCACTCGTCATAGCAAGAGCATTCTTCGGAGAATACTACAGAGACAACTTCCTTGAACTAAACGCGAGCGATGAAAGAGGAATAGACATCGTAAGAAGCAAAGTAAAAGACTTCGCAAGAACAAAAGCAATAGGAAACGTACCATTCAAAATCATATTCCTGGACGAGTGCGACGCGCTCACAAAAGAAGCACAACAAGCACTCAGAAGAACAATGGAAAACCACACAAGCACGTGCAGGTTCATACTCGCAGCAAACTACAGCAGCAAAATCATAGACCCAATACAAAGCAGGTGCGCAATATTCAGATTCAAACCATTAACAAAAGAACAATTAGTACCATACATAACAAACATAGCAGACAAAGAAAAACTAACAATATCACAAGAAGCAAAAGAAGCACTCGTAACAATAGCAGAAGGCGACTGCAGAAGAGCAACAAACATAATGCAAAGCGCAGCATCAGAAAAAACAATCACGCCAGAAATAGTATTCTCACTCGCATCAGTAGCAGAACCAAAAGAAGTCAAAGAAGTACTCGCAACAGCACTAAAAGGAGACTTCATAAAAGCAAGAGACAAACTATTAGACGTAATGCTACGCTATGGACTATCAGGACTTGATGCAATCAAACAAATACAGAGCGAAATCTGGAACCTTGAAGTAGACGGCAGAAAGAAGGTAATGCTGATAGACAAATGCGGAGAAACAGAATTCAGGCTTGTAGAAGGAGCAGATGAATTCATACAGTTAGAAGCACTATTAGCACAGTTTGTTCTTGCGGGAAGTCAGTGATTATTTGATTATAGGCTTCGCAATCATTCCGAGGGGCCTCAACCGCCGGCCCCTTCTCAAACCCCGCGGTTACTCGCCCGCACTCTTAACAGTCAACGCATTCTGAATGGTTTCCTCGTAATCATAAATAACTTCAACACCAATAACCTGCTCATAATCAGAACGCGATGCAATAGTCTGACTGCAGGAAATCGTCTTAGAACCGCCATAAAGCGTTACAAAACCCTCAGCAATAATATCACCACTCTCAAGACCAGTGCAAGTCAAGCCGGACAAACCCGACTTAACAATTACGTAAACCCTGTGCTCAGGCTGACGAGTGGTCCTGTCACAGAAAGTATTCCTCTGGAAAACACTGCCAGCACCAATATTCTTAATGTCAAAAGTAAACCCGAGCTTGTCCTTAGCACGAGCACTCTCACTAAAATCGGCAATCTGAACAGGAGCACCACTATTGTAAACCGACTTGGATTCAGCAATCTCACAAATGCCGCCAGCCCTCGGAGTCAACAAGTTATCACGCACACACAACTTACTAACCGCCTTAGTCCTGTACAAATAGCAAACATCAGCCCTCAAAGTATACTGGACAGAAGCGCCAGAAATCTTTCCATTATGATTCAAACCAACAAACTCAGTAAAAACAGCAGGACCGGCCAAAACGCCAGTTTCAGTCTTCCTTGTCTCAACAACATCATCAGGAGCAAGCAAAGTCAACAATGACTCAGACTTGCCAAACTCAGCAGGATTAATGCCAGTAAGCCTAACACGAACATTATCCTTCGGAACAAGAGCCTCGCCCTTATTCTCCAGCTTAACAATCACGTCAAACGGGTCCTGACCACCATCAAAAACTTCAGCCCTATAATCCTGGAAAGCAATAGCAAGACCCTGAGTACCACCAATAAAAGGAGAAGTCATACTAACAGCGCCCTTAGTCTCCCCGCCAGTACAAGCAACTACAAGAAAAGCCAAAGCCACAATGACTATCAATCGCCTCATTTTTAATATTTAACAGAACCTTTTGCTTATAAAACTTACGATGTAACAACGTGGCGAATCTCAACAGACTTGGAAATTCCCTGCCTATAACCATAAGACAATTCGACACTCAAAGGCGTAATGTAGGCATTCTGCCCTTTAAGACCAGAAACCTCGCAGTACACAGCTCCAGCTCCGTTTGCCAATCTAATATTGCCGTTCGCATCAAGAGGCCTGCAACTATTCTTAATACTGATTCCGCCAACAGAAACATCATAAAGATGCACGATGTCAATCTGGTTAAACGCCAAGCCAGGACCATAAGGACTGCAAGAACTCAAAACTGCAGGGTCAAAGACGTCTCCACCACCAACATTTTGTACATTAATAGTAAATCTTGTGGTGCCCGGCGAAGGCTCAACATTCACACTGGTCACAGCAACAGGCGCGCCCTCACTGCCAAGCGAAACAGCACCCGGAGTGCAAACCTTCTGAACACTGGTAGCCCCATACGGATTCGGGTCCAAACAAACAGCAGGATTAGCAACAGTGCTGTAAGCATAACAAGCAGTTGCCAAAATCACAGGCTGGTATTTCTCAATAGTCAACACCGGAATCTGCCCGGTAAAAGTAATCGTATCAACATCACCCTTAGGCATATACTGATCCCTGCCCCTTAATACATCACCAGTGACAGACGTGCCCTGAGTGCTGATACCAGAAATAATGTTCTGATCAAAACCCGAAAGATAAAACCTTGAATAAGCATTTGAAACCGGCGAAGTACCCTTATTCTCCACCAAAAGCGTCACAATAAAAGGACTATTATCATAAACACGAGCAGGAGGCATATTCGCAACAAAAGACATCGACAAGCCTTCAGTGCCATAACGGAACTCACCAGTGGGAGGCTGGGTCGTTTTTGTAGTACTACAAGCAAATAAAGCCATCAAGAACACCAGAACAAACACGCTCTTTTTCATACACCTCATTTCAATCACTTCCTTATAAATACTTTTTGGTTAATGAACAGCACAAGACGCCTGACCTGGAAGACGAACAACAGCCACAGGCCAAGCGACAACTTCCTTATAGCCGTAATCAAGCTCAACATTCAAAACAGTGCTGAAAGTACCAGACTCAGCACCATACTTCGCCTCAGCAAACTTGCAAATTGCAGTCGACTCCTTGCCAGGGTCAAGCCTGACAACACCCGGAGTGCAAATCAGTTCATTGTTTTGCACAGTAGCACGAACACCAACCTCGCTCAGATTAAAAGCACCAGGACCACCAAGACAGGCAAGCAAAACAGCATCCTTGGCAAAAACAGTGCCCCTGCCCAAGTTCTGAATACTGATTTCGAAATAAGGACGAACCCTGCCTTCTTCAGGCGCCATAACAGAAGAAACCTTAGTTACACCGACAGGACCGCCCTGACCATTGCTCAACGCCACAGGCTTGGCAGTGCAAGGCTTATTCTTAACAAGCCCGCTAATATCAGGATCAATGCAGACAGGCACGCTGGCAGTAGTCTTATAAGGATAACAAGCCTGGAAGATCAAGGTAGAATCCAAGGAAGAAAACTCCTCAGGCAAACCAACACTCTTAAACTTGAAAGACAACTGAT
>CABMGU010000083.1 GCA_902385765.1 uncultured archaeon | reverse complement strand
GCCGCCAGAATACAAAACACCGAGCTTCATAACAATACTGCACTATGAAGGGTTTAAAATCATTGCGGCATAAACGGACCTTCCTTGCAGGTCCTACGCCCTTCATCATCAGCACAACTGCCACAAATGCCCACGCCACACCTTGTCATCCTGTCCAAAGAAGAATAAATACGCATGCGATACGGCAATTCTATAGGCAAAACCGCATCAAGCATCGGTCTTGGACCACAATTAATGAAACAATCACCAACTTTAAGATTTTCCCGCATCAAATCAGAAACAAAACCCTTGTAGCCAGCAGAACCGTCTTCAGTCGCAACGTGCAAGTCTCCCATATTCTCCAAATCATCAAGGCAAGGAACGTGAGCAATATCTTTTGCACCCACGAAAATCTGTGCACGGTTTTGTTTAGCAAAAAGATAAATGCCTGCAATTCCAGAACCGCCACCGACAAGCACAAGATGTCTGGAAGTTGAAACAGTATTCCCATAAGGCCCCCTGAAATAAAGTTCATCGCCCTTGCTCAGCTTTGCCAATTCCTTTGTAAAACAACCCCGCTCCAAAAAGCCAATCGTCAGAGGATGAGTATCCATCACAGAAAAAGGCTTTTCGCCCTTTCCAGGAATCCAGGCAAAAACAAACTGTCCAGGAGACGCTTCAAGAGGCTCAGCCATTTTCAACACGTGGAAATCCTGCGCAGAACTGATTTTTTCTCCAACTTTAAACTTCTTATACTTCATATCAACTGTTTTCAGCAGAATTTCAGCAATATTTGTTCCAGCCGACACATCATTTGCAAGATTTTGAAAATAAGCAGGCATATCATCAACATTCATTCCCGCCAAAGCACTTCCAACACCAAAGAAAGAAGCACCAGCCTTTGCATAAGAAACAACATCCTGAGCAGTATAAATCCCTCCGCAACCGATAATCGGCACGTCACCAAGCGCATCAGCAATCTCCTTAACACACTTAATGCCTACAGGAGTAATCCCCCTGCCAGACAATCCGCCAACCTTATTAGTCAAAACATAATGCCCGTCAAAAACGAAAGCACCAGGACCGACAGTGTTAATCGCAGTCAAACCATAAGCGCCCCCATTCATCGCAGCCCTTGCAATATCAGCAATATTATTAGTGTTGGGAGTCAATTTAGCAAAAACAGGCTTATTACAAACCTTCTTCACTTCCTCAACAATCTCCTTGACCAGAACAGGATCCTGCCCAAGCTGCATACCATAACCCTTTGCGTGAGGACAAGACAAGTTAAGCTCAAAACCATCAGCATAAGGCCTCAAAACCTCTGCAACAGAAGCAAATTCCTTGGCATCCTTTCCAAAAATGGATACCAGAAGAAACTTTTCACGAGGAATATTAATTGACTTCAATCTTCTTGCAAACTCCTCAGCACCAGGATTAGTCAAACCAACAGCATTAACAAAACAATGAGGAGCATACTCTGCCAAAATCGGCTCGCGATTGCCAGCCCTCGGCTCAGGACCAATGCTTTTAGTTGTCAGGATACCAATCTCAGGAACGCTCCACGCAATACGCTCAAGAACAGAAACTTCAGTAGTAATAATGCCAGAAGGAATCGTAAAAGGAAAAACCTCTTTATCGCCGATACGCCTTTTAGCCACTTTCATAACTTTGACAAAAAATCAACTCTTTAAAAGCATTATTGTACTCAACTTTTCCTGAGGAACACTTTATCTTACAGTATAACTTTACAGGATGCATGAGCGAAATAGATGCATACCTGCAGGAATTTGAAGAAGAAATATGCCAAAGAGACATACAGGAAAGAAGAAAAGCAGAAAAAAACATAGCGCAGCTGGAACGATGCATAAGAATATACAGGTCATTAAAAGAAGGAAATGTAGAACAGGCAAAAAAACTCGTGGAGAGATGCCTGGAAAACTCATATGAACGGCCAAGACTGCATTACAAAGAAATAACAGAAGGCAACTTCACACCTGATTTCAGGGAAACATACGGGCCTGAATACGGCAGAGCAATCTCAAAAGCACAAAAAACACTATTTCCAGACCTGTTCACGGATGCTCCGCAAAATTTAAAAGGGTAATTGCCATACTTGAACTGATGGACAAAGCAAACCAATTCCTGATTGTGGACGTACTGGCGCTAATAGCAATGCTAATATCGGCGGTAACAGGCATAATGGTGTGGAAAGCGCCAGGAATAAAAATAATGTACACTCACATTTTTGCAAGCGCAGCATTCATTGCACTAATCATAATCCACGTTCTTCTGCACTCTGCGTGGATAAAGAATACGCTCTTCCGTTCTCGATAGCCAAAGGACGATGACCTGAAATAAGCTTCAAGTCAGCCATAAACGACTCAACATTACCCATAACCCGAACAACCCTTTCGTGATTTCCGTAGCCGAAGAAAACACAGCGATAATACTGTTTTTTCTGCGAAGGCATCATTGAATGCCAAATCGCATTCTTTTTTCCATCAGCGTAAACCCGCACATACTCCCTGGAGCCATCCCAGTCAAAAACCAAAGCAAAGCGCTCTTTTTCCAACAAATTAACAAGACCGTCATTCATATCACCAGGCACAGCCCTCAAATCATTAATAATCAAAAAACTCGTGGTCGGACGATTAAAATATATCCTTCTAATCTCATCAAGAGAAAGAACCCTGTTACTGTTTTTGTTCATACTGCTCACCTTTTTTAAAAAACTAATGAACAAACATACAAGTTATATTAAAAGGTTGTTAATTGAGAAAAATAGAAAATCAGGGCTGAACTGGCGTTAATTCTGCTCTCAAACTGGCATTGCATGTATAAAATTCTTCCATCCTTCTAAAAACCGGCAAAACTGTTTCCCGGCAACCATAGCCCAAATAAACATCTGAAAACCATTCAGGACTTGAAAAATCAGCGTGCCTGTTTCCAACCACCCTGCTTCCATCAGGATGAGCATAAATCCCCAACTGTTTATGAACAAAACCAGCAGATTCAATGATTTCCAGAATCCCACAATTCATCACGCGCAACTGGTAATCAGCCTCTCCAAAACTAATTGCTGCCAAAGCACCTTCAACAGCCACTCCCTGACGCTCCAAATCCTTCTTAACATTAACAGTTCTTAATTCAACGACCGGCTTTTCACCCGCTCTTACCTCTAGAATTGCAGTTTCACCCATTTAAATCACCCTAAAAAAAAGTAATAGCAACAATTAATTTAAATAAGTTCCGAAAACATTTAAATACAAAAGAAAAACTATTTCCAAAGGGTGATAAAAAATGCTGTCAACAATACCAACAAAACTGGACAAAACAAAAAAAGAAGACATTGACAAGGAAATACTCAGAGTAGGAATAATCGCAGAATACGACGCAGTCAGCCTATACGAGCAAATGGCTGCAATGACAGAAGACAAACGACTCAAAACAATACTACTCGACATCGCAAAAGAAGAAAAAACACACGTAGGAGAATTCCAAGCACTATTATTGAAATTAGACAAACAACAGGAACAAGAACTAATAGAAGGCAAAAAGGAGGTTGAGGAAAAAACATGAAATACGCCATAATCGTCTTACTATTGCTTTTTGCCTGCGCACCAGCAGCAGAAACATGCAACGGAATGAGCTACAAGGAAGCAGAACAAATAGCGAAAACAGGAGACTGCGCTCAGGGAACGCTTAAAGCAACACACTTCTGCAACGAAGGCACAAACACCTGGTGGATAGACCTGAACATCCAGAAAGAAGGATGCAACCCGGCATGCGTCATAGACGTAACAACGAAAGCACCAGAAATCACCTGGAGATGCACAGGGTTAAT
>CABMGU010000082.1 GCA_902385765.1 uncultured archaeon | reverse complement strand
GGCGCGAAGTTTACTGAGGTTAAGACGACCAAGGAGCAATTGGAGGGCGAGAAAGCCCAGCTTCAGACTACCAAGGAGCAGTTGGAAACTGAGTTGCAAAGCACTGAAACTACTTTGAGGGATACGCAAGGCGAGTTGGATGCGAAAAAGGATGCTGTTAAGACTTTGACTCTTGATAACGACCGTTTGACTACTGAGATTAATGTTTGCGCAGACCAGCGTGCCCAGTATCAGGCAGATAAAAACAGTTGTGTTGCCGCGAAGGCGTTGTGCACATGCCCGTAAAACCTATTGTTAATGCGTTGAAGGAAGCCAGGCAGGCAGTGATGGAGATTGTGATATTCAACAGCGTGATCGATGCTCTTGTTGTTTTTATGTTGTTTCTGCTCGGTTGCTTGCTGCTGACCTTCCCTACATGGTACGCTTTGGTTCCTGCTGTTGTTTACGCGCTTGTTCATACCCGTGGAAATTTGAAGGATGTTAATTTTTCAAAGATTGAGGAGAAGTTTCCGAATCTGAATGAGCAGTTGATTACCGTTGCCGATAATGCCAAGGACCAGAATGAGATTATTGATGCTTTGAATCAGGAAGTTTTGCAGAAGATGAAGGAAATCAGGACTTCTTCTTTCATTAATTTTGGTAAATTGACAAGAGAACTGGCTGTGATGGCGGTTATTTCTTTCATCATTATCGGTTCTGCTGCGTTTCATATCAAGTTTTTTGATTTCAAGGAGGCTGTGAAGGAGATTAAGGATTTCAAGCCTTATCAGGAATATGATGTTAATGAGGAGATGCTTCGCTTTGAGGAAAGCCAGAATTTGAGCGAAATTCTGGGTGAGAAGAGTGTTACAGAGCTTGGACAGCAGCAGCTTGACTTGGAGATTAACCCGTTGAAGAGTGATGTTGAGATTGGTTCTGTTCACGATGTCGAGGACAGGCAGTTCAGGGAGGTTGCTCCGCCTGAAATCAAGGCTGTTGCTGATGTGAGCTTCGAGGAGCAGATTCCTAAGCAGTATCAGAGGATTGTTAAGACTTACTTTAAGGAGATTACGAAATCATGAGGGCTGGCTGCGAAGCCAAACATCACATTTATAAATATTCGAAACAGGAGGTTGTTTAAGATGAAACTGGAAGAAGCCAAGAAAACATTTGATTTTATTTTTAGCGAGTTGAATAAGGTTATCGTTGGACAGAATGAGGTTTTGAAGCAGGTCAGCGTTGCTTTGCTGGCTGACTCTCATGCCTTGCTTGAGGGTTATCCTGGTCTGGCTAAGACTTTGACCATCAAGACTCTTGCGCAGTTGATGGATTTGAAGTTCTCGCGTATTCAGAACACGCCTGATTTGATGCCGTCTGATATCACCGGCACTTACATTATTGAGGAATCTACTGCCGGCAAGCGCAGTTTTAAGTTCCAGCCAGGTCCTGTTTTCGCGAATGTCGTGCTGGCTGATGAAATTAACAGAGCCACTCCTAAGACGCAGTCTGCTTTGCTGGAAGCAATGCAGGAGCATCAGGTTACTGTCGGTAATACTACTTTCAAGCTTGAGGAGCCTTTCTTCGTGCTTGCCACTCAGAACCCGATTGAGCAGGAGGGTACTTATCCTTTGCCTGAAGCTCAGGCAGACCGTTTCTTGCTTAAGATTAAGGTTGATTATCCTTCTTTTGACGAAGAAGTGGAGATTGTTAACAGGCTTACTGAGGATTACAAGAAGGCTGCTTTGAAGCCTGTTTTGAACAGGGACAGCTTGTTGTATTTGCAGAATATGACGAAGATGATTCCTATTGCGAATGACATCAAGAAGTATGCTGTGCAATTGGTCACTTCCACTCGTCAGAAAAAGGACTTGATTGAGTACGGTGCTTCTCCAAGAGCCAGCATTGGTTTGATTCTTGCTGCCAAGGCGCGTGCTTTGATTGAGGGCAGGAAGTATGTTTCAAAGGATGACATCAACAAAATGGCGTTCCCTGTTCTGCGTCATCGTATCGTGCTTAGTTTTGAGGCAGAGCGCCAGGGAATGCATGCTGATGATGTTATCAAGTCATTGTTGAAATGATTAACACTGAATTTCTTCACCAGCTGGACAGGTTTAGTCTTATTATCAATAAGCGTATTACCTCCAACTATATTGGTGAGCGTTTTTCAAGGGCTACTGGCCGTGGTCTGATTTTCAAGGACCACGCGATTTATGCTCCTGGTGAGGATTTTCGCAGTGTTGACTGGCGCGTTTTTGGCAGGACTGACAAGTTGTATGTGAAGCGTTATGAGGAGGAGAGGAATCTTACTGTTCACATCGTTCTTGACTCTTCTGCCAGTATGAATTTCGGTTCTAATGTTACAAAGGCTGATTTTGCCGGAATGATTGGCATCGGTTTTGCTTATCTTGCTTTGAAAAATAATGAAAGTTTTGTTTTGAGCACTTTTTCTGATGCTCTTGAGGTGTTTAAGCCGAAGAAGGGTCGCGCCCAGCTTGCTTCTATGGTCGAGTATCTGAACAGCAGGAAGCCTAAGGGTTTGACCAAGCTTGACCAGTCTCTTGCCGGCTATAAGAAGTTGATTGGCTCGAAGTCTTATGTCGTGATTATCAGTGATTTCCTGTACCCGATTGATGAGATAAAAAGGGCGTTGTACTTTTTCAAGAATCATAAGCTTGTCTTGATTCAGGTTCTTGATAAGGTTGAGAAGAATTTGAACCTGGAGGGTGACTTCAGGCTTAAGGACTTGGAGACGAATGAGGTTATGCGCACTTATCTTAATCCTTTTGCAAGACAGCAGTATGAGGGCATGCTTGACGAGCATAACGAAAAGATTCAGCAGGCTTGCACTGAGGTTAATGCTCAGTTCTACAGTTGCAATACCGGTCAGAGCGTGTTTGACGTGTTTTATGACGTTCTTGGCAGGAAGCGTTGATGGGGCTGTTGAATAGGCTTTTCAAATCGCAGGAAAGTGTTGCAAAAGATCTCGGGCTGAAAGACGAGGAGTTTGTTAAGATTTGGCAGGACTATCATAAGACGTTTTCTGAGAAGGAGTCGTTGATAAGCGCGATTTCAGCGGATAATTATCAAAATTTTGTTTCCAGACTGCAAAAGTTGCTGACGCTGGAATTGTCTGATGCCGAACAGGAAGAAAAGAGTGAGAGGGAACTGGTTGATAGTTTGGAGTCGGTTGAGCATGATGAGAGAATTCGGAAAGTTCAGAGGCTATATGACCGTTTGGCTTATGCAGAAAGCCGGTATAAGTATATTTTCCGGCTTTTGGAAGAGCTGCATAACTTGCTTTTGAATCAGGTTCATATTGTTGAAAAGTTGTCTTCTGCAAAGGATGCAGGAAAGTTGATATCTCATTTGAAATCACAGCTTGCTGTTGAACAGGAAGTTTTGAAGCAGATTGAATCGCGGGAGACGTTCCACGAATTATTTTTGGCTTTGGTGAAAGGCGAGCAGATAATTGGGAGGATGGATTCCAAGGAAAAACAGCTTTTGAAAAGAATGACTTTGATATTGAATGAGGATTTCAGGATAAAAAGCGTGCCTGGACCTTGGCGAAAGAAAGGCATCACGTATGAATGGGCAAATAAGGTTTACGAGGGGCTGAAGGCTCAAGTTAATGGGTATATTGAGCATTATGAAGAGGATGAAGCAGGAAGTAATCCCAATGTTGATTTTGAATTCGTAAATCATCCTGATTTTGTCGTTTTTGTGAAGCAATGCGCGGCTGAGTTGGGTCAGAATCCTTCTGAGCAGATGGTTAACGTGTTCGTGCATGTTTTCAGGGAATTGTACAATAATAAGAATGACTAGGTATTAAGTTATGGCGCTTCGTAGGAAGCGTTAAATACTTCAGATGCTTGGTAATGTTTGATGGAAAAAGCTCCTTATCAGGAAGCTGAAACTCATCAAGTTGATTACGAAGAATTATCTCCTTTCTGGAAGATTCCGGCAAAGCTGAGAGGGTTGGGCATTACTGATGTTTTTGATTCTTCAAACTCTCAGAGTGATATGTCAAGCGCTGATTTTTTGATGGCTTTGCGTCACGCAAAAGATTGGATTGAAAACAAGGCTTCTTTGTATGCTCGGGAGAATAGGAAGTTGAGGGATTTGGATGGTTTGCTCAAGAACGATCCTGTTACAGACTTCGCCAAGCGGTTTAAGTGGCGCGGAATGTATGATGACAAATCAGAGTATCATGAAACTTACCTGAAGTTTATTGCAAAATGGCAGGTCGAGAAGATGGAGAAGTTTGTTGAGCTTGTTCAGGAATACAGGAAACCCAGGCGTTCTGTCTTGAAGCCTGTTGCAGCTGTTGCTGCGGGCTTGGTCGCTCTTGTTGCAGGCGCTTTTGGTTCGTACCATTTCTACATCAAGCCCGATATTAAGAGTGAAATCCAGCAGTCGATGCCTGTTATGCCTGATGTTGATTCTGCTCTTGATTCTATGATTGCGAAAATGAGGCCTGAGCTTAGGAAAGAGTTGGAGGTTTACAGAAGCGAGATTAGGAAAGAGCTTGAGCTTTACAATGAGCAGTCAGAGGAAAATGTTGAGCGCGCTATTGATAAGGTTCTGAAGAAGCGCGGTCTTGATAAATTGTTGAAGATGCTTGAGGATAAGTAAGTCGCTAGATTTGATTGGCTTCCAGGGCTTTTTTCATGTTTATTGGTCCGCAGTTTATGCAGATGAAGAACGGTCCCCATTTGCCGATTTTCATGTCGAGATAGCTTCCGCAGGCGCATTTCAGGTTTTGCAGTTTGGAACTTTTGTGTTTTAGGCAGACAGGCACTTTTTGTTCATTTGTAGTAGTTGCCTGTTGTCCGCAGAATGGGCATTTGGCTATTTGGCTTTGTCCGTATCTTTTTGGGAACCGCATCCTTTCATCTCTTTCACTGTTTTCTGGAAGCATTCTATCTGTTTGTCCGAGAGTTTTCCGAATCTGAGATAGCTTATTTTTATTGAGCGCAGGAATCCGCTTGTCTTGTATAATTCTTCCGGGATGTTGAAGAATTTTTTCATTTTTGGGTCTCTTATTTTTGCCCCTAGTTCTGTTTTTTGGCAGTCATAGCATATCGGGAACTGGTTTCTGGATGTGATTAGAACCATGTTCTTGCATCGTGCGCATTTTTGCTTGTAAGTGAGCATAGAGGTTAATCAGATAGCCTCATTTAAAAGGTTTCGCTACGTTTATATTAGTGCTGGTGCTTTTCTACTATATGGAGTCTGTTATTCTTGTTGATGAAAACGATAAAGAGCTTGGTGTTGGTGAGAAATTGGAGACTCATCAGAGGGCTTTGCTTCATCGTGCTTTTTCGATTTTAGTGTTTAATTCTAAAGGGGAGATGATGCTTCAGCAGCGTGCTAAGTCAAAATATCATTGTGGCGGTTTGTGGAGCAATGCTTGTTGCGGTCATCCAAGACCCGGTGAATCTCTTGCAGATGCTGCAAAGCGAAGGTTGAGGGAGGAGATGGGTTTTGAGTGCGCTTTGCAGGAGATTAAGACTTTCATTTACAAGGTTAAGTTTGATAATGGTTTGACTGAGCACGAGTTTTTGCACGTTTTCAAAGGTTTGTTTGATGGTTTTCCCAAGATTAATCCTGCTGAGGCTGATGATTGGAAGTGGATTGGTATGCAGGAATTAAAGAATGATATTGAGCAGAATCCTGATAAGTATTCTTACTGGTTCAAGCTGATTTTGAGGAAGTTGTTTTAGATTGCAATTCTAGCAAGGGTTATATTTTTTCTGCAAATTGTAGAAGAATGGTTTCTGCCAGAATTTTAAATAAATCTCTGAATCATTCCACTTTCCAAGTTTTCTTTCTGCTTCACTCTCAGACACTACATCATAAGATGAACCAAGAGCAAGGTTTTGCCTTTTTACCACTCCTGCGGGCTCTCCAGTAAGTCTCTCCTTCTCTTCGATTAATGCTATAGTGTCAGCTATCTCAGACGGATCAACCAAGGTTTCCGGATTCCTCAGAGTCGAAACACCCACCATATCAGACATATATGTTTTTAAAGTATATAAATAGTAGTTACAGAATTATAGTCCTCTTCCTAGTGCGCTTTGCACCATTGCTGATGCTTCTGCATCTGTTGGAAATACGTTTTGTTCAAGAACTGGTATGAAATAGCTGACAAAGGCTAATGCTGCGAGTGCAGTGCCGAATCTTTTCTCTGGTCTGATTGTTGCTATAAGAGGTTCTGTCCTTTTCATATCGTATTTTTCTGAAAAAGCAAAGCCGTCCCTGTTTGGTCCTGTGTATAATCCTTCAAGGCAGTGTTCGAGGTTTTCCAGTGCCTCTTCTTTTGTTCCGTTGCCGTTGTATTCGCAGACCAGGCCTTTTGCGCGCCTGTGGTCTTTCGAGTTTTTTGGAATCAGCCTGCAGTAGAGTATTGCTGCTGTTGCGCGGTCTTCGCCTTTTTCCCTGTCTACGTGCGCTGCTGCCTGTATTACTTTGACTTCTGCTCCGTGTTCAATGCGCCTGATGCCTACTTCCAAGGGTATTTCTCTTGATATTTCCGGCAGTATGCTGGTATACGGTATTAGGTTTCCAAGCTCTATTCCTGCGCTTCGCATGGCCTCGTGATAGCTGCCTGCATGTATCTGATACTCATTCTCTCCGACTCCTGTTGTTCTGAAAAACTCATATGGTATCGGACAGCCCATTATAATTCCTTTTCGTCCAGAAGGTATTTCAATTGTCATTCAAATCACCTGTTGTTGCAGAAAGATACGTCTGCGAAGTTAGAACGTTAGAATGAAGCATTTGTTTCTTATTCTCAGACCTTTTTTTTAAATTTGAATTTCGCTAATAATATCTTGCTTATAAACTTTTTTATTTAGACTTTTTCCGTCTTTACTATCGTGTCTATCTCGTCGTCTGTTACAGAGCACCCGTTGAGTTTTACGCTCCACAGTATGCTTTCTAAAAGTTCTCTTCTGGAGTTTGGTATGTCTACGATGAATTTGTCAAGCAGTCCTTGTTCGTATGCTATTGTCACCAGTTCTATGCTTCTTATGACGCTGATGTGCCGTGTTGCTTCTTCCCAGTCTCTTAGCACTTTTTCGTTGTGTTGCAGCTGCATGTGAAGTCTTTTTTCCATCAGCAAATGGAGTCCGTGTGGGTTTTCGAGCAGTGTTCTTGTTATTCTTTCGTCGATGACTACCGCGTCTGCTTTGTAGAGCATTGCTGCTGCTACTGTTTCCATTTCTCCTATCTGCACTATTTTGATGTTCTGCCCGTGTGCTGACAGCAGAGTGTTTGCCAGATTGGATAGTTCAAGTGCTTTTTTGGTTATTGTGTCATCTTTTAGGACAGAGATTGTTCCTTTTTGTATCAGGCTTTCTACTTGCAGTGCTTCAAACTTGAAGCGTCTTGTTTCCAATGGCCTGTCTACAAGTTCTCTTTTGACTGATAAAGTCATTAGCAGGTTTGCTTTTTTCCTGAATTCATCAAGCAGCCAGAGTAAGTTGCTTGTTGTCAGGCTGATTATCGGTCCTGAATCAAAGAGTATGTTTTTCATTTGAACAGCTCCCTTGCTTTTTTCAGTCTGTCTGTTGCTTTGATTCCGTCGTGTGGTATGTCCATTACTGTTTTTCCTATGTAGTTTTGGAGTTCCCACTGGCTCAGCCCGAGAAGTTCTGCTGTTCTTGCTATTGATATGCCGTGTTCGTATATCTTGCTTGCTTTTTTGATTCTTGCCTGTTGTATGACTTCTTGTATGTAGAGTTTGAGTTGCGCATCGTATTGTCCGATGTTTCTCAGCAGGTCTTTCATTATTGCCCTGTACGCGTTGTCGTCGTCGTTTGTTAGTGCTTCGTGCGCTTTTTGCAGGCTTGATGCTGCGTCTGGTGCTGTTTGCCCTCTTTCAATGCTTCTGTGTATTACTTTTGAAAGTGCATAAACGAGAACTGCGAGTGTTAAAGGGTCGTCTTCCTGGAATATGCTTGCGTCGTGTATTGTGTGGTTGCTTAGTTCTGCGAGTGTGGAGTAATCTTCGTTTTTTAGTGCAGTGATTACTTTTTTTATTACGTCAAGTATGTCTTCCTTGATTATCTGGCGCATATGAAGTTCTTGTCTGTCAGATTATTTAAGGGAGTATGACCACGTTTTAGGGGTAAAGTGTTAAATATCACTTCTTTTTTCATATGCTCGATGAAAGTCACTCCCAGTTTGACTTTGGCTATTACTGCAAAGGCAAAGAGGATGAAGGAGCAGGGTGTTGATGTTGTCAGTCTTGCTGCTGGCGAGCCTGATACTTTGCCTCCTGAGCCTGCCAAGGAAGCTGCCATTCAGGCTGTGAAAGATAATTTTGCCCAGTACACTGCTGAGTCCGGCATTAATGAGCTGAAGGAAGCGATTGTTAAGAAATTTAAGCGCGACAATAATCTGGATTACAAAACTGATAATGTTATTGTTTCTAATGGCGCTAAGCAGGTTTTGTTTAATGCGGTTTTTGCTTTGGGTCCTGGTGATTTTATTGTTCCTGTTCCTTTCTGGCTGACGTATCCTGAGCAGGTTAAGATGGCTCAGTCTAAAACTGTTTTCTGCCAGACTGATAATAATCAGTTTAAGGCAGACCTGATTGCTGAGAAGATTTCAAGGGATACGAAAGCAATTATTTTGAATTCTCCTAATAATCCTTCTGGCGCTGTTGTTTCAAAGGCAGAGCTTAAGAGGATTGCTGACCTTGCTTTGAATCACAATATTATGGTTCTTTCTGATGAGGTTTACGAGTATTTTACTTATGATGTTGAGCACGTCAGCATTGCTTCTTTGGGTCCTGAAATAAGGGAAAAGACTGTTACAATAAACTCTTTGTCAAAGTCTTCTGGCGTTCCTGGCTGGCGTATTGGTTATGCTGCCGGTCCTGTTGATTTGGTCAAGGATATGTCTGCTATTCAGAGTCACGTGACTTCTAATCCTTGTTCTATTGCGCAGAAAGCTGCTGTGAAGGCTTTGGATTTTGGAAAAAATCCTGCTGTTTTAAAAGAATACAGGGAGAGGCGTGACTTGATGGTTGATGGCTTGAACTCTATTGGATTAAACTGCCAAAAGCCTGCCGGTGCTTTTTATTGCTGGGTTAAGATAAATGGCGATTCAATGGATTTCTGCAGTAAGTTGTTGGAGCAGTCAAAGGTTGCGATTATTCCTGGCGAGCCTTTTGGGATGAAGGATTATGTCAGATTAAGCTATGCTGTGCCTAAGGAAAAGATAAAAGAAGCAATAAAAAAAATTAAGGAATTTGTTTAACCTTTGTAAGTCATTGCGGTTACCGACTGGCTGCAGGCGCCGTTTACGCATCTTCCAGCGCAGGTTAGCTCAAGTGATGTCGGCTTGCCGTCCCTGCATATCCATTCTTTGACGTGAAGGTCGTCTATGCACGTGTCTGTGTATTGTTTGCCTTCGAAGCGCACAACTCCGTACACGTTGACATTGTTTCCGTCTGAGTCTTCGCATAAAGATGTTTTTGGTTTTTGAACACAGGCTCCATTTACGCATTCTTCCGGGCAGGTCATTCTTTGCTGGTAGGGTTTTCCGTCCTTGCACGTCCACTCGATGACTCTCATGTTGTCATAGCAGGTGTCGTGGTATACTTGGTCTCCTAAGTGCACTTCTCCTGCCGTGTTGATGTTGCTTCCGTCCGAGTCTCTGCAGTCCGGTGGAGTTGTTGTCGTAGTTGTTGTGGTTGTTGGCTTGCATTGTCGCAGACAATCGGAATAGTATGCTGTGTTGCCGTATTTTTGGCAGTTCTCCTCGCAGGTCTGTGGAGGGTTGCATTGCTGTACGCACTGTTCCATCGCTGTTGGCGCGTTTGCGTATTTTTGCCTGCAGCTTTCCTCGCACGTTTGTGGAGGGTTGCATTGTCTTGCGCAATAGTCATATTCAGTTGTTGATTGGGATGTTTGCTTGCAT
>CABMGU010000081.1 GCA_902385765.1 uncultured archaeon | reverse complement strand
TTTTATGCAGGACTGATCAGGACTATCGTATCACCGCGAATGAAAGCAGTGCCAAGCTTGCGCTTAACCTCGTTCTCAACGCGCTCCTCAGTCTCCTCCAGAACCACGTTTATATGAATATCAAAAGCACGCAGTGTGCCAATATACTGCTTATTATTCTTGCACTCAACAATAACTTTCTTATCGCGAGCGCGATTCAATGCATCAAGCGGTCTTGCTTCCATTTTTTACACCCCAAATAAAACAATGAATAAAAAGCCGAATAGGGGGTATTTAAATGTTACTAAAATCCGAACGATTTCTGGCGTTTTTTATAATACCGGTAGCCGAATTTGCAGACGAAATAAGCAAACGGCAGCAGCAAAACAACCAACAAATACCAATACCAGGAAACACCTTTTTCAGAACTCTGAGAAGTTTCATTACGAGATTCATTGCTTTCCGTCTTATCTTCCACTTTAATTTCTTCTTTTTTCTGCTCTTTTTTCTCAGATTTTTCCTTATCGCAGGCATCACCAACACCATTATTGTTCGAGTCAACCTGGTCGACATTCACAACAGCAGGACAATTGTCAACAAAATCAAGAAAACCATCGCCATCAAGGTCCTCTGCTTTCGCATAACGAACAATCATCTCATCAGTTTTGCCGTTGTTGTTTAAATCACCCAAATCTTTTTCTGAAGAAACAAAAGCAACAGCATTCTCGAAAATAGAAGGCTGGGAGCCGAGAACATTAAGTTTCGCAGTTCTCTTTGACGCCAATGAATAACCGTACAGGTTGTCGCCGTGCTCAAAAACAGCAACGTCACCGAAAATTGAAGGATTGATAGCTTCAATGCCAGTTAACTGCCCCTGCTGGGCAACTGCATCAAAAACAACAAGCTTGCCTTCAGAAGAAAACACAGCATCATTCGACTCTGCAACAAGCACAGGACGGCTGGCAACAATCTTCGTGTTGGCAACCTGATGGTTCTCCTTATCGTAAACCCTCAAAATAGCATCCAGCTTGTCGCCATCAGCATTCAAGTCAGTGCCAAGCTGTTTTTCATCTGTAACAAAAATCAACGCACGCTTGTTAACAGCTGGAAAATCTCCAACTGTTTTCGTGTTGCTGACTTCCTTAGTATCAATATCATACATACGCACAATATCGTCATCCAGATCGCCGTCATTTGAAAAATCAACACCAAGCTCTGACTCTTTTGTTGAGAACACAATAAAGTCTGAATAAACATTAGGGTTGTGTCCGGCGGCATTTGTGCTGAAAAACTTTTTATTACGAACATTTCCGTACTGAATAATCGTATCGTCTTTGTCGCTGTCATTGTTCAGGTCAACATCTGTTTCTTTTGCCTCAAATGCAACAGTGTAACCGAAAAGAGAAGGATTGCTGCCTTTCGCAAGCTCGCTCTCAGTTTTTTCAGTGAGATCATACAAGTAAATGCTGCCTGCACGCTCATAAACAATCAAGTCACCATAAAGAACAGGATGCTCGCCAACACCCGCGTTTTCTATAACTAAAGCTGACGCGAACGGTACAAACAGCAGCAAAACCAGCCAAGCCCTCATACGCATAGAAGTGATATAGTATGATATAAAGCTTTTCACCGTAGAAACCTTTTTAAACACTCCATAGCCACCAACGAACTATGGTAGTAATACAGAAAGGACAAGTGGGAAGAAAGCCAACAGGCGGAATCTACAAGTCAGCCAGAGGCAGGCGAAAATACGAGATGGGCAGGCTTCCCGCAATGACAAAAATAGGCGAGCAAAGAATCAATACTATCAGAACAAAAGGAAATTCCAGAAAAATGAAAGTCTATGTCGCACAATTCGCAAACATTCTCGACCCGAAAACAAAAAAATACATCAAGTCAGCCATCAAGACAGTAGCAGAATGCCCTGCAAACAGGCACTTTGTCAGACGAAACATTGTCGTCAAGGGAGCAATCATAACAACAGAAGCGGGCAGGGCAAAAGTAACATCAAGACCAGGACAGAGCGGAACAGTAAATGCGGTGCTGGTTTAGAACTTTAATTCTTTGAAATCAAAAATGTCCAGACCATACTTATTGTAAACACTCATATTGCTGATTGTTGTTGTCTGCGACAAATCAAAACCGAGTTTCTTTACAGCATCTTCAACAGCTTCTTTTGAAGCACCCTCAACCTCCAGATAGGCAGGAATCTTAGGCCAGAAATCAAGCTCTATGCAGCAACCGCCAAGCTCATAATGAATTCTTCTATTCTCCTGATAAGCCTTCGGCCTGAAACCGAGCTCCTGCAACAATTCGCGGGTTTTTTCAAAATCGCCGACAGCAACCTCAACCTCTTTGGTGCCCTCAATCTTGCTCTCATCCTCAATCTCCTTAACAGCCAAAGTAATCCTGCTACCATCATCACGCAAACGAATCCAACGACCTTTAACAGGCGGATTGAATTGAAAGATGTAACGGCGCATCAGACGGTCAAACTGCTTCTTAGCATTCAATTCAGCTAATTTTTTCTGAATCCCGGCCACGTCGATGTCCAAAATCTTGACTTCAAACTCGATTTGCATATTAAAATTAATTTGGTTTGAGTTTAAAAAACTTGTTACCGACGGAGATTTCAAAACGGTTTCACTAACAAGTGAGTCAAACATAGTGAAAAATTATTGGGCAGAATATATGTTAAAGAGCGATAATGTTTAAATACTATTTCAAGTTGTAGTATGTTGCTCCGACGATGACCACAATCTGTTGTGGTATTTCGTCTTTTTTGAGTGAATTGCAACAAAAAGATGTGACACGCAATGAAATGCCCATTTTGCCAGCACACTGACAACAAGGTGCTTGACAGCAGGCTAACACCTGATTCTGACGGGATAAGAAGAAGAAGAGAATGCACAAAATGCACAAAAAGATTCACGACATACGAAAGAACAGAGATGTTTGACATAAGCGTTGTCAAACGAGACGGAAGAAGAGAACCGTTCTCAAGAGAAAAAGTCCTCAAAGGAGTGATGAGAGCCTGCGAAAAAAGACCGGTGAAAAGAGAAGACATGGAAAGGATAGTAACAACAGTAGAAGCAGTGCTGAGGCAATCAGACAAGGACGAGATAAGCAGCAGAAAAATTGGAGAACTCGTAATGCAGGAACTCGCAAAACTTGACGATGTAGCATATGTCAGATTTGCAAGCGTCTACAAGAAATTCAAGGACGCAAACCAGTTTGTTGACGCCATCAAATCACTAAAAGAGTTGGAGGTCGAATAATGACACCGGCAGAAAACACCGCGCAAGAAGTGAAATTATGGGACAAGCCACCATTCGGAAACATCCTGCTGACAGAAAACCAGAGAAAAGTCATCAAAGACAAATATTTAAGAGACGACCCCAGCGTGGAACACTGGCTATGGAACGTGGCAAAAAACATAGCACTATCAGAACTGCTCTACAATCCTGAAATACCGCGAGACCAAGTATTCACAGGAGTCAGATACAGCCAGGAATGGATAGACTCAGGCAATGGAGAGACAACAGAACTCCTATTATTACACATAGGCGCAAAAGGCTACGGCGACCAGGACCAGAACCACAGAAAGTTCATACAAAACCTGTACAAACTTCTCGACACCAACCCAAAAGCGCAGGAAATAGTCCTCAAAACAGCAACACAATACTACGACATGCTCGCCAATTTCGATTTCGTGCCAAACAGCCCGACACTAATGAATGCAGGCAGGGAACTCCAGCAGTTGTCAGCCTGCTATGTGCTTCCTATAGAAGACAGCATAGAAGCGTGGGGAGAACTTGTCAAGCAGACAATGATAATACACAAAACAGGAGGAGGAACAGGCTTCTCAGGATGCAGAGTAAGACCAAGAGGAGACAGAGTAAAAAGCACAAAAGGAGTAGCATCCGGAGCACTCTCGCCAATAAGCATAATCAACCACGCGACAAACGAAGTCAAACAAGGAGGAACAAGAAGAGGGGCGAACATGGGAATACTCCCATACTGGCACCCAGACGTCTTTGACTTCATCAAATTCAAAACAGAAGACGGAAAACTCGAAAACTTCAACATCACAGTAGCAGTAGACAAAAAATTCATGGAAGCAGTCAAAAACAACCAGGAAGTAGAACTTCTAAATCCCAGAACAAAAGAAATCGCAGGAAAAACAAACGCAAAAGAAATGTTTGACATGATATGCGAAAACGCCTGGAAAACAGGAGACCCTGGAATGATATGGCTGGACGCAATCAACAACAGCTTCTCAAACCCGACACCAAAACTCGGACAGGTGGAAAGCACAAACCCCTGCGGAGAACAGCCATTACTGCCATACGAAGCCTGCAACCTCGGAAGCATAAACCTGAGCAAGTTCGTGGTCATGGGAAAAATAGACTACGCAAGACTTGGGGAAATAGTAAAACTCGCAACCAAATTCCTTGACAGCGTCATAGACGTAAACAACTTCCCAATACCAGAAATAGAAAAACTGGCAAAAGGAAACAGAAGAATAGGACTTGGAATCATGGGCTGGGCAGAAACACTCGCACTGCTAAACATACCATACGACAGCCAGGAAGCACTGCAAAAAGCAGAAGAAGTAATGTCGTTCATCAACAACTAAAGCCTTGAAGCAAGCGAAGAACTCACACCAAAAAGAGGAACATTCCCCAACTACAAAGACAGCATATACGACGCAAACGGGCAATACTACAGGGAATGGGCAAAAGGAAGACCAAGAAACGCGACAAGAACAACAATAGCACCAACAGGAACAATCGCAATCTGCGCAGGACTGCAGGGAGGAGGAATCGAGCCCTTCTTCGGAATAGCATACACGCGATACAATGCAAAAGCATTGGACATGATAAAACAAAACAAGGAGCCGGATGACAAAGACGTATTCCACGAAGTCAACCCGATATTCATGGCAGTCGCGCAGGCAAACAAGTACTTCGGAATGAAACCAGAAGAACTGTGGAAGAAAATAGAAGGAAACCACAACTCAGCCAGAGGCATCGTAGAAATACCTGAAAACATACAAAGAGTTTTCGGAAGCGCACACGACATACAGGTAGAATACCACGTAAAACACCAGGCAACATTCCAAAAATTCACAGACAACGGAGTCTCAAAGACCATCAACCTGCCAAACAGCGCAAGCATAGAAGACATCAAGAAAACATACTTCATGGCATGGGAACTCGGCTGCAAAGGAATAACAGTCTACAGAGACGGATGCAAAAAACACCAAGTCCTCAACATGAAAAAGAAAGAAGAAGCCAAAATACTGAAAGT
>CABMGU010000080.1 GCA_902385765.1 uncultured archaeon | reverse complement strand
GCGCCAGCATTATAATCAGCAGCAATCTGCTGAGCGGAAAGACTCCTGTTGTAAATGCGGACTTCATCAATAGTGCCGTTGAAGAAGTCAAGCCAATCTGAATCAGGACAGACATTCGCATAACCGCCAATTCCCAGATTTCCAGGATCAATTCCCATCGGACCGATAGCTGACAGATTCTGGTCCACAGTGCCATTGATGTACGTCACCAATCTTCCAGTCTTACTATAGGTTACGGCAACATGAATCCAGTTATTGAAGCCCAATGTTATCGTAGGAGCATTTGCATACAATAGAGTTCCAGTGTTATTGAATAAAAATGCCTGGAAACCAGTACCAGAAGTATTAAGCATAGTTCCATACCCGCCCATATTAAAGCAAAGCTTTCTAATGACGTGCTGGTAATCATTAGTGCTTCCTGCAATCTTTATCCACGCTTCCAGCGTAATCGCATCAGTCGGGTTCAAACTCGTGCTGTTGGCGACATCAACGTAATTGTTGACACCATTAAACACCTGAGCACCGCCTGATATGCCTGAACTCGTGTAAGTTGAACCATTAACCAGTCCATCGTTGAAATAAGGCGAATAATCAATAGTGTAATTCGGTGGAGCGCCCTTCTTGTACAAATAACGGACTTGCGCATCACTCAAAACAGTATTGAAAATCTGGACTTCGTCGATTGTGCCGTTGAAGTATTGCTGTGTTGCCGGATTATCTCCCGCACCCACAACCACGCCTTCATTTTGGCTGTTGACTGTTATTGAGGTAGTAAGATTAAGCTTGCCATCAATATACACTTTTGTTACGCTGGCAACACCGCTCTGGAAAGTCAAGCCGACAAAATGCCATCTGCCGTCTGAGAGATTTGCGCCAGTACTGCGGGCATTAGCAGTACCCCAATCATAAAGTGTCAAGATATCATCGGTGAGGAACATACCATACGCATTTTGTTTTACAACAATTCCTCTATACGAGCTTCCTGGCTTTGTTGTCTTAATCCAGGCAAACACGCTTCCAGTGTTAATGCTTGTTGAAGATGCGGGCGGTTCTGATAAAGCGACATTATCATCAATGCCATCATAATTGTAAGCGCCATCAACCTTTCCCGCAGTTGTGTAGGTCGGACAATTAGTGCAATTACCATCATTCCCATTTCCAGAAAAGTCCTTCATATTATTTTCGAAGTACATAGAAAGCACGGTATTGCTGTCAGCAACAGAATGACGGTTAAGCAAGCCATCAAACGGCAGGTTCAAAAGAGTTATTGAGGCGCTATTCCTATACCAGTTGGTAATATTAGTAACAGGATTGCCGTCGATATCGCTGACACTCTGCGGGTAAACCGTAATATTCGAACTAATGACGTCAAGGCCAGAACTGTTCAAAACAGGCGTGCTTTGAGTAGGAGCAGTACCAATCTGAACTCCATTTGACATCAACGTAGTTCCGTCAAATGTGTTATCATTTGGAGTGGCTTCACAATACCAGACGTCACCGTAAGACAACTCCTGAGAAACCATCTTGTCATATTTTGGAGCGCCGGAATTGTAATTGGCAGATACTTCCTGAGCTGACAACGCCCGGTCATAAAGGCGAACTTCATCAATAGTGCCGTTGAACAACAAAGTTTTTGTTCCATTATCAAGAACGTGAGCGCCAATCACTAAAGGATTCGAAGTATTGGCGTTCATAAAGTTGAGGTATGTCTGGTTTCCAGAGTTTACTCCATTTACATAGATTATTGCAAGACTTCCGTTGAATGAAACTGCTATATGATTCCATTGACTAAGATTCACCTGGTTGGTGCTGGTTACAGTGAAAGGAGTTGTATACCTGAAATAGTACGGATACTGATTTTCATCTATTTCCACAGCGTAACCGCTGCCTGACATTGCCTGCGCTTTGGAAAGCACCCTATTACTGTCATTTTGCTTGCCCGGGTTCACCCACATTTCTATTGACATAGGCACCTTATTGTAAAAGTCAAGCGAAGCATCAGTTTTCACAGTAATATAATCATTAATACCATCAAAAGTATAAGCTCCACCAGAAATACCTGAAGCATTCCAAACAGCACCGGTAACCGTTCCATTATTCAGATACGAAGAATAATCCTTTACATTGGTCGTGCTATTCAAATCAAACGGCATATTCAAAACATCATAAGAACTTCCGTTCCTGTACCAGTTAGTGATATTGGTGAGTGTGCCGCCATCAGGGTCTGTGGCGTTCTGCGGGTAAACAGTCAAATCCTGAGAAGTCCTGTTAGTGCCGTCAGTAGAGTTCAAGATAGGCTTGAGCTGTGTTGGACGGACGTTTGAAGCATATTTAATCGTGAAGAAATCACTGCCGTTGACTCCAACAACAAATATGTTGCCAGGCGAATCAACAGCAACATCGTAACCAATCGGGGCATTTCCAGTAAAAGAGAGATTAAACTGTTGAGAACCGCCAGAGTTCAACTTAAAAGTTAATATGTATTGCGAAGTTCCATAGTGGTCGCCTGTAACAAAAATATTATTTGAAGAATCGGTTGTCACGCCGTATGCCGCGCCCAGATCAGAGAGGCTCTGATTCCACAGATGATTCCCACTTGAATCATACTTAATCATAAAATAATTAAGATTCGTAGTCCAAGCACCGCTTCCAACCACAATAACATTCCCAGAAGTATCAGTAGCCACAGCATTAGCATAACAAAAATGTGTACCATTGAAATACGTTCTGTTCCACAAATAATTCCCATTAGAATCATATTTGAATGTAAGCCAAGTAACGTCCGTAATTAAGCCAGGAGTCAGTGTAGTATTCAAAAGCCAGCCAGTCACTATCACATTGCCAGAAGAATCCGTTGCTATGCCAGTAACGCCATTCGTAGGAATATTATTATTTCCTGAAGTATAAGTCGCGTTCCATAAATAAGTCCCATTCTCATCAAGTTTAACAGTGCAATAATACCCTGCACGGTTCGGTGATTCAGAGCCGCCAACAATAATATTTCTTGAAGAATCGACTGCAACAGAACCTATGGAAGTGGTGCTGTTTAAGCAATGAACTGTTTTATTCCATAATTGAGACCCTGAGCTATTAAACTTCATAATTAAATTATTCACGCCTACAACATTTGCGGGCATTATGAAATTATTCTGGGAATCAACAGCGACATCACTAGGATATGTGTTGTTAATGGATAAATTCCACAAATCGTTGCCATTTGTATCATACTTAACAGCGAAACCCCCATAATTAGTTTGACCAACCACTATTGCGTTGTTGTAAGAATCAGTTGCAACTGCATGCGCTGTTTGACCCAGGCCGCCAGAACCGCTGATGGAGACAGACCTATACCATTCCGCTGCCCAGTTGTACGCGTAATCAACATCATCACCAAAACGGAACTCAAAAGCGTGTTTGCCCTGAGTAATGACTTGGCTAACCTCATAACCAGTCTCATTACAATAATAATTCTCGATAAAGACGGAATTGTTAATCCAGGTGTAATTCAAAGTCTGATCGCCGCACTTGACCTCCAGGAATTTCAAATCATAACCCGAATCAGCATAATCAGTCCAAGAAGTGCCGTCAATCGCAGTAATCGTCAGATTGGCAGTGCCTGTGGTATTAAACCTGACAGTCCACTGGTCACCAACAGCAGGATAACTCTGCACGTTAATAACCGCAATATTTCCGCCACCATAACCTGAAAAGTGCGTTACAGTAAAAGTAATATTTTTATCAGTCTTATTGAATGGAATGCCCGTAACAACCCAGTCACCCATACAATTCTTGAAATCTAAATCAAAATCAGTGCACTCAACAATAGCAGTAACATCATCAGTCCTTGGCAGGGTAATCGTTGCGCTTTCCATATCAATCGGCTCTGCAGCGAAAGTTTCAGTAGTAAGAACAGTACTGGAAATCCAGTTGAACAAAGCCCTGATATCAGTAGAATTAACACCCCTTATGTAAACAGAAGCATTCTCCTTGCTGATAAAGACGTCAACAAAATCATCATCCCGGTCAATAATGCTGAAGCACTCCCTGTCATCCTTGCTCTTATTCTTGCACTTCTTAATCTTCTTGCCCTCAATATCAACACCAGGAATCTTCTTGCCAAACCTGAAAGTCTCAGAAGAATTGCCGACGTGCAGTTCAAACTCTGGAACAATGCTGTCATCAAGCATTACTGAAAGCGTAACATTCTCAAACGGGGCTGCAATATTCGTGCTGAGGTCGTAGGTGGCGCTGGTGTTAACATAGACTCTTTCATTGCTGGTTGAGTTGTGATAAAATACGAGCGTCAAGACATCATCACCAAGAACAGTCTCGGTAAAGTTCACATCAAACAATGGCTCATCCTCAATCTTTTCGCCGAGCTTCTTGCTACCGAGCCTGATTTCAGCTTTTTCAGGAGCTTCTGTTTCATTAATCAGTTCTTCAGGCGGCTGTGTAATATTCTCTTCAGGCTGACTCTCAGACTCATTCACTGGTTCCGTGATATTTTCAGGCGGAATTATATCTTCAGCAGGAGGTTCCTGACTTACAGGAGTTTCAGGCACGTCCTTCTTTATCACCTTAATCACGAAAGACTGCTTATCAGCATCAGACACGAGCTCAATAGTTTCCTTGCCCTCAAAACCGGTCTTGGGCGTGATGTACATCATCGCACCTTCAACATCAACAGTCAAATCCACTGCGTACATAACCTTGAAGGAGCGCTGTTCAGCATTCGCAAAATACTTGCCAAGATAAACAGCAGCAGTCTGGTCATCGTAAATCGTAACCTGATTGACTCCGGCAGCAGCAAAACCAGTAGGACCCGGGCTTCCTGAAAGGAAAACAAGAACGCCGGCACAAAGCAAGACAAGCAATGCCAACAGCATATACGCCTTAACCTGGGCTTTAGAAGGCACTCTTTTTAAGAAGTTTAAAAGAGGCCGGGAAGAGCGCTCCAGCTGGTGAGCTGTTACACTGAGGGTGCAACAAAAAGCAACTAGAGCGCCTTTCAACCCCCCGACCCCATATGAAATACTACTGATAATAAAGTTCGCCGCGCCTGAGCAAAGCCCAAACAGCGCGGCGACCAAACGAGGAATGAATAGGAAAGCGAGAATTCTACTAAGGAAAATGCCAACTTTTTGTATAGATATGACCCCCTTTTTAGTTAAAATAAATACCCCCTCTTTAACAGCTCAACACACTATAATTATAGTGAATTTATAAAGGTTTCGGCGCCGTACATTCGTACAGTATACACCCAACAATAATAACAACGGTTCTCCTATAAGGTCATATCATTCGTGGAGGTAATAAAAATGAAAGACATCCAAAAATATGCACCTTATCTGCTATTGATTGGCGGACTAGTACACCTGGTGCCAAGACTATACACCTGGCTGGCAACCCTGACAGGCGGATATCCCTACATACAGATTGTAGTAGGAGCACTATCAGTCATAGTAGCGTTATTAAGCTTCAAGAAGTAATTTTTCAAATTTTATTTTTCATTTTAGTTTTTATTAGAACTGATTCTAAAAGACAAGTAAATGAGCCCGCCCAGATTCGAACTGGGGACTTGCTCGACGTCAACGAGCCGTCATAACCGCTAGACCACGGGCTCTTGAACTATTCCCGCAATCTACTGGCTTATAAATATTGCGCACAACACAACGTTTATAAATAAAAAGCAACAATAATAAAAATATGCTAAAAGAGGGAACCAGCAAATATTTCTTTTTAGGAATGATTGCAGTTGCAGCAATAGTAGCCAGCATCATAATCTATCCTTTCATCACAAGCGTGATAACAGGCATGATTCTCGCATACCTTTTCTACCCGTTCTACAACTGGATGAGAAAAAGAATAAAATACAAAGGACTGGCGGCATTCATCACGGCCACCCTCATAATTTTGATTGTTGCAATACCGTCCGCCCTTCTGATAAAAAACATCACGGCAGAAACAAGCTACCTGTACATAAGAGCGAAACAGCACATAGCAACAGGAGAAGTAATTGAAACAAGATGCTATGAGAACAATTTCCTGTGCACGACAGTAAACGGAGTAAACAGCTTAATGCGCGATCAAAACATCAAGCAATACATTATGGACAGATTAAATGACATCCTGGTCTTCATCACGAAAAAAGTTAGCAGCATATTACTGTCCCTGCCATCAATTGTCATCAATCTGGTGCTGGTACTATTCACAACATACTATGCGCTGAAAGATGGAAAAGAGATTCTCCTGAGGGCGACACAGGTGGCACCGTTAAAAGTCCATCACCAGCAGGAGATATTCAAGCAGTTCAGCGACGTAACATACGCAGTAATCTACGGCAGTTTTGTAGTTGCATTAATACAGGGAGCGCTGGGAGCATTCGGATTCTGGCTCTTCGGCATACAAGGATTTCTGCTATGGGGCGCAGTTATGACTCTGTTCGCGCTAATACCTTTCGTCGGAACGTGGCTCGTATGGCTTCCGGCAAGCGTGATGCTGGGAGTGAGCGGTTATCTCGGAGGAGAAACAGCATTGATATGGAAAGGAATAGGACTGTTCTTTTACGGACTGCTAATCATATCATCAATCGACAACATCATAAAGCCAGTCATAGTGGCAGGAAGGGCAAAAGTACACCCAATGCTGATTTTCATCGGAATAATAGGCGGATTGTTCGCTTTCGGGTTCATAGGACTGATACTTGGACCGTTAGTGTTAGCACTCTTCCAGACACTTCTACAAATATATGAACGCGAAAAAAAACCGCACGTCAAAGAAGACGAACCCTGTATACTTGGAAGAAAAAATCACGTTCACAAGAAGTAGATTTTTGATATGAACTTAATAGTAAAGGATGTGGATATCGCAACAGGAGACATACAAATAGTTCTACTTAACCAAAAAGACGCAAACGAGCTGGACCTTCACCATATGGACAGGCTGATTGTGAAAAAAGACGGCAAAAAAACAACAGCAGTCCTTGACATTGCAGAAAGCAAAAAAGCAGTACCGCCAGGACACATAGGATTGTTCGAAGAAGTTTTAGACGCATTAAACGCAAAACACAACGACAAAGTCGAAATAGAAATAGCAGACAAGCCGGAAAGCGTAGCATACATCAAAAGAAAACTTGACGGAGAAAAATTAGGGTCAAGAGAAATAAAAGCGATTGTGCAGGATATCGTGGAAAACAAGCTCACAGACATAGAGCTCACGAGCTTCGTAATTGCGGGCTACACGAGAGGAATGAACAGAAAAGAAATCGCAGAACTCACAAAAGCAATGGCAGAAACAGGAGAACAACTGAAATTTGACAGGAAGCCAATAGTGGACGTGCATTCAATCGGCGGAGTACCAGGCAACAGAACAACAATGATAATCGTGCCGATACTCGTTGCAGCAGGATGCACGGTACCGAAAACAAGCAGCAGGGCAATAACGTCGCCTGCGGGAACAGCAGACACGATGGAAGTGCTATGCCCGGTCAGCTTACCAGTTGACAAGCTAAAAAAAATAATCAGGGAAGTCGGAGGATTCATCATCTGGGGAGGAGCGGTAAATTTAGCTCCAGCAGACGACAGGATAATACGAGTTGAGCATCCGTTGAGCATTGACGCAGAAGGACAAATGCTGGCCAGCATCATGGCAAAAAAAGCAAGCGTGGGAGCAACACACCTCTTGATGGAAATACCAGTAGGCAAAGGAACAAAAGTAAAAAACCACAAACAAGCAAAACACCTCGCACTGCACTTTGGAGAATTAGGACACTTCCTGAACATCAAAATCAAGACAATAATCACGGACGGAGGACAGCCAGTGGGTAGGGGAATAGGACCACTGCTTGAGGCAAAAGACGTAATCTGCACACTAAAGAGCCACGAGCACGCGCCACAGGATCTTGTGGAAAAAAGCCTGCAAATGTCAGGAATGCTTCTGGAAATGGTTGGCAGAGCAGGAAAAGGAAAAGGATACCAAATGGCCTACAAAATACTGCATACAGGAGCGGCATATGGTGCAATGTGCAGAATAGTGGAAGCGCAGGGTGGAAAAATGCCTGCACCAGAAACACTAAAGCCGGCAAAAAAAACATACACCTTGCACGCCGAGAAAACAGGAAAAATAAAAAACATAGAGAATGAAATGATTGCAAAAGTGGCAAGGCTCGCAGGAGCGCCGGTAGATCCTGATTCAGGAATTTATTTACACCAGCACTGCAACTGCTTTGTAAAAAAAGGAGAACCGGTACTGACGATATACGCAAGAAGCAGCCGCAAACTAAAATACGCTGTCGATGCCCTGAAAAAAATGGGAGGGGTGATTATGAAATGAGCTTTTACACGCTGAGAGAGGAAGACATACAGTTCCTGTATTCACTGCTTTACGCAACTGGAATCATTCTTTTCTGGAGAGGAATCTGGGGCATAGCAGACTTCACACCACTCCTAAAAAACGTGTACTTCTGCTTCTTCGTAGGACTGCTTATCCTCACTTTAACAGGATACATGTACAAAGAATTCGACCCCTTTTCACAAAGATACAGAAAAATACAAAAACTCATCCACAATGTCGTAAGCCTGACAAGGCAGGGACAGCCCCACGAGATATATTATTACGATGAAGTCGGCAAGCACGACCACAAACTGCTTCCAGGCAAAATAAAAAGAATAGAGCACGATTACATTGTAATCGATGAAAAAGGGCACGAGCAGTTCATACCAATGCACAGAATATCAAGAGTGCACAAGGGAAAACAAGTCATCTGGAAACGCTGATTATTTTTTGTGCTTTTTTCTGTAGCCCCTTGAAACATTATGCAGATGCCAGTGGGTGACATACCAGCGGGCTCGCAAAACCCTCAGGCTTCTGGCAAATACCTCGACAAATCTTGTCTCTTTCGTGAACTTAAGATATTCTGCTCCTTTCAACAGCTTTGTTTCCTTCAGCAAAACAGACTCGTGAAGCACCTGCTGGACGGATTATCCTGAAGCAAGCAGTTCAGACGCTGCAAAATAAGTACGGAAAACAGCATAAAAAGGAAACACTGCAATCAAATCAATCCAGTACAACTTGATGAATTTCAGCAAGTCGTGAACGTGATACCACTTGAAACATAAATCAGCAATAAAGAAAATAATGATTGCCGTGTCTAGATAAACAAAATACTGCTGGTAATCAACGGCAATTTTCGTGAACTCTGCAACAATCATAAAGGCAAGCAAAACCAGCACAAACGGAATAGCCCTGTCAACAAAATATTCAATGCTTTCAAGCCAATCTGGAAGTTTTCTTGTCATAAGTTCAATCTCCTCTATATCCAAATTTTTTATCATACTCTTTGTGGTCAATAACATCCAGCACAAAAGCGACAATCTCGATTTCGCTATCTCCATCTGTCAAAGTATAAAGCATACGCCAAAAATCAGGCAATTCAACACGAAACAAATTAGAAATATCGTACTTGATTTTATATTCCTCAGGAATAAGCTTTTTTGCAACAGGATCGCCGTAATGAAAATTAGCCTTAATCAATCCTATTTTTTGATTAACTGCCTTAAGAATCATACGCTCTTTTTTGGAATCAGACGCCTCTCTGTTAAGATACTTATAAACTTCCCCGGCTTCAGGCGAGAAAATCACGCGCACACTCTTCATAATTCCAGCCCTCTAGCAACCGCTTTTTTCAAAAAAGGATTAGTATTATGAATCCAAGTAATGCCTTTCAAACTCACAGCAATTTTATTGCTTTCTTCCAAATACTCAAGAACAACCATCAAAGTATTATGATTGACCTGTTTCGGCAAACGCCTCTTCAGTTCAGCAATGGAAATAACACTCTCGTCCATACTCTTAAGCACGTTTTCCACCATTAAAACAGTATTAAGTGTGGGCGCATGTTTCAATTCTTGAAGCGACATTTCAATCACCTATTGTTATTAATTGATAACAATAACTTACTAATATATAAGCGTTTCTATTTCAAGTCAGCTTTCTACACTCCTTCACAATCGCATCAGCATCAATGCCGTAAACGTGCATCAACGTCTCAGCTTTTCCCGAACGCGGAATCTCTTTCACGCACAAATGAGCGATAGGAATGCCCAAAGAGGCAACAGCCTCGCCAAGACCGCCTTCAGGATAATGATCCTCAACAACAATAACTTTCATCTTCTTTGCAACAGAACGAATGGTTTTCTCATCCAAAGGCTTGACTGAATAAGCATCTATAACGCGCACAAACTTTTTCTGTTTTTTCAAAACATCAGAAGCCTTAATCGCCTCGTGAACAGTAACCCCTGCAGTTACTACTGCAATTTTATCACGGAAGCTTCTCCTGACAATCTTACAACCGCCAATCACAAAACTATCTTTATTCTCGTAAATTACCGGCGTTTTGGGCCTTGAAGTGCGCAAATAACCAATGCCTTCATTATTTGCGAGCAGCTGGGTGCATTTCTCAGCAGAAACTGCATCGCACGGGTAAAGAACAATGCTGTTAGGCAAAGAACGGAACAATGCCAGGTCTTCCAAACCCATCTGGCTCGGACCGTCCTCGCCGATGGAAATTCCCGCGTGAGAACCGCACAATTTAATATTTGAACGGGAGATTGCAGACATCCTCAACTGGTCGTGAGCCCTTGTCAGAAAAGCAGCAAAAGTCGATGCGAATGGAATAAAACCTTTTGAAGCAAGACCAACAGCCATACCAACCATATTCTGCTCAGCAATGTAACAATCAACAAAACGCTCAGGATAAAATTCCCTGAATTTCTCTGAAAAAGTGGAATTCTTCACATCGCCATCCAAAGCAACAATTCTCTCATTAACTCCGAGTTTTTCCAGCATTGTGCCAAAAGCCTCTCTTGTCGCAACCAAATCACCAAGCTTGTACTTTGGAGAAGCAGGAGATTTCTCAGCAAGTTTTTCAGGATTTGCTTTCGGAGGAGAAGCCACTAATTTTGAAGCGTCAACTTCAGGCATAGGACCAAGCTCCTGCAAAGCTTTCTGCAATTCGTCAAACTTCAAAGCCTTTCCGTGCCAGCCCTCCTTATTCTCAAGGAAAGAAACACCCCTGCCTTTTACCGTCTTAGCAATAATAATTGAAGGACCGTGAGAAGTTCTTGAAGCTGAGAGCGCTTCCAAAATCATATGCACGTCGTGACCGTCAACAACAAAAACATTCCAGCCAAAAGAAGCAAACTTCTGCTGCCACTTTTTTATTTCGTATCCGTGCAAAGACTCACCAGACTGTCCAAGACGATTACAGTCAAGCACAGCAATAATATTTGAGAGGTCGAGCTTGCTTGCAAGAGCAGCAGCCTCCCAAACACTGCCCTCAGCACACTCGCCATCGCCCATCAAAACAAAAACCCTTGCACCGAGCTTTCGCATATTCATCGCCAAAGCCATTCCAACACCGGCAGACAAGCCCTGACCAAGACTGCCAGTAGCGACTTTAATCCAGGGCATATCAGGAACAGGATGACCCTCAAGCGGAGAACCAAACTGGCGATAATCCTCTAATTTCTTAAAAGAAATAATTCCTGCTTCAGCATAAACAGCATACAGCAAAGCAGAAGCGTGACCCTTGCTTAAAATAAATTCATCATTCGCAAGATCAAACGCGTCCCTGACATTATAACGCATCTCATCAAAAAACAAGCAGGAAACCAAATCTGCCGAGGACACGCAGGTAGTAGGATGACCAGAACCAGCGCGCGTGCACATATTCAGGACGTGAATACGCAAACGCTTCGCTATATTCTCCAACAACTCCTCTTTTTGCATAAGCTTTTGTGAATGATTACTATATATAAGGGTTACGCTCACAACTATTTTTTTCTAAAACCAAACCCCTCTGTCTTCTCAGCTTGCTTTTTGGATTGAACGTCCATAGCACCTTGTCATCGTGAAAAACAATCTTGCCGCTGTAAAACAGGTAATCAAGAATTTTAATCAAAGTCTGATGCATCACCTGTTTCGGCAATCTTCTCTTAAGCTCTGCTACGGTGATAACTTCTCCAACATTCATCAAAGTTTCCTCAACCATAAGAACGGTGTTTAGTGTAGGTGACCTTTGCTCAGAATACTCTCTTTCAGTTATTTGAATGGTGTTCATATCAGTTGATATAATATCAGCTGATATATAAATGTTACGCCGCGACCCGGATTACTTGGACAAACGCGCAGCGTTTGCCAAGACTCTGGGAAGCAAAGCTTCCCTGAGTTCCCGAAGATCAAGGTCTTCGCGATTCCCGCAGAACTTTGTTCTGCGCGATGAACCGGGAGATCCGGTTCAAATCCCTGTCAGATATAAGTTACAGGGCATAGCTCTTGAAAAACGCGGCAGCCCGGATTTGAACCGGGATATCCTTGCGGAAACGGGTTAGCTCTCGGACATTCGAGACCCGCGCAGTAACCAGGTTGTGCCACTGCCGCATGCAATAAATTCTATCTGCCTGCTTTAAAAACGTTTGCGCTCACTGGACAAGCCCGCACAAGATATATAAAGCTGCAAAAGCATAATGGACACATGGTCAAATTCCAGATAGTAAACAGAGAACTAAAATTAACAAAAGAACTGAACGACATTGACAAATTTGTCCTGAAAACAACAGAAATAATCTCGAAATACGCAGACTATGTAATTGTGAGCGGTTATGTGGCAATATTCTTCGGAAGAAGCAGGGCATCCGAAGACGTGGATATGTTCATCAAAGAAATCACCCTGGACAAATTCAGGGAAATGTATGAAGATTTCCTGAAAAAAGGCTTCGAATGGAACATAGACAATCCAGAAGAACTTTACCGCGAATACCTGCAACAGGGAACTCCAATCAGCGTTTGGGAAAAGGAATTCCCGCTTTTGCGCCTGGACATGAAATTGCCCAAAAAAATGAGCCAGCGCAGACTGTTCGATGACAAAATAAAAATCATTTTCAACACCCACATTTTATGGATGGCAAGCATTGAAAGCACCATAGCATACAAACAAGAAATCGCGAAATCCGAAAAAGATTTATTAGATGCAAAACACTTAAGCACAGTATTCGAGAATCTTGACAAGACGAAAATAGAAAAATATAAAAAATTATTCAGAGAGGAATTTTAAAATGCACGGCAAACCATACTCGCTCAAAGAATTCTTTGTTGACAAGTGGGCAAACTATGTAGTGAACAATAATGACTGGTCGCAAATGCAGGCAAAATTCATCAACGCACAAATACAAAACGCAAAAAAAGTAAAACTGACGAAAGAACAGGTCAGCAAGATAAGAGAATGAGCTGGAAACCATTCATAACACGGCTGACAATATTTCTCGTTCTACTGTATATGATAGTGCCACTGGCAGTCTACAGAATCGGCACAAAACCTCAAATGACGATAAGCGTGCTATACATACCAATAATATTCGCAGGAATGCTCGCAACATTTGTTTTAATAAAAAGAGACGAGCTCAAAAAGTTCAACTATACAACAAACTGGAAACAAACAATACTATTTGGAATTTTGGCATACAGCTTCTTCACAGCATACATACTGCAACAAAAACAATACTGGACAAGCGGGCTGGCGCATATGCTGACAGGATTTGCTCTGTACGCAGTTGGAGGCATCTTACTGCTACTGGCAGTATTCAACACAAAATTCGTCAAAACGCACATAAAACAAATCGTACTCTCCTTAGTAATAATAGTACTGTACGGTGCAGGCTCAACAGCACTAAGCCTTGCAGGCTACCCTCTCACAAGAGCACTGGCAAAACCACTGACAATGCTACTGTCGCTGACAAACAACGTAACAATAACGATAAATAATGCGCCATCAGTCACTGCAGACAGTTTCAGCGCAGTAATAGGACCGCCTTGCACAGGAATAACCTCACTAATACTATTCACAGGACTATTCATATTCGTACTCGCGCTTGACTGGAAAAAAATCAACAAAAAAACAATGCTGTGGGTGTATCTATTAGGCGCAGTAGGAATGTTCATAGTTGCTTTCCTAAGACTTTACCTATTATTCTACATAGGAGCAAACTGGTCGCCAGAATTCGCAATGAAAGGATTCCACACAAACGCAGGATGGATATTGTTCGTAATGTATTTCCTAGTATATTTCTGGATAACGTATCCAAAAATGACAGTAAAGTATGATGGAAAGCTTTAAATAGTAAAACTATATTGAATGAGAAATCAAAGAGGTCGAATAATGGAGACAAACAGAAAATACACAATAGCGTTTTTTATATTAATAGTAACGGCATTACTGGTGGCAGGCTTTTTGACCTTTAACTTAGCAAAGCCAAAAACAGCAGAAAAATTCTATGAACAAGCATTCGGCTTCAAACCAGCAGAACCAGAACAAGATGCTGTAGGAAAAGGAATAATAAGATTCAAAAAAACGGAGGAATGAAAAAAATGGATTCACACACGGTAGGAATATACGGAGTATTGTTAGCCGTTGTATTGGTAGGCGTAGTAGGACTCTACTTTACATCAATGGCAGGCAATGAAACAAGCGTAGTATACGTAGGCGGAGGTTACAGCGCACCACAAATAACCGCGTGGACACCACCGTTCTTCAGCAAACTTGCAGAAGTCACAAAACCATTCAGAATAATCGGAAGAGGAATCACAGGAATGGACACATCACAAACAGGAACAGGAACAATCACAAACCAACGAGTCTTTGACCTCAGAATGATGAAAAGCACAATAGTATGCAACGCAACACTAGAACAAAACGTCAGCGACATAGTATTGTTCACCTGCAACCAGACTGGTGAAGGAGCAGGTATCACTTGCGACGAAGGAGCTGTAACAGATGCAGCATCCTGTGCGTCAACAGGCGCTAATGACGGAGCATTTGTCATATACAACTACGGAGCAGAAGGAGCACTGAACGCAACACTGAACAACATGACACTTGATGGAGTAACAAACACCAGCATCCGCATATTTGACCAGTTATTCAACTGCACAGACAACGACGCAGGAAAAGGATGCCAACCGGACTGCAACAACTGTAAAAACACTGACGAATGTGAGAAGACTATAGCCGGCGGACCAATAACAGAATGCAAATGGTTCGACACATCAGGACAATGCCTCTGCGAGTGCTTCGAGATACTCGTAAACAATGAAGACGTACTGCACCAGCTCAGAAACGGTTCAACAATAGCCTTTGAGATAACAAAGACAATGTATAACAACAGCTACAGCAGTTCAGCAGACTGTTCGTAAGCAAACATTTTTATTCTTTTATTTTTTTCTTATATTCTATGAAACAAGTCTTATTGCTAACATTATTCTTCATTCTACTAATTCCAACAGTAACAGCAATAAGCCTCTCACTAGTTAGAGACAACCAAATCATATATGAGCCGGGAAAAAACATTACATTCAAATACTCCACAGGAAGCGCCTCATCACAACCAGCAACAATACTCATAGTAATAAACACGAACAAGGAGCTGGAAAAATACCTAAAAAAGTCAGCAGAACAGATAAAATTAGCGCCATTCGCAACAGGAGACTTTTACATAAACCTGACAATGCCGGACTCACTGCCATTCGGGGTATACAGAATAACGGTCTTTGTGAAACAGAAAAATGAGGAAGGAGGAATGTCAGGAACAACAGGAGCGCAGGACTCAATAAAAATAATAAGCCCATACCCTGAAGGACATCCCTATCTCGAATTAATGACGGACAGCGCACAAAAAAAAGACAGCATAAAATACAGGTCAACAATCCAAAACATAGGGAAAAAAATACTGAAAAACGCGGAAATCATAACCTCAGTCTACCTCAATGACGAATTCGTCAACAGCACCAAGAAAGACCTTGGAAACCTGCAGCCATACGCGCTAACAGTATATAATGACAAAATAGGAATAACAAACCAATCAGGATACTATAAACTGCAAACAAGAATAGAAAAAGAAACAAGAGAAACAGAAATCACAGTAGGCACGCCAAAAATAGAAGCAGTGCAAATACCGACAAAAATCAAGGCAAACAAGGAAAACAATATAACAGTCACGTTTAACATAACCAACTGGGAATCACCAATAAACGCAACAGTGGGAATTTCACTATTAGAACTATTATCAACTGAACAGCAGATAATGATATACCCGGGAGAAAACACACTGACATTCAAGACAACAGCAAAGGAGGGAGGCAGCGGAACATACCCAGGACTGCTGAAGATAGACGCCAAGAACATAAGAGTAACAGAGCACATACATGCAGAAATCGAAGGCTCTCCGATAACAACGAAAAAATCAACATTCAGACAGATATTAGGAGGAACAGAAGAACAGCAAGGACCGGAAGAACAATTACCACTGCCAGCACAAATTGAGAAGTCCAGAAGCGAAATCTTTTTAATACTCCTGCTAATCGCCAGCTTTGTAGTATTTGCATTCGCGCTAGGAAATTTTTTGGCAAAAAGACCAAAGGAGCCACAAAATGAAATCCCACAACCAACACCACCAAAAACACGGCAATAAAGCACTAATAGTCTTAATAGCATTACTGGTAATAACCGCGGGCTATACAGCATACCAAGGATACAAATACTGGTATGCGCCAAGAACAATCGTAGCAAGCCACTGGCTATACCTTGACATAGTAACCGACAGAAACCTCACAATGGAGGAAGCACTCGGATACAGCAACACTACAAAAGCAGCAAAATATATAATATATCCTACAGGAGGAATATACTTCTACCAATTATCACCAGGACTAAACCTGACAACTGAGCTTGGTGTAGAAAACATATGGAATGCTCCAGTAACAATGAAAGCCAATGCCACAGGATACATAGCACAATTTTTAACAATCGAACCAGCAGAAACGACACTCGGACCAAGAGAAAACATCACGCTTAAACTAACAATGAAACTACCAATAGGCAAGAATTTGACAGCAGGACAGCAAAGAGGAACACTCGAAGTACACTTAATCCCATAAAAAAAGACGTGACGCACAACAAAACAGCATTCATACTACTTTTGTTTACAGTCCTAATTGCAACAATGTACTTTCTCTCGCTGCCAAAAGAACCGGACTATACGGGCTATAACACGCAGCAAGGAGTTGCAACAATAAGATTCATACCAAGCCCCCAGCCAACACCGACTCCAACACCAGCGGGCGGAGGAGGGTCAGGAGGCAGATACTACAGAGACGCACAATACGATAGACAGCCGATACAACAACCTGAAATACAACAAGAAAGCCCAATACGGCAAGAAACACAATACGCTTATCCTGAAGCACAAGTGCGCCAAATCGCATACCCGATGCAGGAGCCAACAGTACAAGTGATACAAATACAGAACAAGACCAAATTCCCCTGGTGGCAGACAATACTCGCAATAATCGCACTATTGGGAACAAGTTATTTGCTGATGAGAAAAAAGACGGCGTAATTCTTTCAGTTTTTTGTGAAAAGTTTACAAACGTCACAAAAAGATATATAAATGCAGGATTCTTTTCCAAACGAAGGAAAGGTTTATATATGATTATGCATAATTATCAAGGAGGGAGAATGCGGTGATCATTCTCACGGAACACGCAAAAATACGAATGGCAGAAAAAGCCATTACCTGCGAACAAATAAAACGCGCAATCAAACAAGGAGCAACAGTAAGGCAAACCGACGGCTTTTTGGCTGTCTATGCGTACCTGGAAGTCGCATACACGGTGCGCGGCGGCAAATACATAATAAAAACCGTAAAAGTGAGATAATGACAAAATGTTATTTATGCGGGAAAGGAATGCTTAAGAAGCAAAAAACAGAATTCTCTTTATACGGCGTGCCTCTTGGAATGTTTGATGCAGAAATCTGCAATATCTGCCACGAAAAGTTCTTTGATGAAAAGGCATCTGAAGAAATTGACGTTGTGGCAAAACAAAAAGGCCTGTGGGGGCTGGAAGCAGAAACCACAATAGGGCAAGCAGGAGACAGCCTTATAGTCCGCATTCACAAGCCATTAGCTGAATTCCTAAAGCTAAAAAAAGGCGGCAAAGTACGCATCAGACCTGAAGATAAGAGCCACGTTCTCGTAGAGATATAATTCATATATAAAAAAGCGAAATCTTTTTAATAGCAGTTGCGTCACAATAGCATACGCGAAAAGACGTGATGAAGAAACACAAACACGTGACTAAAAGTAGAGTCACGGCTAAACGACAGGCTGTAATAGCGATTATAATAGCGTTAGCAGTAGGCGGAGCTCTCTATCTAACATCACCAAAAGAACAAAACCTCACAGGAATGCACGACACCCAATACGGGTACGGAGTAATAAATTTCGAAGGAGCATTCGAGTTTATCATACTAATAGACGGCGTAGAAACATACAATATGACAAACGCAGGAGAGACATACAACGTCACAGCAATAGTAAGAATAAACAACGCACCAGCGCCAGGAGTTGAAATCATCGGAGAAGAATGCAACGGCATAGCGCCATTCGCACTAATACAGTCAATACAGTCAAACGTCACTAACTGCGTATACTCAACAGTCAGAACAGGACCAGGAGGAAACATCTCGTACACGCACGTTCCAACAGGAGGAGAACCATCATACGGAGCGCCATTCAATTACACAATCAACTTTTACGCAGTTGTAGCAGGAGTAGTAAAAGGCACAAAAACATTCACAGTAATAAACAGGGCGCCCCCACCAGCATTCCCAAGAGGAAACATAACAGTAAACAAGCCAAACGTTGAAGGAACAAACGAAAGAATCCTCACAGTATTCGACAGGATATCACGCTCAAGAATCGGCACGAACACAGCAGGAATAAACCACGACATAATAATTTACAGCAACGGCACATCTGTAGGAGCAAACGTGAACCTGTCCTCCGGACAGCCAACAGGATTCAATATCACAGTAAAAAACAGCACAACACTGGCAGGAATACCAAATGCAACGGTTGAATTGCAGGAAGTATCAGGACTGCTGCACTGGGCATTAATACAATACACTGCAACAGGCGCAACAACAAACGTATCAAACTACATCCTGGGCACAACATACACAGACAGCAACGGCAACGTGCTGTTCACGATTGTACCGACATCAGGATTCCCTGACATTCAAGTAGAGCAGGCAATCGGAAACTACTCAGTAACAATACAGGCAACACTGCCAAACGGCACAGCTGTATTCACAAAAGTGTTCAATGTCGACAGAGACCTTCCACCACCAGCACCTGTGCAAATAGTCTACAACAAAGGAGAAGTGGAAGGATTCAGCGAAAAAGTGCTGGTATTATATGACCGCGTCACAAAATACATACAATAAAGGAGGCAAAAGAATGAAAAAACCGCAGACTGCATACAAAAGATTATTGCTTGCAGTCTGCATTGCATCAGTCCTAGCGATAGCTCTCTCCTTCAGCGTTCAAGCAGGATACATAAACGCATCAATAGTAAGAGTTGACAACAACGTAACACAAAACGTGTATTATTATGATAAAGGAGGCGGATACAAAGACAACGTTGGAATAACGCCTGACACAAAACTAAGAGTGTGCGCAGACCTTGCAGCAGACCTTGCAGGAAAAGCAGCAGCAGCATTCTACGTGATGGCGCCAAACAACGCCACGATATTCATCTACGACATACTCGGAGGAGACACAGTTGCACGATACGTTTCATTCGGAGCGCCGTTCGCGTATGCAGGAAAATTCTGCGCTGACGCCAACTTCGAATTCTATGCGGGAAGAAGCCCGTACCCTGCAAAAATATTCGTTGGAATCGACGAAGACGGAGACGACGGCGAAATTATTGACGCAAACGACACCGTCGTAGCAGTCCCATCAACAAACGGCTACCTCCCATACGGGTACTCAAGAAATGACGTGCAGTCAACCTATAACCCGGCCACGGGAAACGTCACAATAGATGCAACAGCAACAAACCCTTTAGTCAGCCAGACAGCAAGCACAAAACTGCTCGTAGGCTCGTGCACAGACGACCAGGGAGCAAACTGCAGCGGAGCAGTACGAACAAGCGTTGACGCAGGAGGAGTAAGCGTATTCACAGGAATCATAGGACCGTCAGACAGCGTGAACTTCACAAGATACTCAGTCATAAACGGATTCGGAGTCCCGTACTGCATCGGACCAGACGCGGATGTATCTTATGTCTCAGTAGTCCCGAGCGTCGCACCAAAAGGCACAATAGTCAACCTGTCAGCATTCGTGACAAACACCAACACAGTAGACATAACAACCAATTTCGATGTCCAGATGTTCGTAGGAGCAACAAACTTATGCAACGTCACGCTGACAGCGCCATTGGCGGCAGGAGCATCAAAATACACATCAACCTGCCTCTGGAACACAACAGGAATACCTTCAGGAACAACAACAATCATCGGACACCCATTGGACGTTGAAGCAGGAATAGCAGACTGCGACGACGGAAACGACAACGGCACAGGAACATTCTCAACAGAACTTGTCTACATACCGAAAGTATGGATAGATGGAGTAGAGACAAACATTTTCCCTGACGCGGGAGAACCATACAATTTGACAGTTTACATGGTAGACAGCGACGGGCTCACACCGCCGGTAGAGCTCAGGCTCACAGAAGAAAACGGAATGAGCATATTCTCGCCGACACAGCTGTACACTTTGAACACAGGAAAAAGCGGAGTCATAGCAAAATCAACATCAGTCGTCACAACAGACAACACAGGATACATAACATTCGCAGTCGTGCCAACAGGAACAAAACTATATGAGCCGGAATACTCTTACCTGAATTTGTCATCATACGTGGGCAACCACTCAATCTACTTCAAAATATACAACATAACAACAGGGGCAGAACTGCAAATGTACTTCAACAACTCAAAACAAAGCAATTTCAGCTTCGTGCTCGTAAACATGACGCCAAGAAGCCCCAACGCCACAGAAGAAAACAGCAAGACCGTAATAAACCAAAACCTGCTCGTAAAAGAAGCACTTGACCTCGCATACAGGTCACTCGCAACAGCAGTGAGGTGGCTCAAATAGGAAAACAGCACATAATTGCAGTCATCGCGCTCGCAATAGCGATAGCTGCAGTATTTGTCCTGCGTTCAAATGAGATAACAGGAGCTTTCGGATTCAACGCAATCACATCAGGAAGACTCGTCTTTCCAAACGGGACAACCGCAAAAGTATTCCTGGACAATTATTCAACCGCATACGTCGACAACTCAGTAACAAATGACAACGTCTACGCAGAACTGTGCTCAGGAGACCCTTCGAATGATTTACTGAACAATTACCTGTCACTGTACATACTTGTAGGAGCCAACAACCTGAGCATAGGAGTCCAGCCAGTGCAAATGGTCGCATCAAAAATAAACGCAGGATGCGCAGTTGTAGACGCTGATTTTAGCCTGTTCACATCATTCTATCCTGCGATAATAGACTTTGGCGTGTCAAACAACTCAAACATGACTGGCGTAGCATTTTACAACTTAACAAACGCCACGGGTTTCTTAAAAGGAAACTTCACAATAGACCCTGTAAATTCAACACCAACTAATTTGACGATAAACGTAAGATACCCGCTTGACCAGAACAACAACACATACGCAATTGACTACCACAACAAAAAACCCATCATTGTAGGCGTAAGAAACTCCTCGTATGACGTTGTTGACTCAGAAATCACCACATTCGACAACCCAGTAACACTCGACAGACCAAATGGGACATACATAATCACCATCAATAACATAGACGACCCTGGAATATTCTTCCCAACAGTCACGATTGTCTACCCAACAGGACAAAAGTTCGTGCCGGGCACTCCTGTACTGATACAAGCCAATGCAACAGGAATAATAACACAGGTGCTCATAAACGTCACCAGAGGACCAACAGTCTACCAATTAAACACCACATTCAACGCAACATCCGGACTGTGGGAAGTTCTGTTCACAAACACAACAGAATTAGGACACGACGACATATACGCAACAGCATACGACATCAACGGAAACACAGCACAAAATCAATCGGACATGATAATAGCATATGGCGCCGGACCAGGAAAAGGAGGAGGAAGCGGAGGCAGAGGACTGATATTCGTACCACCTGAAGTAAACAAAACAAACGAAACAGGACCGATAAAATCACCTCCGGCCAGTCCAAGAAAAACTCCGGCAGTGTCAAGACAAACACCAGCGCCGGTACAAAGAATGCCGGCAGTATTCGATAAAATATATGCAATATTCAAACAAAGCGAACCGATGGGCTATGTATGCTTCGCCACTTATTTGCTCACGATAATGCTTATAGCACTGCTGTTAATCCATACGATATTCAGAAACATAGGAGATTATTTCTCGAGAAAGCGGTCAAAGGAATTCATGACCTGGGTGCTGGTCATAGCAGTGCTTGCCGTGATATTACTAAACAAAATGACCTGCGACACGTCCTCATTAGTTGCAATGCTGATAGCGCTCGGAGTAATATTGCTGCTCATCTTCAAGGCAATGTTCTCACAATTAAAAAACGGGAAAACATCAAAGCCTGAAGAGCCTGTAATCAACATGGATGAAGTGCAGGAAATACTCAAGAAAACCGAAAATCTGAAAAAAGCAGTGAGAAAACTAAGCAAAAAGCCAAAATCCAGGCGCTCATAAACATCTACTCAAAACCCAAAATCTTTAAATACTACCGCGACAGTAAACGCCGTATGAAAAAAGAACTGATAATTGCGGTCATGATTCTAATGCTACTGGTTGCCTGCGGTTCAAAAACCACAGGAAAAAGAGTTGCAATACCAGACACGGCGCCAAAACTATCAGGACCAACAGGAGCAGTGGCAGGAGTGCCAACAACAGCTCCAGCAACAGTTGAAACAGGAAAAACAGCAGCAGAAATGCTAAAAGAAATCCAAACAACAGGAACAGAAGCAATACCTGCAACAGGACCTAAAACAGGAAACCTATACCCGCAGATAAACACAACAGCAACAGGAAAGGACGCACTTGCAGAAAGAACCACGGCAATGATGAGGCAGGCAGGATTCGTGCCAACAGTGGACAAAGTAATAAGAGACACAGGAGCAAAATACCACAGTTCAAGCGGAGACGTAATAAACCTGCCAGGCAATTACACGGACAGCTCAGGAAATTAAAACAGGAATATTTTCTTTAATTTCATATACCTTTTTGCACTTGGGGCAATGCAGGGCGTTAATCATGCATATTAATTTAGTGCGGTCATCAGGACACACCAAAACGTCAAAAAGCTCCATACAAACGTACTGTAAGGACATACAAATTATATAGATAACGGTTATAGAAGCAATATATGGAAGAAACAAAAGCAATAATCGGAATATTGATAATAGCTGCTATTTCTATTACAGCTTATTTCGTTGTAACATCAGGAAGCTCAGGAGCTGCTGTACAGCCCTATATGACCTGCTGCTGCAACATACTTGCACAAAACGGAATGCAAGTACTGGTACGCTCACAACTGCAGACATTTGCGAGCAGAACAGCACCTGACTGCCAGTCAGCATGCGAATACAATTACGCGGGCCAAGGAAAAATTTTCTCGCAGGTGGGGTCATGCGCAGAAAATCCATAAACTATGAGAAATATGCCATGCCGGCATTCATCATAGTATTTGCTCTCTCACTAGTATTATTCTATCTAATCTATACAGGAAAAATAGGAATGAGCGTGGCAGGAACACGCTCACTTGCCTGCATAGAAGCAGGATTATCATCAGAAGAATGCGCAGCACTAAAAGTAGTGCAGTCAAAAGTTGAATACTGCTGCTGCGAAAAACAAACACAACAAAGAGGAGGCAGAATGTCAAGCTCTCCAGTATCATTCACAATCAGCGGGTCAAGAATAGGAAATGAAGATTATGCAGAAGAAGTCCAAACATACTGCCCCACATTCAACAATGAATGCGTATGCCAATACTACTGCGAAAACGTACAGCCGCAATCAGAAATAACCACAACATACTTTGTAGGCGTAGGAAAAACAGCATACGAAGCCTGCAAAGGAAAGAGCTACGAAAGAGACATAAGCCAAGCAGTTTAATCGACTGAAACAACCGAAAGCTTTATATATGACTTCTAACACTAGTATATAAAATTAATTGTGGTGGAAAATATACTTTGGCTTTCTCCGACGAGGGGATGGCGGCTTTAGGTGGGTGAAATGTACTACGTCAAAAAGTGTACAGAGTGCGGAAGCATAAACCTATTTGTAAACCGTGATAAAGGGGAAATTATCTGCAAAGACTGCGGACTCGTCATAGAAGACAAGATGGTAGAATCAGGCCCTGAATGGCGCGAACACGAAGAAGACAGCGGAAGAGAGAGTTTGCGAAGAACAGGAGCGCCAATGACGTACACACAGTACGACCAGGGACTCGGAACAGAAGTCGGGCAAAAAGCAGACCTGTTCCAGCTCGGAAGCAAGGACAGAAACAAATTCTTCAGATTAAGAAAATGGCAATACAGAATTTCAACAGCAATAGAAAGAAATTTGAAACTCGCGCTTGCTGAACTCAAAAGAGTATCAAGCTTCCTGAAACTGCCAAAAATGGTAGAAGAAGAAGCAGCAATGATATACACACAAGCAGTCCAGAAAGGACTTGTAAGAGGCAGATCAATGGAATCAGTTGTTTCCGGCGCTTTATATGCTGCGTGCAGACGCCACGAAGTCCCAAGAACACTCGATGAACTCTCTGAAGCTTCCGGAATCGAGAAAAAAGAAATAGGAAGAACATACAGGTTCGTAACAAGAGAATTAGGAATCACAATATTGCCGAGCAATCCTGCAGACTACATAGCAAGATTCGCAAGCTCATTGAAGTTGACAGCAGAAACGCAGTCAAAAGCAGTAGAAATCCTTGAGGAAGCACAACACGCAGAGCTGACATCAGGAAGAGGACCAACAGGAATAGCTGCTGCAGCGCTCTACGTTGCTGCATTAATGCACGGCGAGAAAAGAACACAGAGAGAAGTAGCTGATGTGGCTGGTGTTACTGAAGTCACAATCCGAAATCGTTACAAAGAACTTCTAGACAAACTGGAACTCGAGAAAGAACTCAAGAAACAGAAGAAAAGAAAGCGATGATGGAGAAAAGAAAATGAAAGACGCGTATGATAGTAATATCGGCGGGTGTGATTCCGGCGACCGAATCATAAAGATACTTTCTGCTGATTACACTTTTATAAAAGAACCGCGCAGGTTAATAATGCCAAAACCAGACTTTGACGGAGCTCTAAAAACTCTTCAAGACGTTCAAAAATGGTATGAATGCAAAAAACAAGTCATGAGTGCAGACGATGCCCGACAAGTGGCTGAAGCATTAGCCGAAATCAAACGCCGAATGAGCGACATCTGGCGATCAGACTGGTTTTGTTCACAAAAAATCGGAAAAGTTTAATTTTTTATTATCTTCTTATCAAATAAATGTAGAAACCAAGAAAACCCCACTCAAGCCAAAGCTTCTTTTCTCTTAGACAACTCAGTCTGCAATTTCTTCAAAACCTCGTAAGGAGAACTAACATAATGGAATTTGTCATACTTTGACTGCATAGAAGAAGTCTTTCCTGTATTAATCGTTTCAATCTCTCCAGTAAAAATCTTGATGGTGCCAACCTTGAAAATAACCCCCAAAATGCCAACATCAACAGAAACATTCTGCATCCTATCATAATCAACAGACTTGAAATCTCTACCGATAATGCCTGACTGAATGATGGCTCTCTTGTTTGTAATAGCATAATGAGTGCGCGTATAAGACATATTCGCCAAAACGATTCCCAAAACAAGAATAACAATTCCTGCTGCGCTGCCCACAATAACGGATTTGAGAAGCGCGCCAATAACGATTCCAATCACAGCACCTGCCACGATACTTCCGAAAATGGTACTGGTGATATAAGGAGCAAACTCGGGCTTGCCGTCATAAACCACTTTCTCCTTCGGCTCCAATATGTTCGGAATCTCATTCATATCTCATCAATACAAGAGGTGATTAATAAAGTTTTTCAAAGATTCTTCTCAAACTCTTTTAGCGCAACCCTGAAAGTGGGAGCAAAATCATCAGGACTTTCTTTTATCATCTCTTTCATTTCTGCAAGAGAAAAAGCCTTCACGTACTGGACTTCTGACGGGTCAAGCTTAAGTTCATTTGGTAAAGGAGCATCTGTAGTGAAGATAGTAAAGACTGCATTAAATTCAACATTGTACTCAAAAGAACAAACCTTCCTTAACGGCATCTCAATGCCGACTTCTTCCCGCATTTCTCTTCTAGCAGCATCCTCAAAAGACTCGCCTTCCTCAACCTTGCCCCCAACAGCGCACACCCAAGTGCCGGGAAAAGGAAGCTTATCCTTGGCCCTGCGAGAGAATAAAAACTTGCCGCCATCAGCAACAGGAATAATCAGTGAGCACCGCATACAGAGAAAAACACCTTATCAAATTCTTTAATCTTTCCATTCACGACTTACTTTTCATAAATAACATATGGTTGTTTAGACTCTTCCGCGATATCACGTGCAGTCAGAGCCTGAGAATGAGCAAGAGTTACTGGCTGACCGTCATATTTTACAACACCAGCTGAGCGAATACCTGCTCGTTTCAGCATATCTTCCAGTTTTTTCAAATCTCCATTAAAAATGATATCAATACTTCCATCCATATCAATCAGGTTAAATCCTTTTGGCAAACGCGTTCTCGGAACATTGACGAGAAATGTCCCATTATTTCCGTTTAATCTCAGCTGCATCTCTAAACGAGAATATTTGCTTGTTCCCACGTCTTCCATTACAAATGATGTGTACCCCATATCAGTAGTCTAAGCAAGCAATATATTTAATTGTATCCTGAAACAGCGAAAATTATTTATATACTGGAGTATATACTATCTTTTATGACTGATTACGATACACTTTTAATTGCATTAAAAGCACCAGTTCTGCCGATTACAATACTTGGACCGGCAGAAGCACGAGCACAATTGGCAAATCCTGAAGTGAAATATGTCAGCGAATGGAAACACGTTGTTGGAACGGTGAGATATGAATATCGCCTGCACGGTGATGAGGGAGAATTACTCAAAGCCCTGCACAAAAGAGGCGTAAGAGGTGGAAATCCCTGGTTGACTAATGTATCATCAAGAAAAGAACTCGAAGCTATTGCGTGGGAAGAAACGTGCGTGCATTAGAGAGCATATACTCAAAAAATTTTTGATTTATCTGTGAAGGATGAAAAACAACAATGTTGCTTCTTGTTTTTCCCAAATCCTGAACACACACAAATTTATCGACGTATTTCTGCAATGACAAACATTTGTCATCTTCAACCAAGGCATATGCTTCCTCATTATTCTTGGAGATACATACATATTTGATTCTGTCAACGAACCCGGGAATCCTGTCAAGAGGTGATACTGACTTAACAATGATAACGGGGTGAATCCAAGGCTGTGGACCTGACCTATTTGCAGATTCAAGCTTCATCACAATTTGCTCCAATGTCTGAACGTCTAAAGTCGCCATTAAATCCAGTTCATCCGAGACTACGAGAGGTGCTGTTTTCTGATTTCCAACTTCTGACAAAGGAATCTGAGAGCCATCTGTTCCGATGAAAACCGCATTTTTATATTCTTTTTCAAAGTCTTTTTTCTTTGCATAAATGAGGTCAAACAAATATGCCGTTTCTCTCGGCAAAACCTGAAAACCAACAAGACCCGAGGTTCTAGTTATGTAGTCAATCTGGTCTTGAGCATCGTGCAAAAAATGCAGCATAATTGCGGCAGAAGGCAGAGATTTTGATGAACGAACAATATTGAACCCGGTAAAGTAACCGCGAGTTATCAGATTGTGAGCATGGCGTCTTATTTCCTGCAAATCTATTGCGGAAAAACATTCTGCCATTCTTCTTGTTATATTTGAATACTATTTAAATCTTTTGTTTTTAATCACTTGGAAGTAGTAATTATGAAAAACACTTTCTTGAATTCTTTAATCTTTCCATTCACAACTTGAATGCCTTCAGCTTTTAGCAGCTTAATCTTATTCTTAGTGCCGTGGGCAAAACCGCCAACATTGCCGTTAGAGTTCACGACACGATGACACGGAACAATTGGAGCGTGAGAATTTCTGTTTAATGCGACACCAACTGCACGGTAAACCTGACCATAACCGCCCAAGGCATTGCCAATATCCTTGTAAGTGGAGACTCTGCCTTTAGGAATCTTCTTGCACAACGCGTAGACCTTGTCAGCGAAACTAATATTTGAATCTTCTTTCATATTCCTTATGGTCAAACCATTCCAGGATGATGGTGATGATTTGTACTTCTCCATTAGCAATAGAATAAATCAGCCTCCAGCCATTCGGCAGGTCGTACTTCCACAAATTATCTATTTGAAATTTATCAAAGTATACTGTAGGAATTAATTTCTTAGGAATGTGTGTTCCGCAAAGAGCATTTTGTTACAAATCATCTATTGCCCTGGATATCCATTCATAAAGCTTTTTATCCTCAAATTTCGAGTTCTTAAGCTGTTCATAGGTCTCTTTAATTCTTTCATCGCCAAAATGGACTACAGATTTCACTTTGCCCTCAAATGCGGCTTGCTCAAGTATTTTTTCACTAACTCAGGGTTCCATATCCAGCCGATTCTGCCTTCTCTGTCAACAGCTATCTTATTGATGCTTTCCAGATAGTCCAGAATAACCAGAAATGTCTGCCACATGACTTTTCTTGGCAAGTTTTTCCACAATTCTGTCCGATTGTATTCTCCGCTGTGCTCTTCAATAGTTCTTTCCACCATCAAGACAGTGTCGAGAGTGGGCGACCTTACAAACGGATTTTCCAGCACTTGTTTCATATTTAATAATATATCAATTGATATATTTAAAGTTTTCGGTCAAAAACAACGAACCTGTAAGATTCAGTTCAACTTCGCCAGTATTTTTTGAAAATTCTGCCTGGAAGGATTGTGGCTGTAGGTTTTCGCAAGCTCAATCCATTCCTTCTTTTTCCTCTTGAAAAAAGTATTGCAGACAAACTCGCAAAACTGGGTGACGTTATGAGCTTCCTCGACTTTTCTCGCACGCTCAAAATCAATCAAAGTAACTTTGTTGCCCTTGATTATGATGTGCTTAAATGGTCTGGTCATCTCATCCTTGTTGACGTGCAAAAGGTCCAACTGGAAACACTGCTCAAAGACTTTTTTACAGATGAGTTTGATATTTTTTGCTTTCAAATAGTTCTTCAAATATTTGCCTTCCACAAACTCATAGACGAGGAAATGAGGAGAATGGAATAAATACTTAGGACCAAGACCGTGTTTGTTAAGCTCTTTCAGCATACTGGTTTCTTTTACAATCGTTAGCCTGGCAGTGCTTTCAGGGTGCTTAATCTTAATCGCAACTTTTTTATTTTTGTAACTGCCTGTAAAAACAAGACCGCGCTTGCCTTTAGCGAAAAACTTGATGTTGCAGACGCCTTTCTTCTCAAGCTGATTAAGAACAGGGCTGCGCTTCAGCAAACAAACAAAAATATCCTCAAAAAACAAATGAATTTTACCTAATTCTTTGCTGATTAACAGATGGCTCTGCAAAATATTATGCACTTCAGGAGTCAAGCTTGAGAAAACAAGCAAAATAATTCCATCAGGCTTCAAATAATTGTTAACATCATTCAAGAAACGCTCAATAGTCTCGTGACCGCGCCTGCCGCCCTCTAATGTAATATCCCTCACTTTATGGTCCTGAGGCAAATAAGGAGGATTAAAAATAATCGTGTCAAAAAAATGCAGATATTTCTTTGACTTAAACGGCTTGAACAAATCACCAACAAGCCAGGTTACTTTCTTGTGATGCTTGTGGTCTGCTGATTTTTTTGCAAAAGCGATTGATTTCTTATCAACATCAACAGCAAAAACCTTTGATGTACGCTGAGAATGCGCTGCTTCTCTTGCCTGCAAACCAGAACCAGTGCCCATATCAAGGACAACTCCCTTAGCAAAACGCTTCACAAACTCCTTCAACAAAAAACTATCTTCCTGAGGCTCATAGACCATAACAAATGAGTATGCATAAATATTTAAAAGCGTTTGCAATTAATACGAACATGAAAACAGACTTGGTGGTTGCGGCATACGTCTTTAACAAAGGAAAAGTCCTGCTAATACACCACAAAAAACTAAATCTCTGGCTTCCAGTAGGCGGGCACATAGACAAAGACGAAACGCCTGACGAAGCAATAATCCGCGAAATAAAAGAAGAAACAGGATTAAACGCAGAACTAATCCAGAAAAGCAATATCCCAATAGCAGGAAATGCTAAAAAAAGCCTTGCACTGCCATTCCACGCAAACGTTCATTCAGTAGGCGACCACGACCACTGCTGTCTATTCTACATTTGCAAACTATTAACGGGCAAAATAGAAATAAAAAAAGACGAGCTCAACAATGCAGAATGGTTCACAAAAGAAGACTTACAACAGGAAAGAGTGCCTGAAGACGTACGACACACGGCATTAAGAGCGTTTGAACTTCATGAAAACAGATGAAACAGGACCATACATAGAACTTGCAGACTTCTTGAAAGTTTTAGGACTGGCAGCAACAGGCGGACAGGCAAAAGTGCTGATAAGGTCAGGTGAAGTGAAGGTTAATGGTGAGGTTGAAAAACGAGTCCGACGGAAGCTCCGAAACAATTACGCTGTAAGCTGCAAGAATAACGAATATAAGGTTGATTTAAGCAAACTCTCTTAGTAAAATCGGAAAGTTTACGGTTTTCTCGACGATAGAAATATAAATAAGTTCTACTTATATCATTTTAATGGCAAAAAAGAGAATTGACTGGATGAACTGCAAAGGAATCATTAATACTGATTATGATTGGGAACTGATAAAGAATTTGTGCCGTCCTTTAGACAATTCTCCGTTCTTTAACACAAAATGGAAAAAGAACTAGTTTTTGAATTCAGAATACAATCTATAACCAGAGATGGAAAGTCTTCATTCCATCCGGCAGTCTTCAATCAAGGCGTTCCAAACGAAATAATACTGTCAATGATGCGCGCTTGGCTAAGAGGTGCAGAAACTGCCTATTTTGAGCATTTTAGAAAAGACTTCACATAACTATTTCAGCACACCAGTACACTTCATCTCCTTATGATTGCAGACCTCGCACTCCCAAGTAACATACTTTGAATTGCCACTGATGGTAGCGAAAGACTTATTCATCGGATTTTTGCATTTCGGACACAGAACATCCATGTTTCCACCTCTCTTGCTCAACTGCTTCACAATACTCTTTCACCCTTGCTACAATAACAGGTAAATAAAACTTTTCAATTTTCTCAGCAAACAACTCGTGCAAAGGAGTATCCTCAGCAATACGATAAGCGTTTCCGAGCTTTTCAACAATAAAAGCATCCTTCAAACGCTTTAACTGCCTCCTGATATTAGAAGAAGCAATGCCGCTCATAGACAAATTATAGGTCTTCCTTGATACTTTAACATATTTTTCAATATCTGACAAGGAAACCGGCTCAGGAGCCTTCAAAACCGACATAAACACGTCCACAACAGCATCTCTGGAATCAGCAGGCTGCAAAAGACCAATACTCAGGCAGAGCTTCTTGACCAATTCCCTGCCAGTCAAACGATATGGCTTCTCGTACTTGCGCAAGGTAAGCTCTGCCAGCGGTTTTTCTTTATGATTCATAATAATTCCTCATTCCCGCCGCGGTCTTCGACTTCATTTTCTCTCCCCACGCCTTGCAAGGGGAGACAAAATGAACCTGAGCTTGCTCAGGCGCGGCGGACTTTAATTCACGATCAGTTTTCATACGGAATACACTCAAACTGCATTGCCAGATACTCAGGCAACCCCTTTTTGAAATAATTATTGAAAAACGCATAACTAGTGCCGTCAAAAGAAACATCCTTCAAACGGCGCACGTATTTGCAATAAATGTAATCATCAACCACCTTGTACAAAGTATCTGTGTAAGCTGCAGTAAAATCACTGTCATCCTCAGCAAAAATCAGCTTTGCATCAAAAGGAGGATAATCAGGACCATAACTCGTTGAAAGCCCTATGCCGAAAGTCTTTCCTGACAGGGCAATAACCTTGTCATCACGCCAATAACCAATAATGAACTTGGTGTCATCAGCATCAAAATTACGAATCCTATTCTTATCATCATAGAAAACGTTGATTGCAGGACCGCGGGTAATGCGCTCGATACGATCCTTATCATCATAATCAAAAACAGTTTCTCCGGCAACACCGCGCTTCACGCCGTGCAAACGGTTCAAACTGTCATACTGCATGTAAAGCGTTTCCTGAAAACCCTTAACTTCAATCAGCCTGCCACGGTCATCATACTTGAAAAACAACTTGTTAGGACCAGACTCGATTTCAGACAATTGGTCGTGCAGGTAAATGAACTCATAATTCTGAGGACCAGTAATCGCTGACAACTTACCATTCTCATAATGGTACTGCCACAAAGCACCGGTCTTCTCAACACGCAAAAGACGATTGTCCTCAGACAAACCATAAACAAAAGTGCCAAGACTGCCGGACTGCTTCACAGTTCTCGTAACAGGATCCTCAAGAAGCTTCTGAGGCGGTACAACAGGAGGAGTAACATTCGGCTGGGAAACAACCTGAGGCGCTGGCTCTTTAGTTTCAACAGGCGCTGAACTACAAGCAACCAGCAAAATCAGAAGAAAAACAAGCGTTCTCATCAGCTAAACAACGCCGTGAACCAAGCCCACAATCTGGCAAAAAAACCAGGCTCTTCAGTAGATTTAGGAGCTGTAACATTTTCTGAAACATTCTCAGGAGCAGTGACGTTCTCTGTTGTCACATTTTGAGTAACATTTGAAGCCACGTTCCCTGTAGCATTATCAGCCGGCAAAGTAGCGTTCTCAACAGGCTTTTCCTCAACACCAAGCAGTTCAGGAGGAACACACTTGCATTCGTCATTGCAAATTCCAGTCTCTTTCGTAGCCCTGATGCACAACGTATTAGGAGGGTCACAATCCTCATCACGCTCAACCTTCTTGTCACCGCAAACAGAAGCAGACTGGGAAAGATTGGCATACTGGTCTAGAACAGCAGGATTGTATTCTGCAGGAACAGTCTCATTAATATTACAACCGCAAGTCTTTGGATTGCAGGTCAAAGACAGATTAATCGCAGCGCCAAACTCAGGACACTTATCATCACCAGTGCCGTCACACACTTCAACACCCTCACGGATATTATTGCCACAGTACGCTTTGTTAACCCTTGGAAGGCACGTGCAATGGTCTGTATCACAGGCAGTATCAATCTTAAGAATAGTACCTAATGCATCACAAAAACTGACATTAACGCCCTTCTCGCACAACTCAAACTCGTTCAAAATCTTGTTGCCACAACGGAAATCAGTAATACCCCAATCCAACTGGGCATACGCTACTGGAATAAGAAGCAAAGCCACCAATATCACAACCTTTTTCATAATACCGCTTGTGTATCAAGATTATAAAAAGATTATGCTTTATCCAGATATATTTTGAAGGATTTATCCTTAATAGTCTCTTCAGCAGTAAACGCGTGCTTGCGCGCAGGCTCAGCAGAACCAATCTTAACAGAAGCACCGCACTTCTCAGAAATCTTCTCACTCCACTTCTCGACCATCTTCACAGTATTAGCATCAGACTGAACGTAAACGTGAGCCTTATCAGCCTTCATCATACCGGCTTCCTTTCTAAGCTGCTGAACACGGCGCATAATCTCCCTTGCAAAACCCTCTGCATCAAGCTCGGGAGAACGTTCGATGTTAAGGTAAATGATTCCGAGCGGGAACTCAACCTCAACAAACTTCTTAGGAACCTCGCGCACAACAATAATGTGGTCCTTGTTAAGCTCAACAGTCTCCTTATCAATCTTCACAGAAAACTTTCCATCCTTTGCCAGCTGAGACAAAACACTGCCCGTGCTTAACTCAGCAATCTTAGCCATAATCTTCGGAGCTTTCGCGCCAAAAGCTTTGCCCAACGGACCGGCATTCGCCTTGATAACAGTCTTAATCTCAGCAAACTCCTTATGACCGTGAACATCCTTGCAATTAGACTGGACTTTAATTATGTCTTCAAGCTCTTCCAAAGCCACAAGCAAAGCATCGTCTTGGGTGACGATTTCAACCTTCTTGACAGGCCAGCGCAAAGAAAGTTTTGCCTTCTCCCTTGCAGCAAGGATTGCCTGAACAGCCTGGTCAGCAACAGTCATCTGCTTCTCAAGCTTTACGTCAATATCCTTTTCTTCAGCCTTAGGCCAAGCACAGAAATGAATGCTTTCTTCTCCACCGAATTCCTTCTTCAAATTCTGCCAAATCTGCTCAGAAATAAAAGGCGCAATAGGAGCAAACAATTTCAAGATATTTGACAGGCATCTGTAAGACGTGAAAAGAACGGCTTTTCTTTCGTTCTCCTCGCCAACAGAAGCCTTATCACGAACCATCTGGATATAACTCCTGCTCAAAGTAAGATACAGGTCTTCGATAACAGCAGGAATATCATTAAGATGATACTCATCAAACAATCGGGTTGCTGTCTTGATTGCGCTGTTAAGCTTTGAAAGCATAAAACGCTCTTCCACACTGCCCAAAGACTTCATAACAACAGGGTCCAAGTCAGCAGGATTGCAGTCCAGCTCCTTGGCAAGACTAAGCACAAAATTCTGCACGTTCCAAAGAACAATCAGGTTCCTGTGCCTGATTTTTGCGTCCTCGTGATTGAAGCTCAAATCCAGACCAGGCTGGGCAGCGCCAATCTGATAATAACGCAAAGTATCAGCGCCATACTGGCTGATAATCTCATCAGGAGAAATAATATTCTTCAGGGACTTGGACATCTTCCTGCCCTGAGAATCATTAATGAAACCGTGCATATAAACCGCCTTGTAAGGAACCTGACCAAAACTAATCATGCTCATGCACATCAAACTGTTAAACCAGCCTCGAATCTGGTCCTTGCCTTCAAGGATTAATTCAGGGAAGCCCATCGCTTTGAAAGTTTTTTCATCAGAAGGATAATTCAAAGTAGCCCAAGGCGCAACACCAGAATCAAGCCAGACATCAAGAACATCAGGAACACGAGACATCTCTTTTCCGCAATCACATTTTAACTTAATCTGGTCAACCCAAGGACGGTGCAGGTTTTCAAGCTCTTTTCCTGAAAGTTGTTTCAGCTCAGCACGGGATGAAATGACCTTGTGCTTTCCGCAAACACAAGTCCAAATAGGCAAAGGAATACCCCAGAAACGCTGACGCGAAATACACCAGTCCTGCAAAGATTTCAGCCAGCTGTCAAACCACTTATTGCCAGCCCAGTCAGGAACCCAATACACTTTCTTATTTTTTTCAATCATATCATCTTTCAATTTCTCAACAGCCAAAAACCATTGAGCAGTAGCCCTGAAAATAACAGGCGTCTTGCAACGCCAGCAATGAGCATACTCGTGCTCAACCTTAACAACATCAATAATCGCGTTCTTGTCCTTCAAAGCCTGCACAAAACGGTCATCATCCTGCTTTGCAACCAAGCCGGCAAAAGGACCCATACTATCTGAAAAACAACCGTGCTCATCAATTTCATTAAATGCTGTAAGACCATACTCCCTGCCAACCTCGAAATCCTCAGGACCACAGCCAGGAGCGCAATGAACAAGACCAGAGCCAGCATCAGTAGCAACATACTTCTCGGATAAGATAACGCGGTGAGCATTCTTTTCCTTATTATTTTGATGGAACTTAACCTCGTCCCTGAACGGATGGACGTACTTCGTGCCAGCTAATTTCTCGCCCTTAATCTTTTCCAAAACCACATACTGCTTGCCAGCAACAGCGCCAATAACGCCTGCTGCGAGCGCTTCTGCAAGAATCCAGACTTCGTTGCCTACCTTTGCCCTCAAATAATTAAAATCAGGATGAGCCATAACAGCCATATTGAAAGGCAAAGTCCAAGGAGTAGTCGTCCACACAATCAAAAACTCATTAGGCTTGCCCTCGACCTGAAGCTTTACAAAAACAGAATCCTCATTCCTTGTTTCGTACTCCAACTCGTGCTTAGCAAAAGCAGTAGCACACCTTGGGCACCAAGTCATCACTTTCTTGCCGATGTACAAAAGATTTTTCTCATTAGCCTTAGCCAAAGCCCACCAGGCACCCTCAATATACTCGTTCTTAATAGTCATATACGGGTTTTCCCAATCCATCCAAACGCCCAAACGCTTAAACTCGGCAACCATAGGCCACAACTGCGAAAGAGCAAACTTCTGGCACTCATCAATAAATCTGGAAAGACCCAACTTGTTCAGAATCTCCTTCTTGTTCTTAATGCCAAGCTCTTTTTCCACTGCAACCTCAATAGGCATTCCGTGCATATCAAAACCAGGCTGGTCCCAAACATCAAAACCCTGCATACGCTTGTAACGCAGAACAGCATCCCTCAGGGCTTTGCCCCAAGCGTGACCGATATGAATCTTGCCTGAAGTATAAGGAGGACCGTCCAAGTAATAGAAACGCTTCTTTCCCTTATTCCTCTTTACAGCCTTTTCATAGATTTTGCTGTCCTTCCAAAAATCCAGGACTGAAGGCTCTATAACCTTAAAGTCATAAGTCATGATTAAGAAAAGAAATAACGGATTTAAAAAGGTATCTTAAGGATTGGCGCCGTAAGGAGGTAATGGATTAGGAGCTGGTCCTGGTAATGCCGGAACTGCTGGAGCTGGTAAAACTGGAACAGGAGTTGGTGCTGGTAATGCTGGAGCCGGTGGAACTGGGGCTGTTGGTTTCGGATTAGGACCTGCGCCTGCAGCTCGATTTGCACGCTGAGCTAAATCTCTTGCTCTAAGCTTATAACCCGTAAGTCCTAAAAGCCCTGCAAGCAAGCCCAAACCGCCTAAAAGGTACAATACTCCTCTTCCGCCTTCGCGGTCTTTCTGAGCGTCTGTCTGAACGTCTTTAAGATTTGCTTCAAGAGATTTATTGCTGTTATAATTAAAAGGGGTATGACCGGTGAGATAAACGGCTCGATTATACTTCTGCTCCATCCTGTGCTGCTGTTCTTTAACCTGCCAAGAGGATGAGGTAATACTACCGACCATTAAAGTACTTGCCAAGGCAACACCTGCGGCACCCATTATGTACCAGCCGGCTTTTTGTCCCCACCTGTTCTGAGCAAAAGGAACATAATGCTCTCTTGCAATATCAACAAGCTGGCGCTGTCTCGGAGAAAGACTGCCGTCAGCAGTGCGAGCATTCAAATCAGCAAAAAAGGAATCGCGACCTGCAGGAGAGTCAGCATAAAGATTTGCTTGGGTAGCTAGCTCAAGAGCCTTTCCAGGACTCATTTTCATCTCCTTTATCAAAGTGTAATCATTAGCCATTTTCAGTCGATAAACATATAGCTTTCTATCTTTATAAATCTTTCGGTTTTGTAGTCACTAAGGAGTGGTTATTTTAGGCTGAAGAAGGGTTTATATAGGACTTTATTATATAGGCAGCTATGAACTTCAAATGCCACACCTGCGGAAAGATATACCTCAAAAAAGGGCTATGCTGCAAAAAAGCACTCGAACAGGTATGCCCGATATGCGGTTTTGGCAAAGACTTCTGCACCTGCGAAGTGCCAAGCACAAAAGACGGACTAAAAAGATAATCACCACTCGCTTGTTATGCGATACCTCGCCTTCATATAATCAACAGCATTCTTGACAACCATATCTTTCGGCAGCAGTGCGTTCAATGGGTGTATGGAAATGTGATTCCTGTGGAAATAGTCCAAAGCAGGCCAGGTAACATCCCAGTACTCTTTAATACGACGCGACATTGCCTCTGGCGTATCATCAATCCTGCCTTCACCCCGTTTTTTGCACCTTTCAAGCACCTCGGCTTTGGGAACATTATCAAGATGCAAAACCTCCTTAAAATCAAGCAAATCAGCCAACTCTTCTGCCTGCTCAGCAGTACGGCACATGCCGTCAACAAGCAAAGTATGGTCTGAACTGATATTTCCGTAAATCTTTCTGCAAATAACGCCCTCCTTATACATCGGAACCATAATACTGTCAGGAACAAGCTCGCCACGCCTGAGATAATCATTAAGCTCGTCTGCAATACGGCTTTGGAGCTTAGAGGTTTCACGAACCATATCGCCTGAGGAAAGATAGAAAAAATGCCTTGGCAGTTCTTTTGCAATAGCTTTTCCGACAGTTCCTTTCCCTGCACAGGGGATACCAAACAATAAAACAGACGGAATCCTGGAATCTTTTGCCATTTTGTGCTTGAATATATATTCTCTATATTAATTTTAGCGCAAGATTTAAAAACGGGCTTTCTGCAACCCGAGAATATGCCACAAGAAGCAGTAACAGAGATCGACATGGACGTCTATTCAAGAAGAATAGGACCGTACTTTTCCTGGCTTGAAAGCAAAATAGAAGGAGGCTGGGAGCAAAGCGACTCAGTCCAAAAAAACGTCCTCAAAGAGGTAAAATACCTGGCAACAACTATGAGAGCCAGATTCATACTAGGAGTATCAAAATCAGACTTCTCAAAGGAAGTACAAAGAACACTTGAACTGTTCGAGCTTTCAATGGACGCTTTCCCAAACGAATGCGACGAAGTAGAGGCAAAAACAAGGCATTTCGTAAAAGGAGTATCAGAAGAGCTCGGAGCCGAATTCATACCTGCATCATACAGAGAACCAATAACTCCACATCCTCCAATGCCAGAACCATTCCCTGCTCCAGGACCAGAGCCAATGCCAGGACCGGAACCATTAGAGCCAGAGCCTGATGAAGAGAAAATTGTAAAGACTGAGATTAAACTCAAACCAGTCAAGGCAGAGCCTGTCAAAAAAATCAAAATCGCCAGAAAGCCAAAAGTCCAGAAAGCCAAGGCTGAAGAAATTGCTGAAAAGCCAAAAGCCACAAAACAAAAACAGTCAACTATTGAAAAGCCAAAGAAGGGCAGAGGATTCTTCCTAATCCGCTGGGCAAAAGAATTCATATTCGGCGAAGATTAAACAATAATTTTCTTTATTTCTGAAATGTCCTCAAAGTCACGGTCTTTTGTGACCAAGGTCAGTTTATGCTCGAGCGCCTGGCTTGCGATGAACAGGCCGGAAATCGATTTGGGCTTTCCAAGCTTATCGTATTTGTGCTTCAAATAAGCCAGCCACGCCGCAGTCTCATTAGTAGTATGCAGAACACAGAATTTCCACAAAAACTCCTTTGCCTCGGCTTTCTCCTCATCACTTTTTTCCTCTATACCATACAAAAATTCAACCGAGGACATAAATGAAATACACGCTCTTGCCGGATGCCCAGCAGACATTTCTTTTAACCTATTCACAATAGTTTTGTTATCTTTTTCCAACTCAAAAAGAACCGAGCTATCGAGCAAAAGAGTCATATTCTCCAGCCATACTCCTTGCGAATTTTTTTCATCCGCGCCTCAATCTCTTCGTACTCCTTAGGAGAAAAAATAGACTTATGCCTGAATATGTCATCCCAGAAACTCGATGTTTTTCTCTCATATTCATCGACCATAACCTTGAACATCGTCGCAGCCTTCATCCTGTTCCTGACAGCAAGACCCTTAAAATCAGCCCAGGTTTCATCATCAATTCCCTTAATAGTTTTAACTTCGCCCATAAAGGTAATAAAGTAATACAAGTATATAAGTATTACTATTTAAGAACTTCCTCAACAATTCTGGCAAAAGAATTCTCCTCAAAGAACGCCCTTGCAAGGCCATACATTTGCGGATGCACAGCAACACGCAGGCAGGCTATCCGGTCAGCCCTTTCTGAAAAATTCCTTGAATACTCAGGACGAAGCTCAAACAGCGATTTTATCTCACTGCCAATGCGAACAGGAGCGTATTCTGAAGACAGCTTTTCCAGATTAGGCACACCAGCAACAATAATATGGCGCTCAGGAAGACCGCTCCTGCGGGCAATTTCAGCCTCTAATTTGTGCTGAAAATCCGGATTCTTCCAAGCCTTATAATAAACTGAAAGCTCATCAGCATCAACACCCTCAACAAGAGGCGCAATCGTACCAAAAATCAGGTCAGGATAGACCGGAATAACAACCTCTGGCTCTGCCTCAAAACCCTTCTTCTTCAAAACAGCAGCACTGGCGTGAGGAGCCTTATGATACACGGCGCACAAATGGCGCATAATCTCCCTGGTTTCCCTAACACGATGATTCTCCAGAGCATACTGGAACATGCAGTCAGTAAACCTCCAGAACTCCAGCTCAAGACCCTCTTCAGGCACAAAATCAAGAGAGCCATTATTCTCAATCAGCACCTTCTGGAACGGATGAACAATCCCTGCATTGAACAGCATCTTCTTCTGATACGCATCAGAAACCTGAGTAGAAGGCGCGTAATACAAATCCTCATACTGCCTGACACGG
>CABMGU010000079.1 GCA_902385765.1 uncultured archaeon | reverse complement strand
TAATCCGCAGAAGAGCACTAAAAGTGCTTCCTCTCGCAAAAATTTCAGTTTCCATTTTCTTTGTGATAGTTTTGCCAGTGCCACTCCTGCTAATCCTGAGATTAGTATGTTGGCGAAAACCAGCATTCCTGGCTTGAAAAAGCTGATTATCAGGAATATTATCATCATTGCGTATGCGCCATAGTATGTTTTTTTGTATTTCCAGACCAGTGCTGCTCCGACTATTGCCAGTAGTGCTGCGAATATGCTGAATCCGTATATTCCTCCTAGGTCGCTGAAGTATTGTAATCCTTGTATTGTTTCTATTTTTGGCGGGTAATGTCCTATCATCGCGAGGGCGATTAGCGGAATTATTGTGATTATGATGCGTTTTGCATTGTTTTGAATGAGATAGAGGAAAATCAAGAACACGATTGCAGATATTGTGTACGTTAGTCCTGAAAATGCTGCTATGATGAATGCGATTGTTCCAAGCCACCAGTTTCTGGTTAGCAGAAGCCATGCTCCCATCAGCTCAAGTGCCAGTCCGAAAGCATACGGGGTTCCTATTGTGCCTGCTGCGATGAGAGGCGGTGATAGTGCGTATGCTAATAGTATCCATTCCTGTGTGTCTTCGTCTACTTTGAGCCTGCGCAGTAACAACCAGAAGAATGCAAAGCTGGTAAGCGCAAATATTGCTGGAAACAGATTGAATGCCAACGGTCCTAGTATTGCATATCCGCCTGATAGTATGAGCTGGTATGGTTCTAGCGTGTATGGTCTTCCGCCGAATATTGCGTCGTCTGTTTTTGGTATTTCTTGCAGTATTTTTGCTGCCATTCTGGCATGGTAGTATGGCTCTATTCCTGGTAGTGTTGGATTGTCATGTGCAAATCGCAGGTGCAATGGCAATGCCACCATGATTATGGCAAGTAAAAATATTCCGAGAAGGTGTTTTTTCATGTTACCACCTTTACTCTGCAGTTCGGGTCTTTTTCATACACTCTTATGTTTGTTGCGTGTATTCTTTTGAAGCATCGGCTGTCTGAATATTTTATGTCTTTCATTCCCGGTGGCACAATAAGGTGTGTTGCCGAGTATTTGTCGAACAATTCTACTGCTTCTGTTTCAAAAGAGGTTTTGTATAGCCTCATTACGTCTTTGTATCGCTCATTTACTTCCGGACTTAGGAGGTAGTAATCATCTATCACGTTTTTTCTTTGCTCAAGTGCGGTTATGTAATTGCCGTATTCTGGGGGCGCTATTATTGTGGCATTTTGGTTTGTTTCATTTCTGAGGTCCATCAGCACACTGACTTCTTCCTGGGTTATTGTGTTTTCGAGTTGTTTTTTTGTGTCAATGTAGTCCGGGTATACTACTGTGCTTAGAGCTGATATGAGAAGTATTGTCATTATCACAGGGCAGTATTTTGCTATTTTTGTTTCAAGGATGAATTTTACAAAATATGATGTTCTTTGCGCAAAAAGCAGGGTGAGGGTTATTCCTAATAGCATGAAGCCTGTTTTTAGGTCTATGAGTTTGAACCATAGCATTATGATCGAAACGAGGGTTATGCTGAATAGTAGTTGTGTTTCTTTTTGTTTTTTGAATGCGGTTTTGTATAGTGCGAATGTTCCGCCTGTTAATGGTGCTATTCCTATCTGCCATATCGCGCCCCACATGGTTATCTGTGAGTAGAATCCTGACAATAGTTCTTTTGGTATGTTTTGCCAGATGACTGATAGTCCGTGGAATAGTATGAGTTTTTTGTAAAGCAGGAATTGTGCCCAGAGTGCGAAGAATATGGAAAACAGTCCTAGTTCGTATTCTGCTGTTGTGGCGTTTTGCTCAAGCGCTGTGAATATTATGTAAACTCCGATGGCTAGTACGAAAATGATTGATAGCGGGTGCAGGAATACGAAGAACAGCAGGAGTGATAGGAATATTATTACCCAGGGTTTTTCTGGGACTCTTAGCCACGCGTATGCTAAAAAGAAGAATGTTGGTATGGCGAGTGTTAATGGTATTGTTTGGTTGAATGTGTTTGAGAAGAATGCTGGTACGAGCGATGCCAGGAGTGCTGATGATAGCGATATCCAGGTTGTTTTTGTGATTCTGTACGATATTAGGAATGCTGGGATGACCAGCAATGAGGCGAATATGTTTGGTATTATTTTCAGCGCCAGGCTTATAGGCATTATTAATGAGCATAGTGCTAAGATGGCGTCAAATAGTGGGCTCATTATTAGCGTTCTTCCTCCGTAGCCAAGCGGGTCGTTCCACAGGAGTTTTCCTTCAAGTAGGTTTTCTACTGCTCTTATGTGCAAATACGATTCGTCTGAACTGTAGTATGGTGTTTGGAATGCTGCGAACAGTCGTATTGCTAATATTAAGAGAAATACAGCTATTACCCCCATCCACGATTTATCCATGTTTATAAAGCTGAAAGGGAGGCTTTATAAAGGTTTTTGACCTTTTTCGTCTTGGAGGGGGTATGTACACTAAAAGGGTGTCTGCAGGAGCTAAGTTTTTGGATGAGTTCTTGGAGGGCGGTTATGAGGCAGATGCTATTACAACTATTTACGGTCCTGCTGGCTCCGGCAAGACTAATCTGGCTTTGCTTGCTGCTGTTGAGGTTGCCAAGTCTGGCAAGAAGGTTATTTTTATTGATACTGAGGGTGGTTTTAGTGTTGCGCGCTTGAAGCAGATTTTGCCTGATTATAAGAAGTTGCTTGATCGTTTTGTTTTTCTTCGTCCGATGTCTTTTGCTGAGCAGAAGCAGTCTGTTGAGAGGCTTCGCGAGCTTGTTAACAATAAGATTGGCTTGATTGTTGTTGATACGATGACTATGCTGTATCGTTTGCAGCGCAGTTTTAAGGAGGATGATAATTTTAATCACGATTTGAGTTTGCAGATGGTGTGGCTTAATGAGATTGCGCGCAAATTCAATATTCCTGTTTTGTTGACTTCCCAGGTTTATTCTTCAATGGATTCCGGCAGGGTTAGAATTGTTGGCGGTGATATTCTGCTTTATACGAGCAAGTGTTTGCTGGAGCTTGAGCATTTGCATAATGGAAAAAGAAAATTAATCCTGCGCAAGCACAGGAGTATTGCTGGCGAAAAGGAAACTACCTTTGAGATTGTTGAAAAGGGTATCCAGCAGGTCTGATTTACTCTTCCGTGAAGTCGTCCACTGTGAATGGCGGTTCTTCTGTTGTCAAAAGTCCTCTTATTCTGAGGTATTCTTTTGCAAGTATGTAGAACAGCAGTCCGAGTGATTTTTTTCCTTTGTTGTTGCACGGCACTACCAGGTCTATTTCGTTGCTTTGGTTGTTTGTGTCGCATAATGCTATGACTGGTATTCCGATTTGGATTGCGTCTTTTATTGCGTTTCTGTCAGGCCAGCTGTCTGTTGCAAGTATGCATTTGACTTCTATGAATGTTTCCAGCTTCGGGTTTGTGAGTATGCCTGGCGGGTATCTTCCTGCGAATACTCTTATTCCTGTGTTTTTGCCGAAGGCTTTGACTGCTTTCCAGCCGTTTTCTCTTCTGCTGCACACGAGTATGTCTTGTGGTGCATATTGTGATAGCAGGTTTGCTGCCTGTCTTATTCTTTCATCGATTTTTTGCAGGTTCAGGACGCTGAGTCCGTCTGGTCTTGTTTTGTAGATGAACGCGCTCATGTATCCTGTTCTGAATTTTGTTCCTATGTGTATTCCTGATTTCAGGTATTGGTCTTGCGATACTAAAAATGCGTTTTCTGTTGTCATTTCATTCTCCGGTGTTTTTTATTGCCGTCACACCGATTTTGTTCATCCCGAGTCGGGCTGAACTGTTGGCAATACTTTGCCGTCGAAGAAGGGGGTTTATAAACTTTTTGCTGGATATTTTGCAACATCTGTATACTCTGGTCCTTCGCTTTCCAGTTTGCTTTCTATCAGTTTGAATTCTTTTACTTCGAAAGAAACTGGTTCTACTTTTAGTTTTTTGATTTTTTCTGCGAATTGTTTGTCTGAAAACTTCACTCTTGCGAGTGTTATGTGTGGTTTGAAGTCTTTTTCTTTGCTGCCTAATGCATCGTCAATCTTCTTTTGTAGTTCGCAAATCACGTCAGCAGGCTCTATTCCTATCCAGACGACTCTTACATAATTCTCGTTTGGGAAGACTCCTGTTCCGTTCAAGTGTGCTTTGAACGGCTTGAATTGCACTGTTTTCAGTTTGTTCTTGATTTCTTCTGCTTTTGCCGGTGTTACTTCTCCTAGGAATTTGAGTGTTAGGTGGAAGCTTTTTGTGAGTGTTAGTTTTGCATCTGTTAGTTGTTTCTGTACTTCAAGAATGTGTTCTTTTGCTTCTTTTGATACGTCGAATGCTATAAATAGCCTCATAAATAAAAAAATAATATAAGAAAGATAAAAACTTTATTGTTCGTCAGATGTTTCTTCAGTTTCTTCAGTGCTTTCTTCGCCAAAGCTTTCTGAGTCTTCTGACTTTTCTTCTGCAGGAGTTTCTTCTGCCGGTGCTTCTGCTGGAGCTTCTTCGCCAAAGCTTTCGCTTTCTGCTGGAGCTTCTGCTGATGCTTCCGGTTTTGCGCCTGGTGTGCAGACTTCTGCAAATCCGACTTTTCGTAACACTTTTGTTACTCGGATGTGTGCCTGTTGTCCTTCTTTTACGCCTGGAATAAACAGCACAAAGCCGTTTTTCTTGGCTATGCCGTCGCCTTTTTCGCCGACAGCTTCTATGGTCACGTCTAACTCTTCGCCAACTTTAACTGGTGGCGTCATTCCCATGCCTCCTCCTCCTCTTGAGTGGAAGCCTCCCCTTCGATTTTCTCCGTACATACCTTATTCACCTACCTAAGTATAGTATGCAGAACTAGCCGCATACAGGCTGTTTTCCTTCTGTTGCGTATTTAAACTTTGTTATAAAAAAGAAAAATCAGGCATCTTTGATGCCGTCTTCGGTTACTTGGAATATTGCTTCTGCTTCTGGCATGTTTGGCGCGTCTACCATTTTTGCGACTCTTGTGCCTTTTTTGCCTCTTCGCAAGTACAGTCTGTATGTTGAGTTGTGTGCTACTATGTGTCCGCCTATTGCTTCTGTTGGGTCTCCGAAGAACTGGTCTGGTTTTGCCATGACTTGGTTTGTCACGTAGACTGCTATGTTGTATTTGTCTGCTATTTTCATTAGTGCGTGCATGTGTTTGTTGATTCTTTGTTGTCTGTCAGCTAGTGTTCCTCTGCCTATGAATTCTGCTCTGAAGTGTGCTGTCAGGCTGTCTACAATTACTAGTTTGACATTGAAGCCTTGTTTTATCAGGTCTTCTACTTTTTCTGCCAGTAGCATTTGGTGGTCTGAGTTGAATGCTTTTGCTATTTTGATGTTTTTTAGTGCTTCTTGCGGGTCTAGTCCGCAGGCTTTTGCCATTTGTACTATTCTTTCTGGTCTGAATGTTCCTTCTGTGTCGATGTAGACGGCTGTTCCTCCTGCTCCTCCTTTGTCTGGCGGCAGTTGTACTCTTACTGCTAGTGTGTGTGCTATTTGTGATTTTCCTGAGCCGTATTGTCCGTATGCTTCTGTTATTGCTCCTGTTTCAAATCCTCCGCCCATTAGTTTGTCGAGTTCAACGCTTCCGCAGGTTATTTTTAGCATTTTTTCTCTTTTTTTCAGTATTTCTTCGCCTGATGTGAATTCCATTTCGAGGTTTGCGCGTGCTATTGCGATGATTTTTTTGGCTGTTGCTTCGCTCATTTCTGTTGCGCCTACTATTTCTCCTGGCGTTGCTACTGCTATGCTCATCAAGTCGTGGAATCCTGCTGCTGCTAATTTCTCGATGGATGCCGGTCCTACTCCTGGCAGGTCTTGTACGCTTGTGATTTTCTTTTTTGGCTCTTCCATGTCTGGTTTTTTCATTACCTCAACCATTCCTTCTGATGTTTCTATTTGGATTGTTTGTTCTTCTTCTATGTATTTTTTGTTTGTCATTTGAATCACCTCTGAGTTTTATTATGATCATAAAATTAAAAATTCCCCGAGCAGGGATTCTGCTGGGGTGGGGTATCTTCTTTTTTTCGCTTCAAGCAATCACCTCTTGTGTTTTTGTTTCATCGTGTCCGTTTAGCACTAGGTATCTGTATGCTTCTTCGATTACGAGTGCTGCTTTTGGCAGGTCGTTCAATCGCAGAGAATTCGTGCTTTGCCATTGGCCTGTTTTGTCTGTGTACCTTCTTTGCAGGCTTACTGTTCTTGTTTCGTATGCTTTGCCCTCTTTGTCTGTTCGAACGTTTTTCCACACAGTTGCGCTGATTGCGCCTGTGCTAAACTTTTTTTCTGGTTGGTTTTTTTCTTCCATTTTTTCACCTTCGGTTCTTCCGTTTGGTGCTCACCTGTTTACTCTTAGACTGAGTTTGGTTTATATACGCCGCGCGGGTGTTTGTCCAGTGTCCAGTGGCTATTTTATATAGGAAAACGTATTTCTGCAGGCTATGGGGGAGCGTCCGAAGGTTATTGTTTCAGGTTTGATTGAGAAGGATGGAAAGGTTCTGCTAGTCAAGGAAATTCTGGAGAGCAAGCTTCCTTATTGGATTGTTCCTGGCGGGAAGGTTGAGTTTGGCGAGTGTTTGGTTGATGCTGTGAAGAGGGAGCTCAAGGAAGAGACTAATTTGGATGTTGAGGTTCTGAAATTGCTTGATTTTAAGGAGCATATTAATCTGAAGTATGATTATCATACTGTTATTTTCTTTTTCTTGGCAAAGCCGTTGAATGATAGTATCAAGCTGCCTGAGGAGATTTTGGATGCAAAGTTTTTTGCAAAGGAAGATTTGAAAAGTCTGAATCTGGTTGATAGTGCGAAGTGGGTTTTGGATAAGTTTTTTACAAAAAGTGCTTGACTACCAATAGTGCGTCTGCGAATATTGCTGCGCCCATCACCAGTAGCTCCATTGCTCCGTCTGTTCTTACGAATCCGCTTATTCTGAAGTTGCTTATTGGGTGTAGCAGGTTGCATCCGTTTTGTGTTAGGCAGTCGCTTGCAAGGTGTGCTGCATAGCCTATTGCTATTGGGAGTCCTATTGTTTTGAGGTTTGCTGCGTAGAATAGGATGTATAGTATTGCTACTGCAAACAGGCTGTGGAAGAATCCTCGGTGTTGGAAGAATTTCGGTATCCATCTTGTTATTGGGAGCATTCTGTTTATTTTGCTGTTCTCGCTGTCAACGTCAGGAACAAGTGAGCCGAGGACTGCCAGTGGCAGGAATAGCATCCAATTGGCGCCTAAGAGTGGATAGGTTAGCATACCTGCCAAAAAACCAAAAGCCATGTGTGTGCGTCCCATCATTTTGTCACCTTTTTTTTACAGTATTATCGCTTCTATTTCTTTCAGTTTTTTAATGTTTAGTTGGTATGCGTCTCCATAGTTTGTTTTGCCATATAGGATAACTAGTTCTTCTTTTATAAGGTCGTCAAGTACTTCTTTAACGAATCCTTTCAAATGTGAAGGGATGCCGGACATTAATCTTTCGTATAATAGGTGTCCTTTGCTGAATGCTTGGTTGGCGTATAATTTTTTGAGAATGTTCTTTTTTATTTTTTCGTGTTCTGATTTGCTTAATCTTTTTCCCATTAAGAATTTCTTAGATAGCTAACCATAAAAGATTTGTTATTTTAATGCATATTCATAGCCGATATTAGCTATAAATAGAAACATTTAAAAACGGATACGCCTTACTCCTGATGATGGAAAGCAAAACTGCCTTTTTGGAAATATTCGGCGATTCTCCTATTCTTCGAGTTCTTGATTTTCTTGTTGTTAATGAAGACTTTGATTATAGCATGACTGATATTGCTGGTCTTTCTGGTGTTGGTTATTCCACGCTTAAGCTCTTCTGGCAGCGGCTTGAAAAAGAGGGAATCGTGGTGAATACCAGGATTGTTGGCAAGGCGAAGATGTATAAGCTTAATTTGGCTAATCCCGTGATTAGAAAGTTTAGGGATTTTTACTGGGAAACCACAAGGCATCATATTCACGAAAAGGCCAAAGAGAAAGAACTGGTCGTGCGTTGAGAAGTGTTTTACTTCATAAAACTGGCGTTACTTCCAGAATCCGGCTTCTTTTAGGACCAGTTCGACGCTTTCTGCTATTTTGAGTTTTTTTATTTCTTCTATGGAGAAAAATTTTGCTTGGGATACGTCTCCTTTGGCTTTTATGTTGTTGTTTTTTGGTTTGGCGAGATAATAGAAAACTATGCTGTGGTAGTTGCCTGGAACGTTTATTATTTCTTTGTAGCAGATTTGTTTGATGATGTCTGCATCGATGTTTGTTTCTTCTTTTAGTTCTCTGACTGCAGCATCCTTGAGGGTTTCTCCGAATTGGACTCCTCCGCCGGGTATTACCCAGTAGCCGTTGTAGTTTTGTTTGTTTCTTTCAGCTAAGAGGAATTTTCCGTCTTTTTCGACTAATACTGCTGCAGTTATTCTTGGTCTTTGATGCTCCATAAATGAAGAAAGAAAAGCAGGGTTATTTAAGACTTATTCAAGAATGATTCTTCATTGTTTATTCGCTTTCGCCAGGTCTTCTATTCTGGTTTGAAGTATGATGGATGAAAATCCATATTGTATTCGTGGGTAGATAGATAGATTTTTTTTGTCCTGCTCAAGATTTCCTTCTTAAAGGTTCTATAATCCATTGGTGGCATGCCTTCAACTCTTATGGGTTCGCTATCTGCTTGTCTGCATAATTTCTCGAGACCTGTTATCCCTTCCATCTCTATGCAAAATCGTTCAACGCCATCGCCGTAATATTCATGAATCCAGCCCAGAACTTCGCCTCGGCATTCGATAGAAGCGCTCATTGTTTGTTCACTTTCGCGAGTTCTTCTTCCACGTTTGCTTTGTGGACCTGATTGGCAATAAACTCTATCCTGTCGAAGAATGTGTTTTTCTTTGCGCGTCCTACAAACCTGAACTGTTCGCCAAGTAATTCTGTCTTTAACGGCTCGAACGTTTCCGGGTTTACTCTATAAGCTATCATTTGTTCTTTGGTCTTGCCGAGTAATCGCTCTGCCTGGTTTCTAAATAGTACTACTCGTATGTTTTCTGTTCCGTCGTCTAAGAATACATTAACAAGATATGAATAGTCCGGCATTAGTGCTGAGTGTTCGTCGCATACCCATTGTCCTTCTACTTCTTTCAGTCTTGTTCCGCATTGTGGGCAGACTTCGAAGAATTTTGGGTCAAATACTTGTACTACTGTTCCGAGGACTTCTACTTGTTCGTCGCTTTCTGTTAGTTCTTTGAGTGTTTTTCTTGTTGCTGTTTTTACTCCTGGTACTTGTTCTGGCGGGTTTAGTATTAGTCTGCTGGATTCGTTCAGGTGTACTTCTTTGTAGCCTCTTTGGTTTTCTCTTACCATTCCGCCTGTGATTTTGAGTGGGGTTCCTGTTGTTAGTTGTTTCAGGATGTCTGCTTGGTTTCCCCAGCAGACTATTCTTACTATTCCTGTGTCATCTCCTACCAGGAAGCTTCCTACTTTTCCTGCGGTTCCGTCTGCTCTTTGGAAGTCTCTTGTTTGATAGATTTGTGTTTCTCTGGCGTTCTCGTCTGAGCTTCTCATTCATGTTAGTTAATGGCGGTTTTTTCCTCAGCCTTCAAGTAATTTAACGGGG
>CABMGU010000078.1 GCA_902385765.1 uncultured archaeon | reverse complement strand
AGCACCCTCATGCAGTATACTATGCCGAATAGGACTCCGACGATTACCGCGAGAACAATCCTGACTAACATGTCTTCTGCCATAATGCACCTCTTTTAACTGTTATATTCCTTTATAAAAGAGAAGTATAAAAAGGTTATGGAAAAAAATTAATGCTTTTCCCAAAGCAGGTTGAATATGTTTTCAAAGCTTTTGGCAAAACTTGCTGTGTTGACCCATACGCCGAAGTCGTAGTTCGGATGCGTGTCAACGTCATCTAAAACCATGAAGGTTATCTGTTTGCCGTCAACTATGCAGAATCTTGCTGGTACTTCGTCAATTTGTTTTACTTGTGCAGCAGGCATCATTGTTTTTGCCTGGCTTGCTTGAACTGGAGATAATATTCGAATGCTTACTCCTCTTTCCTTTGCTTTCTGGAAAGCGTTTTTGAGTGCTTCTGACTTGCGTGCCAATCCGGCTGCTGTGGTCATTATGCATACTGTTTTTTCTGCGTTTTTTATTGTTGATGCGATGTGATTGTAAAGGTTCGGTCTTCCTCTTACGGCGCCGGTCAAATCTGCTGGCTCGACGGTCTCTATGCCTTGTTTGTGCAGTGAGCTTAAGTCGCCTAAGATTTCGCTTTTTCTTAGCGTGTTCAAAAGCTCTACTTGCTTGTCTGCGTCTTCCTGTATTGCTTTCTTTACGCGTTCGAGTACTTCTGATGGAGGAACCGCAATATACTTTATCGGTTTTCCGAGCTTCATTATGACAAATCCTTTGCGTTCGAGTGATTCGAGAACATCATAGCTTCTGCTTCTTGGTACGTTTGCGATGTCAGAAAGTTCTCCTGCAGTTGCTACTCCTCGAGATAAAAGTGCAGTCCATAGTTTGGCTTCATAACTGTTTAATCCGAAGTCCTTCAGTTTGTTTAAAAAATCCTTTTGAACTATCATATTTTCTCCCTCGAACACATATGTTTCGTTGTTACTCCTCCGTAGGAATAACCACTATATAAACCTTTCTCTTTTTTGCTATTGTTAAGTGGCGAAAACGTCCCTTTTTAAACATCCTCTAAGAGGCTCCCCTCTCCTCTGTTTCCAGTGCAACTTGCTTTTGTTGGTTGTTGTTTGTTTGTTTTTATATTATATTATTATTTATATAGAAAATAATAATGAAAGAAAAAAACCGCCCGAACTTATATACTAACTACTAACCTTATCAATAACAACCATCACTACCACGCCCGAGTTTCCACACGAAATGCTGGGGTCTCCCCTTTACAAACATTTATATACAAAGTCCTTTCTCTTTTTCCACATGAAAGAGGGGTTGGGAAGTTTTTTTGAGAAGTATCTTGATAAAAAACCTATTTTTAAGAATAAGCTTGCGCTTCAGTCTAACTTTCTTCCCGACCAGATTTTGCATCGTGATGAGCAGATTCATCAGTTGGCTAATATGCTTGCTCCAACTCTTCGTGGTGAGAAGCCGTCTAATATTTTCATTTATGGCCAAACCGGCACTGGCAAAACGCTGACCGTAAAGTATACTACACAGCAGCTGATGGATACTGCTTCGCAGAAAAAGCTTCCGGTCAAGGTTATTTATCTTAATTGCAAGCTGAAAAAGCTTGCTGATACCGAGTATCGTATTGTTGCTCAGCTGTTGCGCGAGTATGGCAGGAATGTTCCGCCGACAGGTTTGCCCACTGACGAGGTTTATCATTTGTTTTTCAGCACTATTGACAAGGATAAGCACATTTTGATTTTAATTCTTGATGAGGTCGACCAGCTTGTTGGTCGTGCTGGCGACGAGCTGTTGTATAATCTTACCCGCATTAATTCCGAGCTTAAGAACGCTCAGATAACCCTTATCGGAATTTCGAACGATCTTGTTTTTACTGACTCGCTTGACCCTCGTGTCAAGAGCTCGCTTAGCGAGGAAGAGGTTGTTTTTCCTCCGTATAACGCTGAGCAGATTCAGAGTATTCTTCAGCAGCGCGCTTCTTTTGCGTTTAATCCTGATGTTCTTGCGGAGGGCGTTCTTGAGAAGTGTGCTGCTTTTGCTGCCCGCGAGCATGGTGATGCCCGCCGTGCTTTGGAATTGTTGCGTGTTTCTGCCGAGCTTGCGGAGCGCCAAGGCGACGTCAAAGTGTCTATTGCTAAACTTGACCAGGCAGAGGATAAGATTGAGCGTGACCGCGTTCTTGATGTTATTACCACTCACCCTAAGCAGTATCAGGTTGCCTTGTTTTCTATTATTGCTGCTTGTTCGCAAAAGCCTGGTGTTTTTACAGGCGATATTTATTCTTTGTACGAGAAGTATTGTTCCCAGACAGGTCTCAGGCCTTTGACTCAGCGTCGTGTTAGTGATATTATCGCCGAGTTTGATATGCTCGGCATCATCAGCGCCAAGGTTATCAGCAAGGGGCGTTATGGTCGCACCCGCGAAATCGGCATTGGCGTGAATGATGCTATTGTTGAGAAGATTAAGGGCATTTTGTCTGAGGAGCTTGGTTTGTCATGGAACTCTTAGTTAAGAAGAAAGAGATTGTCGGCGCTTTTTTGAAAAATAACGT
>CABMGU010000077.1 GCA_902385765.1 uncultured archaeon | reverse complement strand
ATTACCTTCTATTCTTGAAGACCAGGACATATCCTCGCGAGGCAAATGTCCGTCTTCTGCATCTGTAGCGCTTCCTTCCATAGTAACAGGAGATACAAGAGTTGTGCCTTCTGTTGGAGCAGTAATAGTCGCAACAGGAGCAGCATTCTGGTGCTCTTGAACAGTAATGTGAACAACTTTTGAATCAGTAAGAGCTCCGCTATCGGTTGCAGTCAAGGTAATCGTGTGAGGTCCAACTGTCAGTGTTGCAGGCAGAGAGTTTCCAGTGCCAAGAGCACCGTCAATGTCTGAAGTCCAGGACAGTTTTTCTGGTGCAAGAGTTCCATCCTCTGCGTCAGTCGCGCTTCCTTCCAAAGTAACAGGAGATTCAAGAGTTGCAGACTCTGCAGGAGCAGTAATCGTTGCTGCAGGGGCAGTATTCTGAGGCATAATTGACTGAACAGCAGCAAGAGCATCAACACGCTTCCAACTGCCAACCGAAACACCAGTATCCTGCAATTTCTGACGAATCTGGGCAGGAGTCAGCTGAATATTTCTGGCTTTTGCAACCTGCTGAAGCAAAGCAACAACACCAGAAACATGAGGCGTAGCCTGAGAAGTCCCTGACAAAACACCATAAACCTCTCCTGCTTTCGTGCTTGTAATCGACACGCCAGGAGCAAGCACATCAAGCAGTTCTCCACGATTAGTAAAGCTTGCAATAACATCGCTCTTGTCGGTTGCGCCAACACCAATAGCATTAGGACTGCAACCAGGATAACTAATACCGTTCAAGTAACCATTATTTCCAGAAGCAAAAACACTCGTAATACCAGCATCATACGCCGCATTAATAGCAGAATCAAAGAAAGTAGGACACTGCTCCTGAGTCTGATAACTGCCACCATCACCAAGACTTCCGCTGATAGCAACAACATCATAAGTATCCTTAACCTGCAAACAATAATCCATCCCAGAAATAATATCTGCAAGACTGCAAGTATTACCACAAACCTTTACAGAGACAATATTCGCGCCAGGTGCAACACCCTTGTACTGCCCATTAGCAGCGATAATGCCTGAGACGTGAGTACCGTGGCTGATAGGATGAACATCAGTAGCCAAATCATCAGTTGACTCGCCATTCGGGCAACAGTTAGGAGAACAGAAACATTTCTGATTAACAATCCTGCTCTGGAAAGCAGAATTAGGAGAAATACCAGTATCAATAACGCAAACACTGACGTCACTGCCATCCACAGGCTTTCCATTAACCTGCAACTGCCAAACATCATCAGCATTAATCAAAGGCACACTGTCTGAAAGAAGCAAATTAAAATCAATATTCGCATAAACCGCTTCAACCAACGGGTGAGCTTTCAACTCCTTAATACCCTCAGGAGTCGCTTCTACAATCATAGCAGGAACAATCTCAAGACTCCTCTCGACCTCAACATCAGGAGCAGTATTGCCAGTAACCCTGTCCAGCAAAGAAGGAGCATTAACGTCATCCAAAACCTCCTGCTGGGCAACCCCGGTAGCTGCTTTTAATTCAACAATCGAATCGTCGGCAGAAAAAGCACCAGTCAAACCATTGCTCGATGACTGCGCTTTCAAAACAACAACAACCCTCTCAGGCTCTCCACCAGTCACCTGACCGGTAAAAACAGGATTCCAAATAAGAAAAGCAAAGAACGCCAACATGCCGAAAGCCACATATATTCTTATTCGCGGATTCATAGTCTCTTTTTCCACTACTAGGAAATATTCACTACTTAAATGCTTTGCTCTGCCAATACAATCCCAAGACACACATTTCACCGCTCTGCCTCGGCTTAAGCGAGGTGAATTATCTCTCCCCACGCATAGCTAAGGGGAGAGATAATTCAGTCCGTAGGACCAGAGCAGCGAAATTTGGCATAGAGCTCACTACGCCAAAACACTTAAATACCAATTTCCAATAATCCCATCAAGAAAGAGATGAACAAAACAACACTATTGCTAATACTTATAATGGCAGCTAGCGCGAGCGCTGCAACAACCTTCACGCTATCGCCTGTATCAGGAGAACCAGGACAAACAGTAACCGTTAACCTGAACTTGCAAAATGATGCGCCGATATGGGGATTCTCGGCAAAGATAACAGAAAGCAGTCCAATAACTTTCTCGACGTCAACAAGCGGAACCAGACTGGGAGGAGGACTGAGCGGAGCAACAGCAAACACTCCTGACAAAACAACAGTCTACTCTGCATTCGGAGGAAACACGCCAGGAATACCAGCAGGAACAGGACCAATAATGACACTATCATATACAATACCGGAAGCCACACCGGCAGGAGAATACCAGCTGGACATAACAGAATTAACAGTCAGCGACAGCGAAGGAAACCCGCTTGAGGCAACAGGCACAGGAGCAAAAATAAAAGTAATAGCGCCGCTGACAAAACTCAAACTGCCGAAAGTGAGAGGAACAATAAAAGCGCCAGTCGACGTAAACATCTGCCTCTCAAACACCCGTCTGCAAAGAGCAGTCAAATCAACAAACATGGTCATAACGCACGACCCGAGAATAGTCAAGGCAACAAGCGTCTCAATAAAACAAGGAAGCGGCTCGCACACCATAGCATCTGATTCTGTAACAATAGCAGTCAACGGATTAAATGTCCAGAACGCAGACTGCGATGCACAAACAGGCGTAAACATAGCAACCATCAGATACACGCCAGTTGCAGCAGGAACAAGCGCACTAACATTCCAAAGCGCGTCAGCAACAGACCAGTCATCACAACCGTTCTCAACACAACAGTTTGACGATGAAAACGGAGAAATAACTTTAGACCACTGCTATGGAGATGACGACTGCAATGAAGGGGGCTCGTGCACAAGAGGCGTATGCGAACAAGGAACCTGCCATTACTATACAATATCCGGATGCGGACCAGGAGGAGGAAGCGGAGGCAGCCAGCAATACGCATTCACAGGATGCAAAACCTGCTCATACGAGCAATACAGCTGCTGCGGAACAAACCTGGAAATGATAAACCGCATGTGCGAACGACCAAAGATGTACCCTGGCTATTGCACTTTTGAAGGGGAAACAACACCAACGTTCAGCCCAACAAGCGAGGAAACAGAAGGAATCGAACAACCAACAGAACAACCAGCAACGCCAGCGCCTGAACAAACACCAGCACCACCATCACCGCCTGAAGCACCAAAAGTAATAGCGCCAACAACAGGACAGGCAACACAAACAGAAACAACAGAAGCGCCAAAAACAGAAACACCAAGAAAGCCAATAGACACAGTCAACACAATACTCTGGACAATGGCAATACTCCTGTTCGGAGCAAGCATATGCACGGCATACATAATCGTGAAAGGCAAACCAACACTGCCAAGCCCGCCATCAAAAATACCAATACTTACACTGCCATCTCAGGCACAACCAGCGCCACAACAGCCAGTGCAAACACCACCGGTTCAACAGCCAAGCACAGAATCAAGCAAGGTAATAGATTTTATAGAAAAAAAATCTAAGGAACAATAACTGTCTGAACAAGAGGCACTCCGACATAATATCCGTCTTTCTTGCACAAACTCATAAAAGTACCATACTCATTAGTATAAACCTGCCAAGGATACATCGGCTCAAGACCGGAATAAGTGCAGGCCTCATCAGGCTGCATCTGGGCTTTCTGCGCACCAGCATACCAACGGCCCACATTGGTCGCAGTATAATCACCAGTGACTGTGTCCCGCAACTGGACAGTAAAGCCTCCAATAGCAACAACAGCTACAAAAGCCAACAATATCAGACCAAGTTTTTGCTTCACCATCTTTTTCAGTATATAAATAATTCTTTGCGTATATAAATCTAACGCTTAGAGATAAAGTCACTGGACAATTCGTAAATCTTCCGGATTTTCATCGTCGATAAGCACTGGACAAAAAAGGCACTGGACAACCACGCGTAACAGCTATAAATAGAACAGGCAACAATATTCTAAATGAAAAAAGACCAGGCTCTGGCTGAACTTCTAGGAATAATGTGCGGAGACGGATGCCTGTCCAGCTCAAAGTCCCAAGTAAAATATTACATTTACTGTTCAGGCAACAGCCTAAAAGATGATGATTACATGGAGAGGTATGTGCCAAATCTTTTTTACAAAGTTTTTGGAAAACTGGTAAATTCTCATAAAAGAAAAGATGAAAACACCATCTTCATAAAATTCAGTGATAAAGAGATGTTTAAAAGATTTCAAGAATTAGAGATTCCCGTCGGCAAAAAATATTCTCTACTCAAAATTCCCGATTTTGTATTAAAGTCAAAATGCAGGCAATTAGCTTTTGTCAGGGGTCTATTTGATACAGACGGATGCGTTATATTATCAAAACAACACAGAACGCAAGCATATTATCCCAGAATTGAAATCAAAAGCAAAAACTACTCATTTCTCAACTCCGTAATGTTGCTTTTAAAAAATCACGGGTTTACCGGTTCCGTATCCCGAAATGCAGACAATTACCGCTTAGAAGTGGCGGGATTTAAAAACCTGACATTGTGGCGTTCGGTCATCGGTTCCTCAAACAAAAGAAACCTCATTCAGCTTCATACGGCAAGCAAAACATATTTAAATGCCTTCTAAGTGAGCAATTCTTAAGCCCCCGTAGCTCAGCCGGTAGAGTAACTGACTGTTAATCAGTGGGTCGTGAGTTCGAGTCTCACCGGGGGCGCTTCAAAAATGATGGAAAACTATGATTTAGAGCTGGATAAAGTAGAACAGAAGATAACCGGCGCAAAAACAGTATGCATACAGCTTCCAGACGGACTAAAGCCAAGCGCGCAGGAAATCGTCAAAGAACTGCAAAAAAGAACCGATGCGAGAATCATGATATGGCTGGGAAGCTGCTGGGGAGCCTGCGATATACCGCTAGAATTAAATAGGCTGGGCGTTGACCTGCTGGTACAATGGGGGCATTCTGAATGGGGACACTAGTAACAATAATGCCAGTACTTGGATTAGTCTCCGGCGGAATAGTCAGCTGGCTCGCGCAAAGCGAGATAAAATCAGGGCAAAAATACTTTTTACTTCTACAACACGCACTGCTTGGAGTCATACTGGCAGTATTACTATGGAAAGTCCAGACGATTGCAGTAATCGCAGGCATAATATTATTCGTACTGCTTTATGCAACAAACTTCAAGCACCCGATAGGACTAATGACGCTACTTGCAGTACCTGCAATATTGGTGCCTGCAACACAAATACCGATATTCCTCTACTTTGTACCGACAGGAACAAGAAACAAAGCAATGAACAACACGATAGCAATAGCAGTCTACATCCTAATAGTGCTCGGCTACCACTTATTCTTCTGAACACCGAGATAAAAGCCAAGATGGTTGATTAAGATATGACCGACAGCACTGATAATAACGACAAGAACTGCATACAACCAGCCAGGGAAAAAGACAAAACTGCCAAAAGCCAATGCGCCGATGGTGAAATCAATCTGGTCAAAAGGAATCCAGGACTGCCCTGGCTTGATGCCAGCACGACGCTTGAAAAAACTCTTGACAGCATCACCAATTAACGCGCCGATGCCGAGCAATGCAGACCAATAAATTGCAGAAAACTCAAAAGGCCAATAAATTTTTGATACGATGAAGCCGATAATAATTGCAACAAGAACGCCTGAGAAAAAACCAGCCCAGGTCTTATTATCACCAAAAATACGGGTTTTGCCAAGAGAAATGCCAAAGTCCATAGGACGCTTTGAAAGCCTCTTGCCAAAAAAAGCAGGAGCCATATTGGCAAGATAGGCAGGAAGCATCAAATACAACAATAGTAAGATGTTCATTTTGCACCTCTTTTTCCATACTTTTCAATCAATGACTTTGCGAAAAAAATCCGTTGAATTGTGCCAAAATAAACCAAGACGATTATGATCCATAATGCGAGTGATATCACGGGACGTTCAAATATGAATGCCTTAAAATGAGCAATTCCAAGCGCAATCAACAAAACCATATACCTTTCTGACCTGTCACCAATAGCAGGCCAATCAAAATTGCCAATAGAAATAATCATGAAAGCCCAGGACTTTGCCGTGCCCATAAGCAAAATTCCTACAATCGCAAGAAAAGATTCCAATTGGAAACCACTTAAAAACAAACCAAAATAAATCAAAGCTTCTGCAAACCTATCCATCATAGGATCAAAATAAGCACCGAACTTGGTCATCATTTTCTGATTGCGCGCGATTGAGCCGTCTATAACGTCCAGTAACAAAGATAGAGAAATCATGAGCGCGGAAAGAAGATAGAGTTTATTGATGATGAAATAAATTGAACCTGCTGCCGGAATCAAAGTTGCAAAAGAGATAATATTCGGAGCAAGTCTAGGCAGGCGTCTAAGATATCTTTTCCCAACATAATTTTCAATTTTCCTGAAAAACTTACCAAGCATGACTTCAAATCATTTTTTGTCCGCTTATAAATGTTTTCAATAACTCCAGTAAACCTTTAATAATGCACATAACTAAAAGAGCATTATGTGGCTCTTAATTGTTGCAATTGTGATTGTTGCATTAATTCTGTTTTACATACACTTTAACAGAGACCCTGACAGAGAAATACCAAAAACAGGAATAGTCTCACCAGCAGACGGAAAAGTATTGGAAGCTGCAACAGTAAAATCCGGCAAAGGATACGCGAGATTCGCAAAAGGAATGCTTCCCGCAACAATGATAAGAATATTTCTCAGTTTGTTTGACGTACACGTACAAAGAGCGCCGATTGAAGGAATCGTGAAAGAAATCAAATATTTTCCCGGCAGAAAACTTTTTGCATTTTCTGATAATGCCTGGGAGAACGAGCACGCAGAAATAACAATCAAAAGCGAAATAGGACTGGTAAAGGTTGTTTTGATAGCAGGAATACTGGCAAGAAGAATCAGGGTATTTGCCAAAAAAGGACAAAAGCTTCAAAAAGGGCAAAGAATAGGAAGAATATTATTAGGCTCACAAGTCATCTTAATACTTCCAAAATGCAAAACAAAAACAAAAAGAGGACAGAGAGTACAAGCAGGGACGAGCATCATAGCCTAGCAATGCGCGAAGAACTCAAACTAGGCAACCTCATCACCTGGCTTGGACTCGCAAGCGGATTTGCAAGCATACTGTTAAGCATCACAGGCAGATTCGTGCTTGCAGGAATCTTAATTGCAGTATCAATGATTTGCGACTTCTTTGACGGAAGAATGGCGAGAAAAGCACACAAGGCAACAGCATTCGGGACAGAAATAGACTCACTAACAGACATAATAAGCTTTGGAATGGCACCAGCAATGCTGGGCTTCATGCACTACACTGCAACATTTGCAATAACAGCATATTTCATCAACATAAGCGCAGGAGTATTCAGGCTGGCGAGATACAACATACTCCACAGGGAACATTATTACGTGGGAATGCCAATAACGTGGAACGCGGTAATCATTCTAATAACCGTATTCCTGCTTCCACAAGCAATTTGGCCGTATATGTATTTAGCATCCGCGGTGCTGATGGCAAGCCCGTTCAAAATAAGAAAAATCTAAGCCCTTTTGCAGACAGCAACAAGAGACATAGCAGTCGGCCAAACATACTTTTTACTGAAAAAAGGAGGAAGCATGTTCACATAAGCGTGCTTTTCAATTTCAATACTTTCCTGCTCCAGAACCTGATTAAGAGCTTTCCACTTAAGAACGCGCAAATGAGGATTTGTATATCTCTTATTCTCCAAAGAGCACAAAACAATATGGGGAATATTGCAATCGCCCTTAATCCTCTCCTGAGGAACAGAGATGATGATTTTACCATCCGGCGAAAGAAGACTCTTCAGGAAAGAAAGCGTTTCGTGACAGTCAGGCACGTGCTCAAGAACATTACTGACAACAATCACATCAAACTCTTTTTTCATTGACTTTACCTCATCAAGCGAGACAAAATTCACTTCAGGATACTTTTGCCTGCCACGAGCCAAAGCATAATCATTAATGTCAGTGCCGTAAACATCTGCATTTGTATGCTTCTTAAATTCAGAACTGGTAAAGCCGACATTACAGCCGAAATCAAGAACCTTCTTGGCACCCATATCCTTCAGGAAAGAAATAATGGCGGACCTTTCATGCTTTTTAAAGTAAGAGTTACGACCAACCCATTCAACAAGCCTGGAATAAAACTTATCGTAAATCTTTTCCATTTTTAATCAACAGCATAATGATTGCGCCTGTGGCTGCTCCAAATAGGTCAGCAACAAGGTCGGTTGCATTGTTAAAATAATCGCCCACGCCCGGGGAATGCAAAAACGTAACGCCGGCAAACTCAAAAATCTCAACCAATGAGCCAAAACCAAGAGCGGCCAGTAAGATAAAGAAGAAAAACAATTTAGGCTTTCTGAGTTTCCATTCCAGAGTATCAATAAACAGGCTTGCAGTCAGAAATGCAAAGACCAAGCCCAGCACAAAATGATGAATCTTGTCAAAAGGCAAAGGACCAAAAGAGGCGTCATATAATCGGGCGCCATCCACTGGTATTAAACCTCCTGACAAATGTATAATAATCAGCATTGAAAGAGCCAGTAAAACAGGAACGCCAAGATTAAGCCTGCGATTTGTAACAACGATGAACGACAAGATTATGAAAAACAAAATATTGTAATAAATGAACTCAATATTCTTGTCCTGCCAGAAAAGGATTGTGGAGACTATGAGAATTACTGTCATCACCAAAGCCAGAAGAGCGAGCCACTTCTTATTCATAATATTTTTGATAAGCCAATAATTTAAAAACTTTTGCAATAGGGCAGTGCGAAAGCTTTAAATATACTCAATTCAACAAAAGCGGTAAAGAGGTGAAGAATGCTTACAATATACGACTGGGTATATGGAATAACTACGTTTTCAGTGGTTTTCTTAAGCATAATAGCCGGACTTATCGCATTAAGCATGTTCACTGCAGCTTCACAAAGAAAATACCTTGCTGCCTGGAAGCCGTTATTAATTGCGCTGCTCCTATTTGCAGCTGAAGAGATAATAGGCGCACTGAAAATATTCGGGGTCTACAGCAATCCCTGGATAACACACGTGCTTGTAAGCTTTGTATTGGTCTTCTTCATAGCGGCCCTCATAAGACAGATAGACATAACAAGGGGGTGCCACGAATGATTGCAGAAAGCCTATCACAAGTAGCCCCAATCTATAATCTGGGTTTTGTAATAATCGTGCTATTCCTTTTCATTAAACTGTTCACAACACCTATAAGAGACAAAAGAGTCTACCTGATGCCCTGGAAAATCATATTCTTCGCAGTAATCGTGTTCATTATCGAAGAAGGATTAACGATACTAAGACAGCTTGAAGTGATAAACGTTCCAGTACACATAAACGGATTCTTCGAGCTAATAATAATCTGCACTTTCATCTATATGCTGTTATTGCAGAAAGAATACCTGAAAAAACAAAAAAGCTAATTCTTAAGAACCTTAATCGTCTTTGAGACAACACTATTTCCATCGCTTGCCGTAATGGTCACCTGACCCTCGCCCAAAGCCACCAAGACGTTATCATACAGGCCAGCAGTAAAGCCTTCAGACGGCGAGACACTGAACGACAAAGGATTACCGTCAGGGTCGAAAAAAGCAGTGTTCAAGTCAAGACTGAAGGATTCATCATAAGAAAACTCGTCAGTAGGATAATCCCATTTTGGGGGCAGGTTAGCAACAAAAGCACCAGTAGGCGTCATAGAAGTAAAACAAGCCAAAACGCCCAGCATCAGCACCATCAACACAAAATACCACAGTTCCTTCATATAGTCACCTCTTTACACGCCGGATATTCATACAATCAAGGCAGGTCGCAACGACCAAGCCTTTTCTCGTGCGAACACGGCAGTTTTTCCCTGGCACCAGCATCGAATTACATTTTTTGCAAAAACGCCTGCGCCATTCCAAAGGAATTTTCATCCTTGACTTGGCAGCAAGCTTCCTTGCAGCGGTTATAAGCTTCCTCGCCTGGTCAGGATGCATTGCAGCCTGCTCAAACAATTCAGCAACCATAGGTGCCTTTTGCTTCACATCGATACTGTAGAGGATAAAACTATATAAACATTTGGTCGAAAAAAGCAAATATCACGCCGCGCTTGGGCTTGCCCAAGTGACTTTCTTCTCCCCGCGCTTTGCAAGGGGAGAAAGAAAGTCAGTCTTTGACCGCGGCGAAACGAGGAAATAATCAAATGGAGTGGTTCAGAAAACTGTTCTTTAAAAAGAAAAGCCTGGAAGAAGTACGCGGCTGGCTGAATGAAGAACAGGAAAAACTGGAAAAAGAACAACAAGAAGCCATAAAAGCAGGACAACAAGCACTGCCAGAACTTCTAATCGGAGTAAAACAAGCAGTTTTCAAACTGGAAAAAGCAGAACTAAGAAACCCAAACATACCTGAAAGAGCAAAACACTTCATGCAGGGCAACAGGGAACAGTTCATCAGGCTGACAAGCAAATTCGTTGAAAACATCTTCATACCAAAAGACAGCACTGACATCAGCCAAATCGACTTGTTATTCCATCAATACGCGCAAAACGTGGCAAGACCGGCCGCAATCCTCACAGAATTCATAGGAGATGAAGTAAAAGAACTGAGAGGAGCGATGGCTTCGATTGAGGAAAAAATAGTCAATATCAAGAAAATACAGGCACAAAAAGAGGAAATGCAGAAAATAACAAACCTCATACAAAAGATAGACGACACCAAAAACGAAAAAGAAACAATAGAAAAACAGCAGGCAGAATTCCAGACACAACTGCAACAGCTGATAAACAAAAGAGACACACTAAAAAAAGAAAAAGAGGAATTCAACAAGAGACCGGAGTATGTGCAGGTAAAAGAGGACATAATAACCTCAGCAAAAGAAAGACAGGAAGCAGAACAAGACATAACAGGACTATTCCTGGCACTATCAGACGCGATAAAAAAATACGCCCACAAGATAAAAAACGAGAAAATAGCAAAATACGCCGAAAACCCGCTTCAAACACTGATAAAAGACTACTCATTGGCAATACTCAAACACAAAGACGACCTTGCAAAAGCAATAACAGGCGGAGAACTGGAGCTTAAGCCAGAAAAAACGCAAAAAGCACTTGACGCAATAAAACAACTCACAAAAGAAAGACTCAGCACAATGATACACAGATACGCGAAAGCCAAGAAAAGAGAGGCAGACATACAAGGAGATGTAGCAGAAAGACCAATAATGAAAGAATATACGCAGTATGCAGAAGACATAAAGAGAGCAAATACTGACATAGAACAGCTGGAAAAAACGATAGCAAAACTGACAATACCGAGCGACATAGAAATAAAAGAAGAGCTTAAACAGGAACTGCAAAAGTTCAAAATTATTCTAACACTTTAATTCCAGGCAGTTCCTTTCCTTCCAGAAATTCCAAACCGGCACCGCCACCAGTGCTGACGTGGCTGAACTTCTTCTCCAGCTTTGCTTTTTCAACAGCAGAAACACTGTCGCCACCGCCGACAACAGTAACACCTTTGCACCCGGACATCGCTTTTGCAACTGCAATCGTGCCCTTATCAAACGGCTTCTGCTCAAACAAACCCATCGGACCATTCCAGAACACAGTCTTGGCACTCTTAATCATCTCAGAATAAATCGCCTGAGTCTCAGGACCAATATCAAAACCAGCAAATGCTTTAGGCATCTTATTAGCAGGAACAACACGCCTGTTGGACAGGACGACATCTGTCGGCAAGATTATTCTTTTTTTGCCTTTTTTAAGCAATGATTTGGCAAGGTCCACCTTATCAGCTTCAAACTTTGACCTGCCAACCTCGCAGTTCAGCGCCTTATAGAAAGTGAACATCATAGCACCGCCAATCAGAACGGCATCAACCTTTTTCAGCAAATTCTCGATAACGCCAATCTTGTCGCTTACCTTTGCACCACCCATAATGGCAAGAAAAGGATGCTTTGGAGACTTCAACAGGCTGGACAACATCCTGACTTCCTTTTCCAACAGGAAACCGGCATAAGACGGAAGGAATTTAGTAATCGCGTGAACACTCGCGTGAGCTCGATGACTGACAGCAAAAGCGTCGTTAACGTAGATATCGGCAGGCGCGGCAAGCTTTTGAGCAAAACCCACATCATCCTGCTCTTCTTCAGGATAAAAACGCAGGTTTTCCAACAATAAAACATCACCCTCGTGCAGACCACGAGCAGAGATCTCAACATCAGAACCAATGCAGTCAGGCTCATAATGAACAGGATACTTCAAAAGTTTTGATAAACGGTCAGCAACAGGCGCAAGACGCAGTTCATCAACAACCTTACCGTCAGGCCTGCCCAAATGAGAGATAAGAATAATTCTGGCTTTCTTTTTCCTCAAATAATCAATCGTTGGAAGGACTGCGCGAATGCGCTTGTCATCACTTATTTTACCGTCTTTCAAAGGCACATTAAAATCAACACGCATCAGAACAGTTTTTCCAGCAACATTCGCCTCTTTTAATAAACGCATAAGTCTATGAGAACAGAACTCCTTTAAATTACTTTTCCTCGACCTTGTCAACAGACTGCTTCAGGACAGCGAGCAGTTCAGGGTCAGTGCTCTCCTTTGCAACAATAATGACCGCTTCTGTCTTCCAATAATGCAGGCGTTGGGACAAGAAACGGGCAAATTTAGCCACGACTTTTGAATCGTGCTTTATTGACAGGGTAGAAAAGGAATCAAAAACCAGAGCTGCCTTCTCAGGCAAAGACTGCAAAGCCGCGCTGATAGAGATGCTCAAACCAGTCAAATCCTCCTGAGGAACATAAATCACATTATCCAATTCTGAGGAAGAAAGTGTGTCAATAAACAAAAAATTAGAGGTCTTTACGCTATTTTTTGCAAGCAAACCAGCGATTGCAGAGTAAGACTTAACCAAAAGAACGCAGACACCCTGAGTTCTAAGCTTCTTCACACTATTCAGGAACGCTTCCTGCACTTTCTCGCTTTTAGTGATTATGAGGGTTATCATTTTTCAAAAGTTTAAGCTTATAATATGCGGCAAAAACGAACAGCAGATACGCAAGACAATACACAATGTCAATAGGATGACCGGAATAATACATTCCCCGAACAGCAAATTCTGAAAAAGCCAAATCAAAGACTGCCAAAGCAATAATGCCCATTCCAAAAAGCAGCCAGGACCTCAGCAGGCGGTTATGAGATACAATGAGAGGGATTATCAAAATCAGCACAAGCCCCAAAAGAAGAATATCAAAAAAGCCATAAGATTCCTGAATAAGCGAGGCCCACGAAAACACTTTTACCAGGACGTTTTGCAGAATATTCATGTAAAAGAAAAGACCTGCAATAATAAAAGTCAATCCTCCAATAGCACAGTTAAGAGCCTGCGACCGGAAAAACATTGAGGATATGAAATAATACATCCCCCACATCAAGACAAGGTATGCTAAAAGATAAAAAAAGTCTGGAACAGAACCAATTGGATTGATGTGCAGAATTGCCTCAAAAACAGTCCAGATAACATCGGCAATGAAAAACAGCGAAAACGCAAGGGCGATGCAAAGCCAGCCCTTTTTTTCCTCATCAAACCTTTTTTCAACTTTTGCATAAACAATCCAAAATCCGATAACAGCGCACAAGCCCAGGAGGTCCTGCAAAATATTGCTTGCCAACGCCAATGAAGGATTAGCCTGCTGAGTCGCGACAAAAAAGAGCTGCAAAACAAAGAAAACGAGTGCAAAGAACACCAGCAAACGGCGCATATTACTTTTCCTCAACCTTGTCAACAGACTGCTTCAGTATGGCGAGCAGTTCAGCATCAGTGCTTTCTTTTGAGACAATAATCACAGTATCAACATCCCAAGAACGGATACGCTCAAGCAAAAACAAAGCAAACTTAGAAACAACCTTAGGAGGATTGCGCACAGTCAAAGTTGAGAATGAATCGAACGCCAAAAACTTCTTGCCTTCCAAAGACTGCAAAGCCTGGTTAATCGCGATGCTCAAAGCAGTTAGATTGCTCGGAGGAACGTGAATGACATTCTCCTCACTAGATTCGGCAAGAGTATCAATAAAGAAAATACGGGAACTCTTCAAAGAACTCTTTACAGCAGAATAAGGCTTGGCAACAAGAACGCAAACACCTGAAGACTTAAACTTCTTAACACTGCTTAAAAACAAGCCCTGCATCTTCTCGCTCTTGGTTACGATGAGTTTAATCATGCTTTTTCTCTCATTGTAATTATGCCTATTAATTTATCTTTCTCATAAGCAGCAAAGACAAACAAAAAGTATGAAAATGTGTAAACGAGGTCAAGCGGGTGACCTGTGTAAAAAGTCCCTGCATCGTTCATATGCGCAAAGATGAAATCAAAAACAATTCTTGCAATAATGGCTGAACCGAAAATAGTCCAGGTGATAAAAAGATGATTATGAGCCATTAAGAGTGGCATAAGAATGAGATAAATCATGCCGAGGATGATAACGTCATAAAAAACATAAAGGTGCTGAATAAAGTCCACAAAGCTCAGATTTGCCGAATGGACTCTTAAGTCGAAAAAGAGAACCACGCAGCCGATGAGGAATGAAGCGAATAATATGATTCTATTGCGGTTTTGGGATTCAAAGAATAATACGGACATCAAACACCAAAGCCCGTACATCAAAGAAAAATAAGCAAGATTCCAGAAAAGATCACACAGAGAGCCGACAGGAACGTGAATCTTCAAAAAAACCTCAAAGAAAGCCCAAGCGATGTCTCCCAAAAAGAACAAGGTCGTTGCCAATGCAATAAAAAACCAGCCTTTCTTTTCCAACGGGAAGTTCTTAGACAATTTACGATAAGGAATCCAGCAGGCAACCATCGCGCACAAGGAAATAGAACAAATAAACAGGTTGCCAAGAATGTCCAAGTAAATGTAGCCCTGCATAGTGACGTATACCAGAGTTTGCAGAGATAAAAGCAGCAAAGCCAAGACTACCAGCGAAAATGACTTACGCATACTTAATCACCTTTCTGGCAGGCAAATAAGTTCCGTGCTCTGTCAACTTCAGCTTTGCATCAGCAGCGAAAACAAACAGGACATAAGAGAGCGCATACAAGATATCAATAGGATTGCCAGAGTAATACATGTTAAATTCGGTAAGACCTGCAAATAAGAAATCAAACACGACCCAAACAGTAATACCAAGACCAAAAAGCAGCCAGGCAACAAAAAGACGATTACGCGCCTGAAGCAAAGGAAGAATCAAAACCACTATCATGCCCAGCAAAATAAAGTCCAGGAGTACGTAAAACTGCTGGACAAAATGACCAAGAGTGAGCATTCCAGATGCAATGTCTGACGGAATGGTAAAAAAGGCAACAACTCCACCTATCAGCGCAAAAACAACTAGAATGACATAATTATAAGACTCTGAACTGAAAAACATCATTGACAAAAAGGTGTACAAGCCAAAAATCAATGCAAAATAGCCCAAAGTCCAGAACAGGTCAGCAAGAGAACCAAGAGGAACCTCTATGCCCTTAAACTCAAAATAAGCCCAAAAAAGCTCTCCAGCAGTAAACATAAAGAAAGCAAGAGCAACAAAAAACCAGCCTTTCTTCTCATCACGGAAAGCTTTACCAATATTCCTATAAGCAAACCAGCAGCCAAGCGCGGCACATAAGGCAAGAACAATATTGAAAACGTTCCCGACATTTCCCAAATAAGAAGCGCCCTGCTGTGTAACAATTAACAGGAGCAGTATAGGAAACAACAGCAGTGAAATCGCGACTAGCAGTAAAGTACTTCGCATAGAGAAGTTTTTGCCTTTATCAGTTAAATAGGTTTGTTACCATTCAAAAGTAGACTTACGTAATCTTGTTCTTGGGAACATTAGCGAAAAAGGCATTAATGTTGTCAATCGTGGTATCGAGAATACGCACGAGAGCTTCAGAACTGTTAAACGCGTTATGAGGCGTAATGATGACGTTCGGCTGCAACAAAAGCATATGAGTCTGCAACATGGTCTTCATATCACAGGTATGATGGAAAGACTCAAGCACAAGCTCCTTTTCCTCCTTAATGTGGCATTCCTCCTCCAAAACATCAATTCCGCAGGCAGAAAAAATCTTTTCCTTCAAACCAATCAAAATAGCTTCTGTCTCAACAAGACCGCCCCTTGCAGTATTGATAAGAACGCAACCCTTCCTGATTTTTCTCACATTATCCTTATTGATGATATGATGAGTTTCTGGGCTTTCAGGCAAATGCAGGCTGATGACATCAGACTGGGCAAACAATGCATCCAATGAAACATAAGCAAAACCGCACTCCTTTGCCAACTCATAATTCGGGAACTTGTCAAAAGCAATAACACTCATACCAAAGGCTTCTGCAAAATGAGCCATATTCCTGCCAATCTTGCCAGTACCGACAATGCCGATAGTTTTGCCCTTCAAATCAAAACCACGCAAGCCATCCAAAGAAAAATCACCTTTCCTAGTACGCTCAACGCTGGGAACCAGCTTCCTGGCAATCGCCAACAGCAAGCACATAGCGTGCTCAGCAACAGTATTATCACCATAAGCAGGAACATTACAGGCAACAATATTCTTCTTCCTGCAAGCGTCAAGGTCAACATGGTCAAAGCCAGTAGACATTGTAGTAACAAGCTTAACCTTCGGCAGTTTTGACAGGATGGACGTGTTGATAGGCGAGTAAATGAATACGGCAACAGCGTCAGCATCAGAATATTTGTCAGCAACACCCTCAGTCAGCCTCTTTTCAACAAAAACAAGGTCGTGACCCTTCAAGTGCGCCTTAATGTAAGCAGTTTCCCAATCCTCCAGCTCGAAAAACACTATTTTTGACATAAGACCTCTTTTATGTTTTGAACAAGACGCTAAATATATAAACATAACGCAAGTAATAAATCACAAAGAGGTGTATTATGGTAAGGGTTGCAATCAATGGATTTGGAAGAATAGGTCGTCAAGTTCTACAAGCAGGCATAAACGACCCAGCAATAGAATGGGTTGCGATAAACGACTTAACAGACACAAAAACACTCGCACACTTGCTGAAATACGATTCAGTGCACGGAAAATCACCGTATCCAGTAGAGTATGATGATAAGAATTTGATTGTAAACAAAAAAGTAATCAAAGTACTGGCAGAAAAAGACCCAACAAAACTACCCTGGAAGGATTTGAAAATAGACGTGGTTGTTGAGAGCACAGGAATATTCACAGACAGGGAAGGAGCAAGCCTGCACCTGAAAGCAGGAGCAAAGAAGGTGTTAATATCAGCACCAGCAAAAGATCCGGACATAACAATAGTCAAAGGCGTGAACGAAAACGAGTATGACAGGAAAAAACACAACATAATCTTAAACGCAAGCTGTACACCAAACGGACTGGCGCCAATGATAAAAGTACTGCATGATAACTTTGGAGTAAAAAGAGGATTCATGGTAACAGCACACGCGTACACAGCAGACCAAAGATTAGTTGATGCACCACACAAAGACCTGCGAAGAGCAAGAAGCGCAGCTGTTTCCATAATACCAACAACTACCGGTGCTGCAAAAGCAGTAGCAGAAGTCATACCAGCACTAAAAGGAAAACTAGACGGAATAGCGTGGAGAGTCCCAGTTCCAGACGGAAGCATAGTACAATTTGTTGCAGAGGTAGAAAAGCCAACAGACATACAAAAAGTAAACTGGCTATTCAAACAAGTAGCAGAATATCATCTGAAAGGCATCATAGAATACTCTGAAGAACCCTTGGTAAGCAGGGACATCATTCATAATCCAAACAGCTGCATCTTCGACGCGCCAAGCACAAACGTAATCGAAGGAACACTGATTAGCGTATCAGGATGGTATGACAACGAATGGGGATATTCGTGCAGGATGGTGGACGTGCTGAAATTACTTTAACTTTCCCAACGTTTGTCTGCCTCATTATCCCATTCTTTTCTCAGAACATCTTCTGACGTCAGCATCGTTAATAGGCTTTCAACTTCGGAATTCAATTTCTTCTGTCTACAAGATTGGTCCTTCATCATTTTACAATAAGTTTGTTTGGGATTTAAGATGCATCAACATCATTCATACTATTGCGCTACTGCGAGCAAGTTCTTGACATGCACTTCAGAAAGCGACTCAATAGGAATTCTCTTGCTAACCTCAAGAAACTCTATTCCCAAAAGGTTGTCATCTTTATCAAGATCAATTATCGTCAAGTCATCTATCTTTTTATTCTTAGCAAATTCCCCTTTACGGAATTCTATATACATTGCATCCGCTTCCTTATCGTAGCTGATTTCCATCTTAAATCCAATATACCGTTATTACTTTTATATATCTTTCCGTTTTTTCACAGGAAACTTCAATAGTGCCTCTCTCGAGCTTCTTCTGGAAATAATACTTGTCGTATTTCTTGATAGTTATATCAGGATACCTTATGGTGTCGACAACCTCCTGCTCAAGAAGTTTCCTCTTTTTAATCCGAAATTCTGCGTGGCTTGTAAAAATAATCTCCATCAAATTGCTGAATTCTTCTCTTTTTAATAAAACTTTTGGCACTCCATCATTTCACCACTCTTGCCTTAATTATCTTCACTTCAGTCTTAGGCCTGTCACCAGGACCAGTAGGCGTTGAACCAATCTTGTCCAAAACATCCTGACCTTCTATAAGCTCTCCAAAAATAGCGTGCTTGCCATCAAGCCAAGGAGTTGCAACCAATGTTATGAAGAACTGACTGCCACCAGTATTCGGACCAGCATTAGCCATACTAAGAATACCTTTCTTACTATGCTTCAAAACAGAACCAAACTCATCATCTATCTCGTAACCAGGACCGCCAGTACCTGTGCCAGTAGGGTCACCGCCCTGAATCATAAAATTCTTGATGACTCTGTGGAAAATAGTGCCGTCATAAAAGCCCTTCTGGACAAGACTCTTGAAATTCTCAACAGTCTTAGGGGCCTTATCATCATACAGTTTAATTTTCATAGTACCCATACTTGTTTCCAATTCAACAATAGTGTTCATGTTCTCCTCCAAGTCCAATTTTTCAACCTCGGCAGAAACATTCTCTGCAGCCGAAACATTTGCCTCAGCTTTCTCAGCCTCAACAATCTCTTTCTCAACAACTTCCAAAGAAGCATTCAACTCATCCTTAACAACCGGCTTGGCCGCACAGGCAACCAGCAACAATAACAACAATGCAAGATATTTCATCTTTCATACCTCCTTCCTTATACCAGCAACGAAAAAACCCTCAGTATCATTATCCTGAGGCCACAACCTCAAACAACAATGAACTTCAGGATGATAATGCTCACCCTCAAACTCAAGAACAGGAGCACTTCTCTTTAACGGCAAATCAATCTCCAGCATTTTTGCATCCTTGACATTTTCAAGCAGATGACTGACAACAGCCTCGTTCTCCTCAGGCTCAGAAGAACAAGTGCTGTAAACCAACGTTCCTCCTGGCTTCAAAATCTTCCACGCAGCCAAAATCAAACGCTTCTGAACCTTGGCAAGACGCACAATCATATCAGGATTCCACATCAAAATAGTCTTAGGAGATTTTCTAATGGTGCCTGTACCGGAACAAGGAGCATCCAACAAAATCCTGTCAAACAAAATGCCGGCATCAGCAAACTTCTCGCCCTGCATCAAAGTAGTCAAATGATTAAAACTGCCAACACGCTGCAAATTAATGCCCAAAGCAGCCAAACGGTCGCCCTTAACATCATTAGCAATAAGAACGCCGGAATTCTTCATATACTGAGCAATCTGGGAAGCCTTACTGCCAGGAGAAGCACACATATCCAAAATAATCTCTCCAGGCTGAGGATTCAAAACAACAGGAGGAATCATACTCGCAGACTCCTGGACATAATAATAACCCAAACCGTGCTCAACAGTATTACCAACATCCAAACGACCCTGCTTATGCTCAATAAAAAAGCCCTCCTTACACCACAAAATCGGCTCAAGAATCCAATCCTTCTGCAAACGCTTAATGCAGTCTTCAACAGAAATTTTCAGGGTGTTAACCCGAATCGATTTTCTCAAGAATGACAAAGTGTACTTCTTGAAAACATCCCAATCAGTAAGCTGGCTATACCTCTCAATAAACTTCTCCTTAAACACATACTTGTCCGCATCCAAAAAAGGTTTCAAAGCCATTTGCTCATGTACACTCCATCAGGTTTATACCCGAGTTTAAAATAATATTCTTTCGCTCCCACACCAGAAATAACAAGCATTTTCCTGCAGGAGAACTCTTCTTTTGCAATCCTTTCAGCTTCTGCCATCAGCTTCCTGCCAAGACCCTTATGCTGGATGTCACCAGACTCGCCAAGAGGAACAGCCTGACCGTAAACGTGCAATTCACGAATACCGGCACTATCCTTCGGAATTTCTGAACGATGGCTCTCTGGAATAATTCGCAAACGACAGAAGCCCAGCAACAAATCATTTTTTGTATCCTCAAAAGACAAAAAGATTTCTTTCCCGCCAGATGCTTCATAATCCTCGCGCAATAATTTAACAGAAGACCAGTCAACAGGCTTGTCGCGAGGCTCACGACAACGAATACACCTGCACTTTGCTTTATGCTCAATCGACTGGCGCAGATTTGAAAGCTTAGGACCGGCCTCAATCACATTGCCAGGAATATCACGCTGAATACGCATAATACGGCACCATTTAGGAACGAACTTTTTAGCTTCAATGATAATCTCAACAGCATCCTCGCCAGACAAAGGAGAATATTTTCCAGACTTCCACAGATTAAACAAACCAGTGCCCTTAATAACTGTCGTCGGATAGATTTTGATTGCATCAGGCATAAAATCAGGATTACTGAATAATGTCCTGAAATCCTCAATATCCATCTCTTTTGTCATTCCAGGAAGCCCAGGCATCATATGATAACCAACTTTAAGCAAACTGTTGCGCATCAATTTAGAAGCTTTGACGGTATCACCAACAGAATGACCGCGATGAACAAAATCAAGAACATCATCACGCAAACACTGCACGCCAATCTCAACACGAGTAGCGCCAAGCTTCAGCATACCATCGATATGCTTTTCAAAACACCAGTCAGGCCTTGACTCAACACACAAAGCGACACAACGAATCTTTGCCGACTCATTGCGCTTCTGCTCAACCTCAAGAGAACTTTTTCCTTTCAACTTCAAAACTTTCTCGTGAATGTGCTCAGTGCGCTTTTCATCACCAAGAACTCCAGGCAATTCAAAAAAAGAAAGGAAATCATCAAACCTGCCGAAAAATCTTTCACCGAAATCGTTGAGCGCTTTAAGCGCGTATGTAATAAAATCAGTCTGATAATCCTGAGGCAGAGCCGGAAAAGTACCGCCCTGAATGATAAGTTCGACTTTCTCAGGCAGGTGACCGATAGCAACAAACTGCTCAAGACGATTAAAAACAATCAAATAAGGATCATATAAGTTGCGTGCACCACGCATAGTGCTCGGCTCCCTGCCAGTATAACTCTGAGGCACATCACCAAAAGGAGAACCAAGACCGCCAGGACAATACAAGCACTTGCCGTGAGGACAGGGAAAAGGAGCAGTCATCAGAGCAACAGGAGCAACACCGGACAAAGTGCGAATCGGCTTAGTAACAATCTTCTCCTTAGTATGCAAAAAAACCTCAGCATTAGAAGGAATCTTAGGCAGTTTATACTTCCTTGCAAGCTTGGTCTTCAGCTTAGACAAATCATCCTTGCTTAAACTTCCAGCACCCCTGACCTCATCAAAAAAGCCATCCATTGACGAGAAAACAAAGAACGCGGTTTATAAAGCTTATAGACGAATTGCGGGGTCTAATCCCGCACTTTAGTGCGCAATTCTTCTATCCCGCAGACTAAAAGTCTGCGTTATTTGGAAAAGATAGAAAATCTCAACCCGGAAATGTGCACGGCAGTGCCGGGCTCAACGACAACATCAAGATACAAATCCGGATTCTTGAGCAAAGCAGGATCAAGAATACAGGTCTCACGGCACTCGTTATTGAAAACTCCGGGCACTGCAACATAGCCCGCAGGCAGACTCTCAATCCTTTCAAGCATCTGCTCGGGAGAAATATCAAGCGAAGCCATACCGGTAATCTGATCAATAGCAGAACCCTGGCGCCTCTTGTTGGAAAAAACCAACCGCTCAGTAGCGCCATCAGAAAGGTAAATATTAACCAGACCAGCACCGTTAACCTTGCCTGACAAGGACAAGGAAGACAACTTCAACGGCGCCTCAGAACTAAGCACAAAGCGCTGGCTTTCAGAAACATCCATATCCAAACTCTGTGAAAAAGTCTCTGCAGGTACAAAGCCCGTGATTGTCGGCTTGCTGAAAAACAGCGTGAACAAAATCACACCAAACACAGTCACGCCCAACAGCAAGCGATGTGATTCCATAACAATTACTCTTCAATAAGCTGTTTATAAATCTTTTCGATTTCATCACGCTCAGAAGAGGAGCTGACTTCTTCTATTTTTTTCAAAACAGTGCCCCATTCCTCCTCAATCACTGCTTCAGGCTCAACGTGATGACCTTCGACTTCAGCCTTCTGCAAACGGGAGGAAACCTTTTCCATAACCTCATCAGCATAACATTTCAGCTTTGCAGAAACTGCGGCACTGGCAGGCCGAATCTTGTCCCACACTGCTTTCATCCTGTCGCTTAAAGGAACAGGAGGCTCCAAGTGCATTCCAATCTCGCCGGTCTCTTTCCACTTAGAAACAGCCTGATTCAGATTCTGAACAATATGAGCGTGAATCTGCTGGCGAGTCCTCTCCCGCTCATCCTCAACAGAAACATCTTCATCTACCTGTTCTTCCTCTTTCTCAATTTCCTCTTCCTTAATCTCCTGAAAAGGACTAACCTCCTCAACTACTTCCTCCTTCGGCTTCAATTCCTCAGGAGGCACTTCAACGATATCCTTAAACAATCCAGCAACCTTGTGCTTGAACAAAGAAAACCTTGACGGCTTTGGAGGTTCTGGATGATGCTCCTGAGCTTCATGATGATGTTCGTGAGCTGCATGATGATGATTCACTTTTCCCATTTCTCCTCTGCATCCTCCAAATCCTTCCAGACATCCTGCTTAGGACCGGGCTGTCTATGAACAAGAATCTCAAAAGCGGTCAGAACAACAAGAACGACAAGAACAAAAGCAGCAAAAACACTAACAACCTGCTTTGTAACAATGGAAAAAGCAGATGTAGGAGTGAGGAGCGTGACACCAAACACGCTGCCAAGAGCAATAAACGCGCCAAGGAAAACCATCAAAACAATCCGCTTTGTAACCAAATTCCTGCAGTAATGCCCCAATGCATGAGAGCCAATCACTGAGATTAAAAGCAACAATGCCAGCAAAAACAAAGCGTGATTAGGAGTCGGCAGGTCAAACACTGTTTTAGGATAAGAAAGAAAACCAGTAGGCTCCAAAGGAATAGCCATATGATAAGAATCAATGGTCAGAAAACCAGGACCGGATAAAACAATCAGCAAATACTCAGCCTGCAACGGAGGAATAGAACAGGTTTCATCACAAGCAGACTCAAAACGCGTGCCAAAAGAGGAAAACTCAAGAGTTGAAGTCACTGCTTTCGTATCCAAAACAAGATACCTTTTTTCCCCTCCGACAAGCCAGACCTTGGCACTGCCAGAACCCTCCCAAGAGCCTGACAAGGCAAAACCCGTCAAAGAAAAAGCATGATGGAAAGGAATCTTTGCAGACTGAGACAACCGGACATCAGTATGCTCGCGCAGTTCAGACACGTCTGCAGGATGCACGGCAATCAACGTAAGGATTAGCGCTATCACAACCGACAAAACCAAAACCGCTTTTTTCCACGTCATTGTACAATCGTCTTAATCAGCTCGAAATACAAATCATTCTTTTCAGGACAAACATTATTGCACTCAACAATCTGCTGCCATAACTTCTCAACCTTCCTATCATCAAGAAGCTGAATCTGCTCATTAGCCATGCTCAAAGCCTTTGAAAACTCAAGCAAATGCTCAGCATTTCCCCAATACTTGCTTGTCGCAATAACATTAACCAACAAAGCACTCTCAGGAACATCATTCTCAAAAGTCGCAACAGTCACCAAAGACATATCAAGGAAGGCTTCATCAGGACAGGTTGAGGACAGGCACTGCATCATCCTGTCCCACTGATCCTTAACATCCGTGCTCTTGGACTGGGCCACCAAATCATCAAGCGCGCTGATTAAGTTGGCTTTATCGACCGGATCAGCTGCGCGGCGCAGGTCAATCGTCTTGTAAATAAGCTCCTTAGCAGGAGGCGCTGACTTGAAAACGAGCAGAATGATAACAACCGCAGCGATAATAATAACAATCCCAACGATTGAAAAAACAACTGTACCAATACCTCTTTGAACGGCCATCGAGCTATAAACAGTTTAAGTATATTAAAAGCTTACGATTAGAACTATTTCTTAGCTTCAGCAGCAGGCTTTGCGCCAGGAGCAGCAGCACCAGGAGCGCCGGGCGTTGCAGCAGGAGCCTCGACAGGCAGCAGTTCATCAATAAGAACTGTTGGAATCTTGGCTTCAACAAGCTTTGCCTTAATAGCGCCACGAGGCTGACCAGCCATGCTCTCAATAATCTGCTTTGCAGCAGCAGTAAGAGCTGCCTTCCTCTTCTCAATATCGGCAGCCAGCTTCAGCTTCTTCTCCTCAAGCTCTTTCAGCTCAGCAGCAGAAAGCTCAGTCTTCTCAGCCCTGATTTCCTCAGTAAACATTCCCTTGTTAATATCAGCAATAGTCTCAACAGCACGCTTGCCCTCAATCATAACACCCATACTGTTGCAAGTGCCTGCAATCTCCTTGACACGCGCAAACATATCCTTGCCGGACAAGTTATCTGTTTTCATCTTTGCAATCTTGATAATCTGCTCAATCTTGACATCAGCAATAAGCTCTGTCTCGGGGTTGCCTGAACCTTTCTCAATGTGAGCTTCCTGCTTGATTAAAGCGCTTGCAGGAGGAGTACCAACTGAAATCGAAACATTCTTCTGCTCATCAACAACGATTTTCACAGGAACCTGAACACCCTTGAAGTCAGCAGTCTTCTTGTTGATTTCAGAAATAATCTGGCCGATGTTAACGCCCAACGGACCGAGAGCAGGGCCTAATGGTGGCGCAGCTGACGCTTTACCGCCTTCAACCATTGCGTCTACAGTCTGTTTTGGCATAAAATGAAACCCCCAATATGATATTTAAAAACCTTTCTAACTTTCAGAGTCTGATTGCTCTTCAGGCTGGGCTTCCCCGGATTCCCTGCGGATGACCTTCACAGCATCCATTTTGACAGTAATCGGAATCGGAACAGCGGCGCCAAGAAGCTCAACAACAACCTCTTCCTTGGACTTGTCAATCCTTGTAACCTTTGCCTGCTCGCGCTTGAACGGACCTGAGATAATCTCAACAACGTCATTCTTGCGGATGTCAACCTCTCTCTTGACCTGCTCAAGCATATGCTCAATCTCAGCATACTGAATCTCCTTCGGCAAAATGCCTCTGGCATAAGGAATGTTAAAACTGGCTTCCTCCGCACTCTGACGGTCGTTAGCCTCGACAAAAATATAACCGCGCATTCCGTGAGGGCGGATGACAGAGAAAATCTGCATTTTTTTCTTCTTTACATTGCTGACCAGAAAGTCCATAACCTGGTCCTCACGATTAGCAGTAGTCCTTAATGCGAAAATGTGAGTCTTTATTCCTTCTTTCTTAGGAGCTTCAGGAACAAGCTTTTTGACTTCCTCAACCTCTTTAACTTCCGGCTCTGTTGCTCCAGCAATAATCGGAACTGCCTGCTTTTCCGGAGCTTCAACTACTTCCGGCTCCTTTTGCTCTGACCCCTGCTCGTTTTCCATTTTTTTATTTCACCGAGAATAATAGAATAAAAGAATAGTAAAGGGTTTTTAAAGGTTTCTAATTAATGAACTTATTCAGGAACGCTGTAGGGATTCTATGCTGATAAGCAACTCTTCAAGCTCTTTATTATCAGGATTGCAAATCAGACCGTTAAGAGCGGCTCCCCTTGCCTGCGAATAAAACCCTGAGCCCAAAGACGCCAGCTCTGTTGCTTGCTGCAAACAATGTGTGGCGACATCCCGAAGCCGATTTGCTTCTTCTTCTGAGAGCGTTTCAACTTTAGCTATTTCTCCAGCCTCATCAAGCTTTCTTGCAAGGCCATCAAAATGCATACCCAAATCACGAACGTATAAGAACTCGTTTCTCGAGCTGGCAATTAATTTCATAGAAGGCAGAAGAGCCACAACCCCCTGTTTTTCCTCCACGGAAACCGGATGCTTCAAACGAAAATAGTTTCTAATTCCATGACCTTCTTTTTTGCCAGCCTCAAAAACCTCAAAAAATTCACCGTCCTGAAAAACATAACACTTTCTGTCAAAAGCATAAACTTTCCAATCGTGTTCCATTTCAACCCCCTCACTTAATCAGCAATTCCTTTGCAAAATGCACAAGGAAGCCGATAAAGCCGATAATGGCTATTCCTACGGCGGAAATCTTGACAATAGTGTAAAATTCCTGCTTGTCTGGCTTCTTGGTAACACGCAAAACTCTTTTGCACTCCATAATAAACGTCTTCAAGCGTTCCATCTTGCCGGGAACAGGAGCACCGATATGCTTTGGCTGTTCAACAAGCTTCTGAGGCAGTTCAGGCTGAGCAGTTTCTTCTGCAGGCGCTTCTTCAACAGGCGCAACTATTTCAGCAGGAACTTCCTCAACAGGCTGTTCTTCTGCAGGCGTTTCAGCAGACTCTATCTCTTCAATCTCTTCCTGCAATTCCTCATCAGGCTTTTGCTCGTCCATAAAGTGAATTTTCAATATGTGGTTTATTAAGCTTTCTTCGCAAATCGAACATTTCAAAAACTTTTTCGTTCGAGTGCGCCGGCATCAGATCATCCAATGGCATGAGTTTCCTGGAAAAATAACTCTCCATAAGCCTGATTAAATCAGGAACAGCGCCTTTAAGATAATCCTGCACTTCTTTCAGACACTTTCCGCCACGTGCAAGGGCGTTCAATCGCTCTCTCCCTTTTTCGTCATGATCTCTCCAAGACTCATCCTCCTCATCGTTAAAACTCTGATAATATTCCTGTTCATTGACAGAAACATGATACACTGTGCTTTCGTCAGCAGAAATAAACAGGCGCTCGCCCCTGCACTTTAAAGTCAGCTCTACGCCATCCTTTTCACATTCATACTTGATTGAAATATCATCCACTCTTGTCTGCACAGTAAATTGACCGTCACCTGCCTTATCGCTTGACCGAAACCGAACATTAAAACCTGCAGGTTTCTTGATGCCCTTCAGCTCGTTCTTAACAAGCTTGTCAAGCTTCTGAAGAGGTCTCATAAGAATCAGTCCACAAATTCAATACCCAGCTCAGACTGCATCTCCTCTCGCGTCGCTTCTGACAACTTCTTGGTCTTGCCGAAAATCTGAGGAGACTTGACACCAGTAACAATAAGCATGACTCTGAGCACAGGACCAAGGTCCTCGTAAATCTGCGCGCCCCAAATGATTTTCGCATCCTCAGCAAGACGCTCGCTCACAGTCTCAACAACACGCCTCGCCTCATTCAATGTCAGGTCTTTGCTGCCGGCAACATTAATCAAAGCGCCGGTTGCGCCGGTAATATCAACATCAAGCAAAGGATTGTTAATCGCCTTCTCAACAGCCTCAACAGCCCTGTTCTCAGAATCACTCTCGCCAACACCAATCAACGCAACACCGCCGTTAGACATAACTGCCCTGATATCAGCAAAATCCAGATTAACAAGACCTGCCTTAGTCACCAATTCAGCAATGCCCTTAACAGCGTTTGTAAGAATCTCATCAGCAACCTTGAAAGCAGTATGCAAAGGAAGATCAGGAGCAAGCTCTAACAATTTATCGTTAGGAATAACGATTAAAGTGTCAACAAACTGCTGAAGCTTTTCAAGACCTATCACTGCATTATCATAACGCCTGTTGCCCTCCATAGTAAAAGGCATAGTCACAATCGCAACAGTCAAAGCACCCATCTTCTTGGCAGTATCAGCAACAACAGGAGCAGAACCAGTGCCAGTACCTCCTCCAAGACCGCAAGTCACAAAAACCATATCAGCGCCCTGCATTGCATTCTTCAAATCGTGCTCGCTCTCCCTTGCAGCCTCCTCACCAACTCTCGGGTCAGCACCAGCACCAAGACCTTTAGTAACTTCCCTGCCAATCAAAATCTTCTTGTCAGCAGTCGTATACAACAAATCCTGCGCATCAGTGTTAACAGCAATAGTCTCAGCACCGTGAACGCCAACCTCAGTAATCCTGTTAATAGTGTTATTTCCAGCACCACCGCAACCAACAACCTTAATGCTCGCGTGCTGTTTAGAAAGAAGCTCCTGCAGTTCGGTATCCAAAGGATTCGCATTTGTAGGTTTCTGCATTAGCTTCGGGTCGTTAGAAACTGGCTGTTGCGGTTTTATGAAATCCATCTGTCCCCCTTTGTCAATGAATTTTCAGAGAATGAATAACTATATAAGCATTACGTCAGACCAGAATATATTTTCTACTTTTCTTTTTTAACTTCAAAAGAAACTTCAAGACTTGTCAATTCTGCCAGTTTTTTTGCCAGCTCTGTTTTCAGCTTTTCAGGCAGTTCAGCAGGGAAAGTAATAGCAACCTTGTTTTCCTTCACTTCAACAGGCGCCTTAACGCCAAGCAAGCCCCTCAACAAAGACTCAACCTGAACTTTCTTGTCGTTAACAATCTTAAGGAGTTTCAGCTCATAAACAACATCCCTGCCAGCAAGAGGATGATTAAAATCAACAACAGTCCTGCCACCACTCACGGTCTTAACAATACCAACATAATTGTCAATGTTCAAACGCAGACCAGGAACAGGCTTGATTTCCTGCTCGGTAAACTTGCTCGTAGGAATCATCTTCACCAATTCAGCGGTCTTTTTGCCAAATGCCTTCTCAGCAGGCAGTTCAAGGGCATAATTTCCAAGCTCCTTTCCTTCAAGGAATTCGTCAATAGCACGCAAAATCATATGCTCGCCAATACAGATTACGATAGGAGCGTACTGGGACTTTTCAGTAAAAATCTGAGCTTCCTTTGCAGTTTTTTCATCAGTAGTATCAAATACAAAACTGCCTTCCTTCAAACGACCGGTGTATTCCAGTTCCACAAAATCGTGCTTTTTGATAGGCATACCGGAATGGGACTAGGATTTGTTTAAAAAACTTCACTTTTTGACAAAATATTTAAACCACACCACGATATTTATTCAAAACGAGGTGTTCATATGAAAGGTCAAACAACAGTCGTTCTTATCGCAGTGCTTGTATTGGCTGCAATCGGAACATTTATGATTTTCAAATATGGCGCATCAGGAATGGCGCAGATACAGCCAGTCGCTTATCCAGGACAGCAGACAGTACAGCTGCCCCAATGCTGCAGAACAGGAGATGCAGGATATCAATTAGGAGCGCACGTGCCAGCAGGCAAATGCAACACGGCATTCACGGATGCGCTTACAAAAGTACAATCAGAATGCCCGCAAGTGCTTGGAGGACCAATAGAAGTCAGCACCTGCGTCTCAAAACAGACGATGTATGGAAACAGCTGCCAGATAGAACTCTGCTGCACAACATACTAAATTATTTTTTTTCTTATAAATTTTAAAGTTTCTTCAATAGATTCCTGAAGGTTCAACTTAGAGGTATCAAGCACAAAATCATAATTCTTCTCATCCAGATAATCAAGATTATAGTATTTTTTGTACCTGCTCACGTCACTTCTTTGGCGAGCCAGAATGCCGCCAAGAACTTCCTTCTCAGACTTAAAAATTTCAACCATCCGCTTTTTGTCCTGAATATCCTTCCAAATGCGCTTAGCGGCAATCTTTGGATTAACTTTTAAGAAAATCTTTATTGCCTTCGGAAGGAAATGAAAAGCAAGACGGGAATCAATGATAAAATTGTCCTCCTTAGCAAGACGCTTATTGCGGGCATCAATCTCCCGGTCAACTGAAATGTCTTCTTCAGCAAGTTTGGAAAGCTCTTCAAGAGAAATACCCCGCTCAGCAGCCATCTCGCGCATAAAGTCGCCTGCAGAATAATGCTTGAGCTTAAACTCTTTTGCGACAGCCTTGGCAACAGTCGACTTTCCGCTTCCAGGAGTGCCAGAGATTGTGATAATCATGAATAAAGCAATTCACTTCCTGTTTATATTGCTTATGGCAAAATTTAAATAGAACGAGGAAAAAAATAAAAGTTGAGTGAAGATGACAACAATAGAATTATCCACCAGAGACGTTTCACCATTCTTCATAGCACAAGAACACGTTGAAGCATTCGGCCAAGCAACAAAAGATTACAACAAATTGCACGAAAAATATGTTTATGGAAGCCAGATTGCCGCCTGGCTTAAAAAATCAACAGACCGTTTAATGATGTCTTGCGGATACGAATTACAATGCACAAGAATGGAATGCAGGTTTGATGAAAAAATAGAAAACGATTCTAAAATAAACCTTCCAAAAACTTTGACAGGAGAAATAAGCGACGTCCTGAGAATAGCAATCCCTGTTTTTTCAGGAGAAAAAAAAGTAGCAGAAGCAACTTTAACATATGGAATTCCTCAGCCAAATGACCTCGGCTCAGAACAAAAAATCAAGTGGATCTCATTCTACCCATTACGGGACTCAGAATTGGAAGACCTGGCATACGCCATAGGAAGACCAAAAGATCCGCTCCTGCTGGCATTCGGCAAGATATCTTCTGCACTCCAAAAATACAACGAAAAAAGAAAATTGCTGCCCGGAATGCCGGTATACCTTGGACAGGAAGTCAAGTTTTTCAGCCACAGAACTCTCCAAGCAGAAGAAATAGTCCTCGTAGGAGTAAAAAAAGTCAGAAAAACAGCAGGCGTTGGAGTAGCAGATCTCGTTCTGGCAAGAAAAAAAGAAGGCAAAACAAGGGAAGGAATAGCAGAAGCAAGATTCTTCGTAGGCACTGCAAAGCAAGACGCAGAATCAGGGCTGGAAAGCGCGGTTTTAACGCAAACTTTTTAAAGACATCGTCTAAAAAAACTTCTGGGGGGGATTAATATGAGCAAAGAAATACAACCTATCTTTATCCTGCCGGAAGGCACTCAAAGAACTACTGGAAAGAACGCGCAAAGAAACAACATAATGGCTGCAAAACTGGTAGCTGAAACTGTGCGAACAACACTCGGACCAAAAGGAATGGACAAAATGATAGTCGATTCCATGGGAGACATAACAGTAACAAACGACGGAGTCACAATCCTTGAAGAAATGCAAGTAGAACACCCTGCTGCAAAAATGATAGTGGAAGTTGCAAAAACGCAGGAAGCAGAAGTAGGAGACGGAACAACAACAGCAGTCATAATAGCAGGAGAACTATTGAAAAGAGCAGAAGAACTGCTCGACCAGAACGTGCATCCCACTGTAATCGCCAAAGGATACAGAATGGCAGAAGAAAAAGCACAGGAAATCCTCAGCCAAATAGCAGAAAACGTTACAGACAAAGACGAAGCAGTACTGCGCAGAATAGCAGAAACAGCACTCACAGGCAAAGGAGCAGAAAGCGCAAAAACAAAGCTCTCAGAAATAGCCTTGAAGGCAGTAAAAAGAGTAATAGAATACGCAGACGGACACGTCCACTTTGACAAAGAAAACATCAAGCTCGAAAAAAGAACAGGAAGCTCAGTGGAAGAATCAGAGCTAATAGAAGGCGTTGTCCTTGAAAAAGAAGCAGTGCACCCGGGAATGCCAAAAATGCTGAAGACTCCGAAAATCGCATTACTTGATTCTGCGCTCGAAATAAAAGACACAGAAATAGACGCGAAAATAGAAATAACAGACCCGATGCAAATGCAGGCATTCCTGCAACAGGAAGAAAAAATGCTCAGCGACATGGTAGACAAAGTAATCGCATCAGGAGCAAACGTCGTATTCTGCCAGAAAGGCATAGACGACATGGCACAGCACTTCCTTGCAAAAAAAGGAATCTATGCAGCAAGAAGGGTAAAGAAAAGCGACATGGAAGCGCTCGCAAGAGCAACAGGAGCAAGAATAGTAACATCGCTCCGAGATTTGACAGCCAAAGATTTGGGAGCAGCAGGAATGGTTGAAGAGAAAAAAATCGGCTCAGACGAAATGACATTCATAACAGGATGCAAAAATCCAAAATCCGTAACAGTACTGGTCAGAGGCGGAACAGAACACGTAGTAGACGAAGCAAAAAGAGCACTCACAGACGCAATCGGAGACATCGCAGCAGCACTGAAAAACGGAAAAGTAGTCGCAGGAGCAGGAGCGCCTGAAATAGAAGTATCAAAAGGACTACGAAAGTATGCAGACGGACTTTCTGGCAGGGAACAACTCGCAGTACTCGCATTCGCAGACGCACTTGAAATCATCCCAAGAACGCTGGCAGAAAACGCAGGAATGGACCCGATAAACCTTCTTGTCGAAATGAAAGCAGCACACGACAAAAAACAAAAATGGGCAGGAGTAGACGTCTTCAAAGGCAAGGTTGTTGATGCCTGGGCAATGGGAGTCATAGAACCACTGAAAATAAAAACACAGGCAATCAGCTCAGCATCAGAAGTAGCACAAATGATACTAAGAATAGATGACGTGATTGCAGGCGGAAAAGCGCCAATGCCACAAATGCCACAAGGCGTGGGACATCCTGGAATGGAATTCTAAAAGAAATACATACACTGGAATAAGGGTAGAAATATTTATATACAGAGTTTCTTATTTTTCAGTATATAAGTAAAAAAGCGTGATTTTATGGCAGAAGACATTCCTCCTTCAGAAGACGAGTACGAACTACTCCCGCACAAGGAAATAGAAGACCTAAAGGACGAGCTGGCAAAACTCAAAGAATTCGAGATAGCGCCAAGCAAGAAACTCCAGGTATCACTACTCGAGCTCAACACAAAACTGGACAAGCTCATAACAATCTTCGAGGATGCAACGCACGAGCTGAGAATAGAAGAAGGAGCATTAAGCTTCACAGAAAAAATGAAGCCGCTGCTTGAAAGGATGAACAAAGTGCTCGAGCAGAATTCTGAAATAGCATCAGGCATACTAGCACTGGCAGACATGGTGAAAGACATAAAAGAAAAACCAGAAGCAAAAATAGAGATTGAAACACAGACATTTACGCCGATACAGCCAATGCCTGCACCGCCAATGCCCTCGCCGGCAATGAGACCGCCAATGATGGCGCCACCAAGAGCACCACCAGTAGGACAAATGCCTCCAGGAGTGCCGCCAGGAATGCCATTGCCGCCAATGCCGCCAAGAAGAAGGACATTCGGATTATGAGCCTGCCATTAGAAATAGACGACCAGCTGGTAGACAGAACAAAGAGCTCACTCTATCTATACTATCTTGCACGAGCAACACACAAAGTGATGCAAAGAGAAATAGCACACAAGAAGGTTCAGCTATCAATAAAACAGTTAAAAAAATTAAGCACCAAAGATTTGCAGAAAAACCTTGAGGAGCTCGAAGGGCACATAACAGAAGCAATCCACAGGGAAAAACAGATACAAACACACCAAACAGGAGAGGAAGGAGTCCACGGAGAATTGAAACACAAAATAACACAGCTGGAAAGCAAACTGACAAAATACCTTGAAACCCAGGAAACCAGAAAGAAAAGAGTAATGGAGCTCGAAGAAAAAATAAAGCACAAATTCGAGTCAAAAAGAGAAAAAATAGCGATACTGAAAGAAGACCTAAGAAAACTGCTCAAACTGTACCAGCAGGCAAAAAAATCAAAAGTGGACAGGAACAAACTTCTAAAGATAGCGCAAAGAATGGAGCAAGTAAAGTGCAAAATGGCAGTGCTGAGATAGTTACCTCTACTAAGTAGTTACTTTAGAAATGTTTATAAACTTTCATATATAAATGCTATCGGGAATGCTTATAAACATGAAAAACATAACATGTGCCATGGGGGAATTTGTATGGAGTCCGCGCGCAGGCATAGACGTATCAAGCCACGGCAGGCCTCCTTACAACTTGTTCAGCCCCTTTTCACATAATGCATACTACCAAATACCTGTTCCCGGGCAAGAACAATTAAGAGCGGACTCGGTAGAAGGAATCTGGCAGGGACTCAAAATAATAAACGGCCAAACAAACCCTTCGCTTTTCAAAGGAAGACCCTGCAAGTGCAAAGGAAAACCTGAAGGACACCAATTCGGCAACAGCATTCTTGGATATGAAGAAGCACGAAGGCAAATTTATGTGCCAGCATACATCTATCACGCCGTAAACAACGCATTGCCCGCAGCATGGGCTGACCTTGAGCGCAGATTACAAGGCGGCGATGTTGGACTACACGATGTGGAGCAGAACGGCAGCATAACAGACCTAACACGCCCGCTTGCACACTCCGCAATTCTTGTGCACCTTTTAAACGTCATAAAGGAAGCGCCGATACCAAAAAAACCGGTCCGCCAGCCAAACCCAGAAAAATCACGATTCACATACCTCCACGAACAGGTTAACGCTCTTGTTGATTATTACAACACCCTTTCATTTGAGGACAGGCATATTCTTGACGAAGTCATAACCTTTGCGTATCTTTTCAGCCCTGATACGAAAAAACAAAGTTTTGCATTAGAAGTGATTAAACAAGCAGGGATTGATACAGACCGTGTTGATAAATATCATCATTTGCGACGTTGAATCCTCAAATCAGAAATAAACTCTGAAACCAGATCGCCCTCAATAGCAAAATGAACAATACGCCTTGAAGCCTTAATCCAAACTCTCTCAATCGGAACAACAAGCTCAATCAAGATTTCTGTGTTAGCAGAATGCGCACCCAATTCCCTGCAAATCTCTTCCTCAGGCCAGTCCTGCATAGCCCCTCTTGGAGCAAGATAAACAAATGGGTCATCCAACGATGACAAAATACCATTAATGGACCTTATTTGGGTGGCATTCTCCCAGGAAGTATAATGCACTCCCTTGATGAACGCGTTAGAATCAACAATCTTCAAGCCCTGAACAATTTTTCCATCAGCCAAAACAAAACCTTCCTGAAATTCAAAAACAACTTTTTTGGCAATAAGTCTCTTTTGAACTATAATCTCGCTCAATTTGAAGTAATTGCCGAAAGCAATACCGGGCTCTATCATTTGTGCGCAAACCAGAACACCAACTTCCTGCCAATCTGGTCCAGCCTGCAGAAACCAAAACGTTCGAGCTGCACGATATCGCCAACATTCAGATTTTTCAAAGCAGGCTCGCCGTAACCTTTCCTTAGCGTCTTGTCAGGCATCAAAACCTCGACGTCCAACATTTTCTCCTCAGCAGGCAACCAGTGCATCGTAGCAGTTCCTTTCTCGTGGAACTTTTCATACTCACTGCTGTCAAAAACATAATCCTTATCTTTCTTTGAGAAATTCAAGCAGTCCTTCAAGCGGTAAAGCTTGTTAGCCCTGATAACAGCAAGGTCGTCCTTTGAAATATAAAAGTCAGTCTTAGTCTCAAAAGTCCTTTTGCCCCTGTCAGCAAAATCAGGATGCAAAGGAATCTGAACAGACAAAGCAGGAGCATCCTTAACCGTGATTTTAACAGGATCCCACACAAAAAAATAACGATTGGCAATCGGGTCTATGATGTCACGATTGTGAGCTTCCAAACTCTTGAAAAAATCAGCAATAGGAACTGTCTTGTCATTCAAGCCAACACCCATATCACGGGCAAAACTCTGGAAAGCGCCAGCCTGGAAACCACGACGTCGCAAAGCAGCAAGGAAAGGCAAACGGATATCATCCCAGTCATCAAACTCGCCGCGCTCAATGGCTGCCTTTGTTTTTCTCTTTGACAATTCAATACCCTCAAAATTCATCCTGCCCAAATAAGCATGAACAGGAGCCTTCCAGCCAAAGAAATCATAAATGTGCTGCTGGCGCTTTGCATTGTCAACGTGATCCTTGCCACGAATCGTATGCGTAACACCCAAATCGTGGTCATCAACAGCAACAGAAAAATTCATCAAAGGCCAAACCTTGTATTTATCCTTAGTCCTTGGATGAATGTTATGATTTATCCTTAATGCAGGCCAATCACGCATTGCAGGATTTGGGTCATTGATATCTGTCTTAATCCTAACAACAGCCTGACCAGGCTCATACTCAACAAACATCTTATCCCAGCGAGTTAAGTGCTCTTTTACAGGCAAATCACGGCACGGGCAGGGCTTCATCTTCAGCGAAAGATTCCTGAACATCTCAGAAGAACAAGTGCAAATGTATGCCTTGCCCTTGTTAATCAGCTGTTCAGCATAATCGTAATAAGTTTCCAAACGGTCGCTCTGAATAACCATCTGATGGATGCAGTTGTCAGTAAGCCAGTTCAAATCAACCTCATCCATCTTGTAAGCAGGCTCATAAATCTCCTCAGGATTAGTATCCTCAATGCGCAAGATAAGCTTGCCTGAATATTCCTTGCAGTAGAGATGAGATAGACAAAAAACAATTGCATGACCGATATGCATCGGACCAGAAGGCGAGGGAGCAAGACGCATCACAACCTTTCCTTTTTCCATATCCTGCAATGGCTTAAGCTTCTTTTCCTCAACAATCTTTTTTTCAACCAGCAGTTCAGGAGCAATCTTTTCAAGCTCTGCAACCTGCGCTTCAATCGGCATCAAGCGCACTTCATCACAGATTTTCTTTATTTCAGGAGACAAAGCCTTCAATTCTGCTTTAAGCTCGGGGCGCTCTGAAAGAATCTTGCCAATAACAGAACCCATATTAGGAACGCCGTTGTACTTTCTGGCATTATCCAAAGCATACTTTCTTGCACTTGATTTCAAAGCAGAGTCCATAATAAAAGTAGTAGATGATTGGTATTTAAAGGTTTAGAGTTTTAATTTCGACACCAGACTGGGATAAATTTTCGTACTAAAAAGGGCAAAAGCATAAATACCAGTTATAGAGAAAACCGCTTGAGGGGATGCAAATGAAAAAAGAAAAATCATCAAACTTTAACACATATCTGATAGTGATAGTAGTGATAGCAATAGCCGTCGGACTGTACTTCATGATATCAACGCCGACTACGAAAGAAAAGCCGGCAGAAATAACAGTAACTGAAAAAGAAGTCACAATAAACCTTCTCGGCACTGACTGCAAAGAATGCTTCAACATCAGCATGGCAGTCGATTTCATAAAACAGCAAAAAACGCTCAAAGTGAAAGAAGTCAAAGAACTGAGCATAGCAGATTCAGCAGAACTAATCGAAAAATACAATTTAAGCAAGCTGCCTGCAGTACTCATAACAGGAGACATAACAAACCTGACAATACCAAACTTCGACCAGATAGAAGATGCCCTGGTATTCGCAAAAACGCCAGCACCATACTACGACGTTGCAACCAAAAAAATCAAGGGAAAAGTCAGCGTAATAGTTCTGGAAGAGCCGGCATGCACAGAATGCTTTGACGTAAAACTGCTCCTGCAGCAATTAGAAGCGGCAGGCGTCAAAATAGCCGAACAAAAGACAGTAGAAGCAAAAAGCGATGAAGGAAAACTCCTGATTGCAAACTACAAGATTGGAAAAGTGCCAACCATAATATTCAGCAAGGATGCGCTTGACTATGACGTAATAACACAGGTATGGGATCAGGTAGGCACAAAGGAAAGCGACGGAAAACTGGTTTTAAGGACATTAAACCCGCCGTACATCAACGTAAGCACAGGCAAGACAGAAGGACTGGTAAGCCTGATAGTCCTTTCAGACAAAAACTGCACAGAATGCTATAATGCGAGCGTGATAAAGGAACTGTTCCAGCAGAACATCAACATGCAGATCAAAACAGAAGAAACAGTTGATGTCGCAAGCACAAAAGGAAAAATGCTTGCAAAGAAATATGCAATAGACCTGATACCGACAGTACTCCTGTCAAAAGAAGCATCAGCATATCCGAACTTTGAAGTTGCCTGGCAGGCAGTAGGCACACAGGAAAAAGACGGAATGTTTGTATTCAGAAGCGTGCCGTTGATTGAAAACGCGTACAAACAACAGGGAAAAACATTCGTCTACGAAAACCTCACTTCAGGAGAAAAAATAACAGGCAACACGACAACTGAAGAAGCAGAGATAGCACAACCTCAACCAGAAGAATAAATTATATTTTTTTATTTATTCAATTTCTTTCAATAAATCGTCAGCTGCCTGAGTGGAATCAACAGCAATAGCGGCTTTGCCACAATACGGGCACAAGTTCGGCTGGTAATTCCTTGTAAACTTCCAATTGCAACTGCCACAACGGTATTTAGCTTTCATGCCCCTCACCAATTTTAATGTAGACAATTAGATAATTGAAGTATTTAAGCTTTATTGTGATAAATCTACAAAATATTTATCAACAGGCAAGAAATCCATTTCATAATGAAATACACAATTCTGTTGGCAGCATTATGCCTTGGCATTCTTGTCGGAGTCACGCTGTTCTCACAGCCGGAAATAAGAGGAATGACAGGCAGTGCAGCAATAAACTGCTATGCAAACAACGAATTATGCAATTGCAACGAAAAAGAATGCGTATGCGGAAATATAACCATTCCTAAGACTTTCTGCGATTCTCAAACATCTTAGAATAAGACCTCAGGTCAAGCATGTCACTACAAATCTCATCAATATCAGGAAGGCAGGCCACAAGATCAGAACCTTCTCTTGCCTGAAACTTGTGGAAATAACCGACACCGCGTATACATACAGGGCAATAATCCGTGGGATTTTCAGACCAAAGAGGAGTTCTCATAGCCAAATGTTCCTGCTCCCTCAAAAGTGAAAAAAGATCTTTCCAGACGCGGTCAACATTAGACCTGAAAGCAGAAAGAGGTTTTCTGCCAGGAAGCCAGAGCTCTTTGCTATCCATTTCCTGAGGCGTCTTACGTTCTGAAAAGGCAATAACGCCCAAATCTCTTTTCGGGCCGATATTAGGAATCTCCTCTCCATAATCCCGATCAGGACTCACGTAAATACGATGCTGGACAAACCTGTTCTTCTCTAAATCATACGCGAGCGAAAAAGAATAGATTACCGGTTTTACTGCATTTTCAGTCATAAAACGGGGGAAAAAGCAGTCCTATAAAAAGCTAACCTTTTAGCACAATACGCGCATCAGCAGCCTTTGCATCCTTCTCATTAACAAACAGCGGATTAATGTCAAGCTCTTCAAGATTCGGCAATTTTTCAGGCAGTTTCGACAATCTGACCATAGCATCAACCAGTGCTTTCATATTAACGGGCTTCTGACCACGGATGCCTTCAAGCAAAGCCTTTCCACGCAATTCACCAAGCATAAGCTCAGCATCCCTTCCATTAATGGGACAAACCCTGAACGCGATATCCTTGTAAACCTCAACAAAAATACCACCAACACCTGCAAGAAGAACGTGACCGAAAGTAGGGTCTTTCTTAATGCCCAAAAACATCTCAACACCAGAACAATGCTCCATAACAAGCACTTTACCCTGCTCCAAAAACCTTGAAGCAGTCTCGCGCAGCTCAGCAAGATCGTGAACAATCTTCACACCTCCTGCTTCGGTTTTGTGAACAACTTCAGGAGATAAAAGCTTCAGAACAACAGGAAAACCAAGACCTTTAGCAATTCTTTCTACTGTTTTCAAAGAATCAGCAACCTCAAACTTGGCAGCAGGAATATTCAGTTTTGATAATGCTTCATCAGCCATCATTTCTTAATGCCCCAGGCAAAAACCTCTTTTTTACTCATAACCCAAATGTATAAGAGAACGTTTTTAAATGTTACCTGATTAAGCCAATAATAGCAAAAAGAGGTTCATAATGGCATACCCGATCAGCAAAATAATCTTCTGGCCAATACTATGGACGTTCATCAAAAAAATTGAAGGAATAGACAACCTGCCAAACAAGCCATTCATAATAGCAGCAAACCACCAAAGCTACATAGACGGAATAATACTGATGTTCCTGGTAGCCTGGTACAAAGACAAACAACTATGCTTCTTCACAACAAATGAAAAATTCACAGGACCATTATGGGACCCGTTATTTGAACACTTCGGCGCGATAAGAGTGAACGGGAGCTTGAAAAAAGGATTAAGAGCAATACGCCAGGGCAAATGCCTCGGAATATTCCCGGAAGGAGGAAGAACACCAGACGGAAAAGTACAGCCATTAGAACATACAGGGTTGGGAGCATTAGCATTGCTGACAAAAGCACCAATAGTGCCGGTAGGAATACAAACATACAAATTCTGGAACAGGCACGAACTGATGCCGAATTTCAAGAAAAACATCGTAATAAAAATAGGAAAGCCGATGAAATTCACGGCAAAGCCGACAAAGAAAACAATACGAGAAACAATCAAGACAATCTGGAGTGAGGTGAAAAAACTTGCATGAATACTTCACAATAGAACAGCTAAGAAAATACAGCTTTGAAAAAATAAAAAGAATACAAGACCTAAGATTCAAAGCAACCTGCAGGTATATGCTGCCATACGTCCCATTCTATGCAGAACTGTTCAAAAAATACGGAATAGACCCGTTCAACATGACAAAAATAGAAGACTGGCACGACAAAGGACTCCCGCTGATAAAAAAAGCAACATACATGAAAAAACCAGAAGATTTCATAGTCGAACCAGACATAAAAACAATACTCGCAAACCACATAGCCTACCTTGACAACCAGGACGAATACGGAGCAGCAGCACACGTGCTATTATCACTCCATAAAAAAGAAATTCTACAAAAATATTACGCGCCAAAAATGCTCATATTCTCAGGAGGAACAGAAACAGGAAATCCTGTGCCGGTTATGCTAACAGCAGAACAAAAATTTGACACACTAATGGGCGTGCTGAAAATAGTTGGAGAGCTCATATTACCTAAATTTGATGCAGAACAAAAAATCGGAATGAACGTCTTCCCATACGCGCCACACCTCGGCTGGCACGCAGTACACCACGCGCTGGACCTGAACGCGGATTTGAACTTATGCACGGCAGCAGGAGGAGCAATGCCAACAGAAAGACTCATAGCACTCGCAGGCAAAACAAAACCAAACATAATATGCGGAATGAGCGATTACCTGAGAAACCGATTCCTGCCAATGGCAATAGAGAAAAAAATCACACTCCCTGAAAAAGTACTATTTGTAAACAGCGCACAAAAAATGCACGAGCCAGAAAGAGACAAAATAGCAGAACTGGCAAGAAAAGTCGGAGTAAAAGAAGCAACAGTACTTGATTTTTACGGCGCAAGCGAACTAAAAGAAGCACTAATGCCAGAATGCTGTCCAGGAAGCGGATTCCACCACATCGCGCCACTAAGCACCATAGTAAGAACAGTAAGCGTAAGCCACGCGACAGAAGAACTCATAGACGAATGGAACTTCTCAGAAAACGGGTACGCAGCAAGCTGGAACATAGACGGCGCAGGAACACTGCTGGCAGGCTACTTCGTAGGAGACAAGTATGAACGAGTTGTAAACGAGAAATGCCCAAACTGCCAGCTGAACGCAATGAGAATATACGGAATCAACAGAATAAGAGAAGTAGAAGCACAATTAAAACTGACAGGAATGGTTGAAGAGAAAGTAAAAGGAACAAGAGTGAATTTAGCTGCAATAAGAGAAAAAGCATTGTCATTGCCAGAGGTCAAAGAAGCACAGGTAGTCTTAAAAAAGAACAAAGTAGAACTTTATTTTGTATCAGACAAAAAAATAAAGGAAAAACTCGAAAAACTGTTCGCAGGAGCAGAAATAAAACCAAAAATAATACAAAGCACACTCGCAAAACTAGGCAACAAAAAACTTGAAGGGATAAAAACATGAACCTCGAACCATTCTTCCACGCAAAGAAAATAGCAATCATAGGCGCAAGCAGAACCCCCGGAAAAATAGGAAATACAATAATGAAACAACTAATGGGACGAGATTTTGAACTTTATCCGGTGAACCCAAAAGCAGACAAGATACTCGGAATGAAAAGCTATGAAAGCGTAATACAAATACCAGCAAAACCAGAACTTGCAATAATAGCAACACCGGCAGAAACAATACCTGCAATACTTGACCAGTGCGGAAAAAAAGACATAAGACACGTCGTCATCATCAGCGCAGGATTCAAAGAAACAGGAAACACAAAACTCGAAAAAGACCTGCAGGACAAGCTAAAAGGCAACAAAATAACCTGCATAGGACCAAACTGCCTGGGAATATTTGACGCGCACACCCATATGGACACCTTATTCCTGCCAAAAGAAAGACTCCAAAGACCACAGCCAGGAACAATATCCTTCATAACACAAAGCGGAGCAACAGGAAGCGCAGTACTTGATTTAGCAGCGCACGAGAATTACGGATTTGCAAAGTTCGCAAGCTACGGAAACGCAGCAAACGTGGATGAAAGCGACATACATGAGTATTTCTCAAAAGACCCAGACACAAAAATCATCTGCATATACGTAGAACAGGTGCAAAACGGCAAAAAATTCCTGGAAACAGCAAAAAAATGCAAAAAGCCAATCGTTATCATCAAAGGAGGAATAACAGAAGCAGGAGCCAAAGCAGCAAAAAGCCACACAGGAGCGCTCGCAGGAAGCGCAGACGTCTACTACGGAGCATTCAAGCAGGCAAACCTGATAATAGCTCACAAAATGGAAGAACTATTTGAATTCGCGAAATTACTTGAAAAAATGAAAGTCAAAGCGTGCGGAGACAAAGTACAAATCATAACAAACGGCGGAGGATACGGAATCCTCACTGCTGATGCAACAGTCCATTACGGATTAAAACTGGCGCAGGCAGGCAGACCAATCAAGGCACTACAAAAAATATTCCCGCCAACAGTAATACTTGACAACCCGATAGACGTTCTCGGAGACGCAACAACAGAAAGATACAAACTGGCGCTGGAAGCAGCACTAAAAGATACAAACAACGACAGCATAATACTGGTCGCACTAACGCAAACACCATTACTGGACGAAAGCTTAGTGCAGGTAGTCAGAGAATATTATGCAAAAGCACACAAGCCAATAGTCCTCGTAACAACAGGAAGTGATTACGCAATCAAACTCAAAAAACAATTCGAAGCAACAGGAATACCATGCTTCACATTCCCTGAAAATGCAGTAAGGGCACTGGCAGCATACACGCATTACTGCATGGAATCGCCGCAGCACATCTGCATAAGAGCAGTATAGATTTAAAAAGAACATTTCATTAAATACGAATATGCTAAAACCAGCACGCACCAAATATGCAGAATACGACGCCCTGATGGAAATTGAAGCTGACTCGTTTCTTTATGAGATGATAAGGGAGAAATACGGAAAAGAGGACATGAAACAATATGTTGAACTCGTGCAGATATCCATAATCAATTTTAACAATATCCTGAACCCGGAAATAAATCCACAATTAAAAGAGTTCATACAAAAAAACAGAAACAAATTCCTTGCAGCAAGAGGCTGGATTGAAAGCGCACGCTCATTTTTAACACAAAAAGGAGAATGGCACGAAGGTTTCATACAAATGCGAGATGTTCCGGAAGTTCCAAAAATACCGCCGCAAAAAGAAGAAGAAGTCAAGAGAATATGGTACAATTGCGCAGGACTGAATGATTATTCAAACCAGATAAAAAAGTTTTTCCAAGAATTGGAAGACGTGAAAAGAGATTCTCCGGGCTTATTAAAAGAAGTTGTAATGTACGACCAAAACAGGTCAGCAGTAGGACAGTATCTTGACAAGTTCAACCTCGAAGCACCAAGACTGCTGGAAACACTGAAAGCACCGGAATTAGAGGAACTAAGAGAACAAAATATTAATCTGGTGCGGGCTGCAAAAAATGCAATGACAAGCATGGGATTCTGGATAGACCAGCTTTTAAAACTCGGACTCAGACCAGTTGATGAAAGAAAAGCAGGCGCATTCAAAGATATCCGGCCAAGAGCAGAAGCAGCCTAATGGCAAATTGCGAAATTTTGGAATTTTTCACATGCAATTTGCCATTCTAGCGAATCTCAGAAATTCAATAATTAACGAGATTCGCTATAAGTTAGATATTTCTCAATCTTATCAAGAGCTTTCTCAATTGTTTGCAGTTTAGCCGCAAAAGAACAGCGGATATAACCCTCGCCCTCACTGCCAAAATCAACACCTGGAATAACTGCAACCTTCTGCTTCTTCAACAAATCAAAAGCAAAACGCTTGCTGGACGTATTGATATGGCTGATGTTTGAAAAGGTGTAAAAAGCACCCTTAGGATTAGGAGTGGAAAGACCCATCTGGTTCAGACGCGGGACAATGACTTTTCTTCTTTTGTCGTACTCTTTTACCATCGCTTGAGTATACTTGCTTGAAAGAGACAACGCTTTAATGCCGAGCTTTTGGGAAATAGTCGGAGCGCAGATGGAGGTGTAAATGTGAGTCTTCTTTATCGCTTCTGCAACCTTATCAGGAGCAACAACATAGCCCAGACGGAAACCGCACATTGCAAAAGACTTTGAAAAAGACTGGCAGGTAAACACCCGGTCAGCCATACCATTCAGACTGCCAATGCTGACGTGCTTTGCATCGTCATAAACAATCTTTTCATAAGCCTCATCAGAGAAAATTGACAAATTGTACTCAACAGCAATATCAGCAATCTCTTCCAGCACTTTTTTGCTGATGACGTTGCCGGTAGGATTTGCAGGAGAGTTCAGCAAAATAACTTTCGTCTTCCTGGAATCAACCTGCTTTTTAATCTCATCAGGATCAGGCTCAAACGCGCGCTCTTCCTTCAAATCATAAAACCTGATTCCAGCATTAAACAACTCAAAACAAGGCAGGAAGCCCATAAAGCCAGGATTAGGCAGTAAAATCTGCTCAGAAACATCCAAAGTGCAGGCAGCAGACAGCAGCAAAGCCTCCTGAGCACCGCAGGTAACCACGATATTATGAGGTGAAGCCTTGATATGATTGTCACGCCTCACTTTCCTGCAAATAGCTTCCCTCAGCTCGTGCAAACCGCCTGCAGGAGAATAATGATTAGCCTGATTGGAAAGACGCTTCACTTCAGAAACCAGAGGCTTAGGCAGCGGGAAGTCAGGCTCGCCAGGACCAAGAGACAAAACATCAGGGTGCTCAACCATTATTTCAATAAGCTTCTCAATAACCTGATCAGGCAACTGCTCCTCACGCTCAGACACATGCACCATCTTTTTACAAAAAATAAGCCGGGCAGATATATAAAGCTTATCAGACTTGCCTGAACATAAGATAAGCAGTAGAAAAGACAATCAAAACAATAAGAGCTGCAAACCCAACAATCAAAGATACCGGAAGCCTATCATTCTCAAACGAAACAGAACTCGGTCTTTGAACCGGAGGCAGAGAAGGAAGATGATGAGGAATTTCAGGCTTTTTCGCTTCAGCAACAGGTTCCTGCACTTTTTCAACTCTTTCAGGCAAATTAAAAGATGGAAGCGCTACAGGAGCAGGAACCTCGGGAGCTGGTCTTAAAGCAGTGCACGCCTCGCTCTGGCAAACATACACACCCGCATACCTGGACTCGTTACAGTACGACGGGCAAATCAATGTTTGAACCTTTGAACCACCACCACCGCCTCCGCCACTTGGGGTGGGCGTAGGAGGGACAGGCGCCAAAACAGTAGTGTTCTCAGAAAAACTAACAGTAATAGTCGAATTAGACTCATTCTGGAAAGTCATATTAACAAAATTAGTGATAATTGTGCCATTAGAAAACACAGGAAGAACAAGCACAGAAATATTAACACTTGCTTCCTGACCAACACTGAGATTGCCCAAGCTGAAGGTATTATTAGTGCCATTATCAGGCGCAGGACTGGAATTAATGAAAACAGTGCCTGCAGGATAAGCATCTACAATGGTGATGTTGGTGAGATTATCACCCTGTAAGCAATCACAGCCGTTAAGACTAATCAAAATAGTATAATTCAACACACCATTCACACTTACAGGATCAGGATTGTCCGTCTTGATAAGAACATCTTCGTGAGAAGAATAATCCGTAAACCTGCTAGTATTAAAAACCAGAATTCCTCCGAGGTAACTCAATTTCGTACAAATACTTGCAGGACAATCAATAAAGCTTCCATCGTCCTCAAAATCAACAATGGGGTGAGGATGCACAAATAAAAGACTGTTGAGAGTTATAACCGCGGTGGTGTTGAAAAAGCTCAAGTTCGTGCTGTTCAGGAAGGCACTATTGAATGAAATGTTAAGCCTGCTTTTCGTAACGTCCTGCGAGCCATTAATCTGAACCTCAGGCAAAATATCAATACTTCCAAAAGTCTGACGGAAAGTAGTATTTGAAAAATTATTCTGGCTATCATCACTCACATTAATCCATTCATCAGGATTATCAAGCAAGGTATTATTGAAAAGAGAGCCGTTTGAGCCAGAAATCAAAATTCCATAACTAAATGTTCCATCTGCAGTGATATTATTACTATCAAACAAATTGTCAGCACCAAACAAGTTGATTCCAAAATTGCTGTCTGTGCTTCCAAGAGCGTGTATGATGTTGTTCGCAACAGTATTGCTGATTGATGACTCAATATTAATGCCATAGTTGTTGTTAGTGCCGTTGGTATAAACGGTATTATTGAAGATGGAACTGAAAGACACATTCACAAAATTAATCCCAATTCCAAATGCGCCGCTGCTGTTAACATCGTCAATAATGCAGTTCTTAACAGTAACATTGGTGAAATCTTGTGCAAGCACGCCAGACGCGTTGTCAGAACCATTAGCATCGAAGAAAATCGAGAATCCCCTGCAGTCAAAAACGATATTGCTTGCATTAAAAGTGATGCAGGTGCCGTTGCCTGCGGCATTTTCCACCATAATGGAGCTTTTGCTCAAAAACGCCCCGCAGTCAATTGTTTCCTCGCTGCTGTAAGAAGTGAAACGAGAAACATTAAAAACAAAATCCTTGGAGCTATTGTAGCTTACTTCAGTGCAAATCGGGCTCAAACAATTCTCAAAAATCCCATCATCCTCAAAATCAACCAAAGGAGTGGGATTATTGAACGTCAAATTATTCAAAGTGATTTGAGCACTCTTGTTCAAAGCTGAAAGATTGGTGCTATTAAGGAAAGCGTTGTTAAACGAAATGTTAAGCTTGCTTTTAGTAATATCCTGAATGCCCACAATCTGAGCAAGCGGAAGGATATCAATACTGCCATCAGGCATACTGAATGTCGTATTAGTAAAATTATCAGAGGATGCGGCGCCGGTCGAATTAATCCACTCAACAGGATTGTCAAGCAAAGTATTATTGAACGCCATATTGCTTCCGGAAATGAAAATTCCAGAACTCAACACACCATTGGTTTTTATAATATTGCCATCAAAAGAATTATTTAATGTCGAAGCAGTTATGCGGATTCCGTAATTACTTCCAAGACTGCCGTCTGTAGTAATATTATTATTTATGAAGCGATTATTAAGGCCGCTTGCAAAATTTATTCCATGATTAGTTGTTCCTGAGCCATTGGTAATAATGCGGTTGCCATTGATGATATTAAGGGAAATTCCGGGTCCGCTCGTCGCAATTCCAAAATTATTAGTTACGCCGCCGGTAAATATGGTATTAAACTGGATGAAACAATTTGAAACAGGACCAACAATATGAATCCCCTCATTGCCTGTTCCTCCCGAAGTAGTAATAGTGTTGTTGGAAACATTGCACCCGGTATTTGAAGAAGCAACAAATATGCCGTGATTGGTGCCAACACTGCCGTTAGTGATGATAATGTTGTTTGTAAAAGTGTTATTTGTAGCACCGCTACGAATTCCAGGATTATCACTTGTGCCATTAGTCGAAATATTGTTGCGGCTGACGATATTATTAACAGAGCCCGAGAGCAGAGTAACACCATAATTAGAACCGAGACTGCCCTGCGTTCTAATAGTATTATCAGTGATGTTATTACCAACACTGGCAAAGAGCGGAACAGCCTGATTGTTGTCAGTGCCGTTCGTCTGCACAGTATTATTGATTATCCTGCTGTTATTAACAGTGTTGAAAAAAATTGCAGTACCACCACTGCCAGAAGCATTAATATCCAAAATAATGCAGTTTTTAACTGTTATATTCTTGCGGTTAGTGGCAACCACGCCATCTGCGCCAGTGCCGTTCGGGTCAAAAAAGATATGAAAACCATTACAATCAAGAGTAATACTATCATTATCCATAGTAATACAGGTGCTGCCATTAGAAGTAATATCCTGAGTCAAAGTCAAATCAGCAGTAACAGAGCCGGGACAAACCTGAGCATAAACAGACCAGATACTAAGAATACCAACTAAAACAACCATCAACCCTTTTTCTCCCATACGTTTCAAGAGCGATAAAGCATATTTAAATATATCCCCCATAAAAACAGTCATATGGACAAAAAAGACCTGTATGCGCTCTTGCTGATAACAACAATACTCCTGCTTCTGGCACTATTCGTGCTCAACCTTGACAAAATATTCCCAACACCAACAGTACAGGAAGCAATAAAACAGGCAATAAACGCAACATGATTGAAACACTCAAACTGATAAGAAAAAATCTGCTGTTGTTCATAACAGCCATAGTAGTCGATGTGACATTCTTCATAGCTTACGGATTCTACACGGCAAAAATAGGAGAAAAAATCACAGCTTACGCGACACTCATCATCAACAAGCTGTCAATCATAATGGCAGAACAGCCAACAGGGCTGCTAAAACACCTGTTTGACGCAGAAATAAAACCGCTTACGATAAATCTCGGACTGCTGGTAATAATCTTCTTTGCCACGACTTACATATTATACTGCATATTCCAGGGAACAAGCTGGTGGTTCATCACGAAAATAAACGAGAAAAAAGACAGATACCACAATTATCTCCTGGGATTTGCACGAATAAATTTAATCTGGATGGCAGGATACATCATTTACAAAATCCTTGACGTCATAATATCAGTAAGATACGCGCTAATGCAAAAAATAGCTGAAAACGCCACAAACACAGGAGGAAAAATACTGTTTGCAGCAGCACTGCTCCTTGGCATAACGGCATTCTTCAGCTACCCCACACTAAAGCCAGGAACCCTGTTCAGAACACCGCTGAAAACAAGCATACTGATACTGATAATCGGCGTAGCATTCTACATTGCAATACAGCTGATGCTGCCACAGATAAACAAGATAAACGCGCAGGCAGCACTGATTATAGGAACAATAATATTATTCACCGGAATAAATCTTGTAAAAGTATACACAACAAGAGCAACAAATGTTCACACACGCACTTAACCCGACAATACTAAGCTTAGGACCTCTTGAAATAAGATGGTACGGACTGATGTACGTAATAGCATTCATTGCAACATACTACTATGTACGGGCAGCAATCAGGCAAGGGAAAATAAAGCTCACAGAAAAAGAACTTGACGATTTAATGGGAATTCTGGTTGTGGCAATGATAGTAGGAGCAAGACTGTTCGAAGCAATATTCTACGATCCGAGCTACTATTTGAGCCAGCCCTGGAAAATACTCTACATCTGGGAAGGAGGGCTCAGCTTCCACGGAGGATTTGTCGGAATACTGCTGGCAGGATACTGGTATGCAAGAAAAAAAGGAATACCGTTCCTGCGATTAGTAGATGTGTTCATCGTTCCACTCGCGCTGGGAAACGCATTCGGCAGAATAGGCAATTTCATCAACGGAGAATTGTACGGAATCCAGACAACACTGCCGTGGGGAGTAGTATTCCCGGGAGCAGAAGGACCAAGACACCCAACACAACTCTATGAAGCAGCATACAACATCATAATATTCTTAGTACTATTTTCTTTACGAAACAAGAAATTCAAAGACGGAATGCTCTTCGGCATATTCATGATACTGTATTCGGTCTTTAGGATATCAGTGGAGTTTTTGAAGGACATGCCACACTACGGACCACTAACAATGGGGCAATGGCTCACGATACCAGTGTTTCTGATAGGAGTCTGGCTGGTGTGGACTAGACGCAACTGATTTTTCTTGATTTTCGCCGCTCTGTATTTTTCTCTCCCCTGCACAGGCAAGGGGAGAGAAAAATCTCAACACAAGTCGAGGCAGAGTGGCAATTAAAGTTAGCGCAACTTTTAAATAGAAACCAGTTTACAACAGGCATATGAAAAAGATACTAACCCTATTCGTATTATTGCTTCTGATTGCGTGCGCAAAAGAAGCAGTTCAACAGCCCCAGGCAACGATACCAAAACTGGACATTATAGCACCAGCAACACTGCCGGAAAAACCACAGTACGAGCCTCCGCCAACAACACCGCTGGAAACAGGAAACACAGTAGAAATAAAAATGGAAACAAGAAACAACGAGTTCCTGCCAACAGAAATAAAAGCCAACAAAGGAGACAAAATCAAGCTCACAATAACAGCACAAACATCAGGCAACTATTTCACACTGCCACAGTTCAATGTTGACAGGGAACTTGAAGTAGGAGAAGACGAAATAATAGAATTCCTTGCAGACAAAGAAGGAACCTTCGTGTTCTACTCCAAGACACAACCGACAATGAAGGGAAAAATAACAGTCACATGAAAGCGCTTGTTGTTATTTTATTATTATTAATTGCCTGTTCACAACCAACTGAATTACAGCCACAGCCGACACTAAATCCGCCGGTAGGACCACTGCCAAGCGGAACAGCAACAACACAGGACGGACAAACAATAGCATACCAGCTTTATGCAGGAAAGGCAGGAAACCCTGCAGTCATTCTAATACACCAGCTAAGAAGAACCAGAGCAGACTGGGACTCAGTAGCCAAATGGCTTCAAAAGAACGGCTACACAGTAATCGTGCCGGACTTGAGAGGGCACGGGCAAAGCACAGGAAACCTGGACAAATTCACGCCAGAAGACTATAATAAAATGACAAACGACATCGCAGCAATGAAAAGCGTGCTGGAAAACCAAGGAGCAAACGCAAAAAGCACTTCAATAATAGGCGCAAGCATAGGAGCAAACATTGCCTACAATTACGCAATTACTGACCCTGACGTGAAAACAGTAGTTTTGCTAAGCCCAGGACTGGAATTCAGAGGCATAACAATAGAGCCGACAGTACTGCGCAGACCGTTTTTGGTAGTAGCAAGCAACGATGACACTTACTCAGCAGCAACAGCACAAGAATTCAAAACGAACCCGAGCGCAAGCGTCAAAATGTACGAAGATGCAGGACACGGAACAAACATGTTCAGCAAGAACGACTTGGCACCAACAATATTAAGCTGGATACAAGAACACGCATAGTAGTCAGACCAGCGCGACAGAAAACAAAGGAGGGATAAATATGCCGAAAACAAAAGTTATCGTTTATTCAACACCAAGCTGTCCATACTGCACAGCAGCAAAAGAGTTTTTGACAGAGAACAAAATAGACTTTGAAGTCATAGACGTAAGCAAAGACCAAAGCAAAGCGCAAGAAATGATAGAGAAATCAGGACAAATGGGAGTCCCTGTAATCGACATCAACGGAACAATAATAGTCGGCTTTGACAAGGAAGCAGTAAAGAAAGCGCTGAAACTGAAATAATTATTTTTTTCTTCAAAAGCTTTAAATAACGTCTGAAAGCAAATTCTGAATACGGGCACGTAGCTCAGCTCGGCAGAGCACATCGTTCGCAACGATGGGGCCCCGGGTTCAAATCCCGGCGTGTCCAGTTAGAGGCTCCGCAAGCTCCGCAGCACATATGCTACGCGCGGCTCCGCAGAACATACGATCACAAAGACTTCTTAACCCCAACCTTCGGACACAGCTTAGAAACAACACACTTACTGCAGTAAGGCGTTGGAGCCTGACAAACAGCACGACCGTGAGCTTTCAAAAGCCACTGAGTTTCTTTCCAATATTGTTTAGGAATCAAAGCATTCAGGTCTTTCTCAATCTTCTCAGGATTGGTATTCTTGGTCCAGCCCAAACGGTAAGACAAACGGATAACGTGAGTATCAACAACAACGCCCTCAACAATATCAAAAGCATTAGTCATAATGACAATGGCCGTCTTCCTGCCAATGCCTGGCAGTTCAGTCAGCTCTGCAATAGTCTTCGGCACCTTACCATTATGATTCTTCACCAACATTTTACACGCTTCAATAATGTGCTTAGCCTTATTGCCTGCAAAAGTAATCTTACTAATGTATTTCAACAGGTCAGACACAGAAGCCTTAGCGTAATCCTCTGCTTTTCCGTATTTCGCAAACAAGGCAGGAGTAGAAACATTCACTACTTCATCCCGCACCTGAGCAGAAAGAATGGCAGCAACCAAAAGCTCCAAAGGAGTCTTAAAGTTAAGATAGTATTTGGCATTAGGATAAGTCTTCTTCAAAACCTTAAGCACTTCCACCGCTTTTTCCATATTAAATATTGATGCGGTATCAAATAAAAATGTTTGTACAAACGTACATCAAATACATTACCTTGAAAAGAAGAATTAACACTTATTTTTATGCCATGTATGAAACCTTGAAGTATGCTTTAGACAGACTATTCATCTTTGTACTCGTTCTGAACGGCATACTTTTCATCATAGAATACCAAGTGCAGGTAGACGGGATCTTATTGGGTGCCATGCGGTACATAGACTTTGGCATCGTTGGAGGATACTATGCATTTTTTGGTTATGAGCTCTTAAACGCAAAAAAGAAATTAGAATACTGCAAAAAACACTGGATACTAATGATGTTGCTATCTGTTCCATTAATTCCGGCAGCAAGAATTATACGGTTTGCAAGAATGGAACGATTGTTCAACATAGGCACGGACTTCCTATGGCACGTTTTGGATGAACTAGAAATATTGTAGAAACGTTTTTATACACTCCTTCTGGACGAATAAACAACGGGCAAGTAGTTCAGTCCGGTAGAACGCTCCGCTGGCAGCGGAGAGGCCGTGGGTTCAAATCCCGCCTTGTCCATATAGCTAATGCGGGATTTGAACATCCTGTCGACTCCGTCTCCAGTCCCTCTCGCTCATGCGTGAGCTCAAGGAATCCCGCCCTGTCCACTTAGAGGCTACGCGCGGCTCCGCAGCACATAAGACGGAGGCTATGCGACTTCATCAGTCGATTTTCAAATAAGAATACTTATTTTTAACCCTGAAGAATTCTCTTTCCAAAAAGAGTTCAATATCAGCTTCAAGATTTTTCAGGTCAACCACTAATTTTTCCCTGCTTTCCTCATCAGCAGCAATAATCTGGTCAAGCAAATTCAGATATTTGACGATATAGACCTGACCGGGTTCCAAAGCCCACACGAGACGGGCAGGATAACTCTTGGAACGGCTATTCAAACAATTCAAACGTTCTTTAGTAAACCATTCTCTTTTAGTTTCCTCCTCTCCTTCTTTTGGAATATACACCTTTACAATGTTCTTCTGAGTATCAATATCGCTCAAAATCTTTGCCTTAATCGCAGGCCAGTCAGCAACCTTTTGTGACGCTTCGATAATGTCCTGTAACTTGATTTGCAAACGCCTCTTATAACTTTCAAGGACAGAGTGAATGTTTTTCTTAGTCTCTTCAATATAGTTCATCGCATCAATATCGCCCTGTACTGCAAGCTCGAGCTTTTTGATATAAAACTCAACACTATTATAGAAATCCTTCACAGCATGACCAACAATAAGCAGAACAACAGGATGATAGTTTTCATCCTGCAGGGCATCCAATCTTTTTTGATAAGACTGAAGCATTGGCAATTTTTTCCAATCTTCCATAAGCCCCCTTAGTTCATCATAATCCTTTTTTACCTTTGCAAGCTCAGCAGAATAATCCAGTTTTCCCTTTGGCTGAGGACTGCCAAAAAAGGATCCGAAAAAATCCATCACATATCCCATACAAAAAACCATAATTGTGAGATATATAAAGCTAGCGACAGAAATGTTTTTAAAGGGTCTTCTTACCCGAACATAATATGATTAAGGGAGTATTTTTTGATTTTTGGGGGACATTGGTCGAGAATGGAACATACTCGCCAATAAAGCAAAGCTATGGCATACTTCGGGTAAATATGCCATTCAATGAGTTTGCAGAGAAGTTTGAAAACGTGCTGATGACAAAAAAATACGAAGACCAGGCAACAGCATTCCAAGAAGTCTGCCAGGCATTTGATGTAAACCCGATACCAATAGTAATTGAAAAGCTCATAGGCGTATGGAACAAGAACAGACTGCTGGCAAGACTGTATTCTGACACAATAGACACGCTAAAAGCTCTAAAAGAGAAAAAAATCAAGGTTGCCCTGATAAGCAACGCTCCATCAGGAAGCGTAGAACCAGTACTTGAAAGATTTGAGATGAACGACCTCTTTGACGGCATATTCCTAAGCTGTGAAGTAGGCAAACTCAAAACAAACGGATTGTTTGAAGCTGCAATGAAAAAACTCAAACTCAACCCAGAAAACATCATATCTATCGGAGACAGCATAGAGACTGACATCAAAGGAGCAGAAGCAGTCGGAATAAAGGCATACCTGCTTGACAGAAAAGGAAGAAGGGAATTTGAAAACAAGATAATGACGCTGACAGAAATACTCAAGCTCGTGGAGGATTAAAATGCACCAAGCGTACGTAGTACACAGAGGAACCAGAAGAAAAGCAAGAGGATTCACCTGCAAAGAAGCAGAGGAAGCAGGAATAACGTGCCAGCAATTCTGTGCATTAAAACTGCCATGGGACTCAAGAAGAAAAACAAAATATGCAGAAAATGTTTCTTACCTGAAAAAACTGGAAAAGCCGGCAGAAAAGCCCAAAAAAGCAAAAAAGCCAAAAACCGCGAAAAAATGAACGACTGCATATTCTGCAAGATAATAAAAAGAGAAATACCGGCAGACTTCATCTACGAAAACGACAAAATAGTCGCATTCCTTGACATACACCCGAGCAATCCAGGACATGCGCTAGTAGTGCCGAAAGCGCATTTCACAGACCTGGTTGAAACACCGGACGACGTTCTTGCAGATATAATGTCGAGAACAAAAAAAATAGCGCCAGCAATAATGAACGCAGTCGGAGCAGACGGATTCAACAGCATATTCAACACCAAGCCAGCAGCAGGACAGGTAATATTCCACACCCACATGCACATAATACCGAGATTCAAAAACGACGGCTTAAAACACTGGCCTGAAAAAGACCTCTCAAAAGAAGAAATGAGAAAGATAAAAGACCAGATAAGAGCAGAACTAAGATGATTGACGGCGTTCAGTTTTGTCCAAAATGTGGAAGCACGAATATCAGAGCATCCGAATTAATTCCATTGGAAGATCCAATACAAAAAGCAGGTTATTTTGGATTGGATTGTTTAGATTGCAATTATAAAGGAAAAGATTTCTTTGTTGTTTCTAAGGAAGAATATAAAAAAATCCTGAAAGAAAAGTTTCATAAAAAAACTTGAAGTTTTTTTCTAGGTATTCTGCAGCAACTTTTATATATCTTTCCTGCAATTTTTTATAGAATGGATACAATGCTTTTCGTTAATGTAGTAATAACCAGTTTATTTACAATAGTATTTCCATTTGTTCTGATTTTTTGGTTCTTTAAAACGTATAAAAAATCATGGAAACTTGTTGGAATTGGTGCAGGATTATATGCATTGCTATATGCTATATTATCGGTCATTATTATCGCCAATCTTGAATTATTTGACTTTTTCACAATATTTCTGGCCGGAGTAATCCCTGGAGTTTTTGCTGGATTTTTAGAAGAAATTTTAAGAATGTTTTCTTGGAGATATCTTCTTAAAAAATATGTTAATTGGGAAAATGCAGTTCTATTCGGCATTGGCTGGGGAGGCATTGAATCCATCTTAGATGGAATAAGCTCATTATATGTGTTTTTTTTAGGTTTAGGCTATAATTCATTAGGAGGTAATACAATCCACGATTTCGTTTTTATATGGGGTGCGGACAATATTATTGCCGTACTTGCTCAAATCGCACTTACGATTTTAATATGCCAAGTAATCCTTCAAAGAAGAAAAATATTTTTCATTTATGCTCTAGTTTTTCATTTAGGCCATAATATTATAATTTCGTTTATACAAAATCTTATCTTGATTGGGATTATTTATTGGGAATTCATATTATGTCTTTCATTATATATAATCATGCACTACGAAAAAGAAGGAAAATTGAGAAAGATAAAAGACCAGATAAGAGCAGAACTAAGATAATTTTTTAAAGGGCATTAAACCGCCTTCTTAACACGGCGGTGTAGCTCAGCCTGGTTAGAGCACCGGTTTCATAAGCCGGGGGTCGGGTGTTCAAATCCCCTCACCGCCATTCTCAACTGCTGTCAGCAGAACTAAGCAAAACAAGCGCATCATCGTAAGATGCAAATTTCACAAGATTACCATACTGAAGAGGAACATCCTCAAGCGCGTGCGTGAAAACAGGACCTTCTCTCCATTTAGAGTTCACTTTTTTACCGTCATAAAAACCGTAATGCATATTCTCAGAACCATTGCCATAAAAAATAATGTTAATGCCTGGATGGGGTCTTTCAGACTTCGGAAGAGCGCCCAAAGCATCAAAAGCCCTTGGAGAAGGTATAATTCCAAGATATAATAGAAGGTGATGTGCACAGTCGGCTGCTGGGCTCTGGCTCATCTTAAGACCCAAACGCTCCAAACCAGCAAAATCATCCTTAGCAAAGAGGT
>CABMGU010000076.1 GCA_902385765.1 uncultured archaeon | reverse complement strand
ATCCATTCCTGAATCTGCCGATACTGTCGGTATTATCTTATCCTTGAAGAATGCGAATGCTAATACTACTATTACTAATGCTGCTACAATCAATATTGTGTTTTTTTTCATTGTTTTCACCCTGTTTGTGGCTGTTCTTAATAATATATAAATCTTGCTTTGGTGGTAAATATTTAAAAGTCAGCTGATTTATCTGCTTGTATGCTTATTCCAAGAAAGAGGTCTTCTCATAAGGGCGATAATGGTGTAGTTCTCATTATCGGCGGTAGTGAAGATTATATTGGCGCTCCTGCTTTGGTTGGGATGTCTGCTTTGGCTGTTTTAAGAAGTGGCGCTGACCTTGTTTATGTTGCTGCTCCTGAGAAGGTTGCGTGGGCAATTAACCGCATCGCTCCTGATATTATTACGAGAAAGATTAAGTGCAGGAACTTCAGTCAAAAGAACGTCACTGAAGTTTTGAAGCTTGCGAAGAATGCTGACGTAATAGAAATCGGCAACGGCATTTCTCTTGAATCCGGGAAATTTATGCAGGAAATCATCAAGAAAGTGAACAAGCCTTTGGTGATTGATGCTGCTGCTTTGCGCGTGATAAGATTGCAGGACGTTAAAAACGCGGTTCTTTTGCCTCACGCGAAGGAGTTTGAGGCTTTGTTGAAAAACAGCAGATTAACAAGAAAATCTGTTCAAAAGCACCTTAACAACAATATTTTGGTCATCAAAGGTCATCCGAAGACTGTTATTATGTCGAAAAATAAAACAGCCATTAATACTGCCGGCAATGCCGGTATGAGTCACGGCGGTACTGGTGATGTTTTGGCGGGTATTGTGGCTGGTCTGTTAGCCCAGGGCAATGACCCGTTCACGTCTGCAAAAGTGGCAGCTTATGTCAACGGCAGGGCTGGCGAACTGTTGTACAAGAAGTTGGGTTTTGGTTATCTTGCGAGTGATTTAGTAAAAACTTTTCCGAGTATTCTGAAGAAATATCAGAAAATAAAATAAAAAAATTCTCTATTTCTTAGTTTGCCAGTTCCATAGTTCTGCAAATATGTATCCTATGATGTAGCCGACTATGAATGTCACGACTACAAGAAGTACTGCAGACATCAAATGGAAGGGCAATACTTGAAATCCCATCGCTATTCTGTGCAGTCCTAGTATCCAGTCCATAAACCACTGTACGCCTGATTGTGTTATCAATATCGCTATAGACCATACCAGGTGAAACAGCGCCAAGAAACAGCCGAATACAAGACCGACTTTCTTTGCTTCCAATTTTGCCATATTATCACCTCGGATTTTGTTAAGTGAGATTAAGAATTAAACCTGTGGTGTGTATTGTATATATTGCCGTATTAGTACAAGACACTATTAGTCAGTAGTAAAAGAGGAAAAGTTTATAAATGGGCTGATTAGTTCTGGTGTTATGGGAAAGGACGTCAGGAAAGAAAAGGATGTGAAGACAAGAAGGACGTTGTTCAGACTTTTCGCATAAGGCACAATCTTAACACTGGTCAGATTATCGCTATTCGTGGAGCTGTGCAGAGGCATTATAGCCATATGCCAAACACTGCTGTTGATTTGGATTTCGTGGATAAGCAGGGCGAAAAGAACGGTATTTATGTCACATGCACTGAGTCGCAAGCTCGTGAAGTCGTGAGGGAATTGGAGCATAAGGCTTTTCTTTGGCATTATCCTGATCCTAAATTTAATGAGCCTGAGATTGTTCAGAAAGTTCCTGACGGTATGCTTACTGCTGAGCAGTTGAAGCAGATAGAGACTGATGTTGCTGGTGGCATTAATGAGGAGCTTCGCAGGCTGTATGAGCGCAATGGTTCTTTGCAGACAAAGCTCGACCACGCTGGAGAAAGAATTTCAGAGCTTGAGGTTAAATGCAGGGATTTGGATTCTGTCGGAAAGTCTTTTGAGCAGGCAAATTTAAGATTGAAGAGCGGTATTGCAGAGCTTGAAAAAGCCTATTCAGTCCTGAAATCAGGAAACTTCACGGAAGCCGTCAAGACCTTGCTCGGCTTGAGGGCTGAAGGCATTTCTGGAATTGAGTTTATGCTTGAGGAAATAAAAACCTCCGGTCTTGACATCGGCTTTATAGCAAACCCTCCGGAATCGCTTGAAAAATATGTTTCTCTGATTGTTGCGAAAGCCTTTGGTATTACTTACCACGATCTTCAGAAGCGTCTTGCTCTTGGCGGAGATGAATGGGATGAGTCTGAGATTTATGTTCCTGAATCTGATAAAAAAGACGCTGTTGAAAAAGTATCTGCTTTAGTGAAAACAATTGAAAATTCAGATGAACGCGTGAGGCAGATTCTTGTAGATAACTTGGGCAAGGTAGTGGATGCTTTAAGGAAAAAGATTGCAGAGTACGATGGCAAGCTTGAGAATTGGCAGAGGGCAAGGGAGATTTTCAATGCTTATGAAAAAGCAATGGAAAAGGGCAAGGATGAGTTTGCTTCTGCAAAGGGCTTGCAGGGTGCTTTGGCAGAGATAAGGCAGACCAAGCTTCCTGTTTATGCTGTTCCAGAGCAGGACAGCATTACTTTGTTTGCGCCAGTTGCGAAAGGCATTCTTTATGATTCTTTGATGGGCGCAATTAAGGACTGTGCTGTTATTTCCTCTGAACCTCAGATTGTTAGCGGTAATACTGTTTTAAGAGTCACTGGAAAGAATGGTTCCTGGAAGCCTCTTGAAGTTTTGAACGCGATTAAGGATTGTTATCAGAACACTGAAGCCGGCAGGGCTGGCGGAAAGATTGGCTTAATTGTTCAGTTCTAAACGCACTTTCCTTCGTACGGTTTTATCCAGTTTTGTCCTGAAGTGTGCAGAATTATGCTGTTAATTTCTTTTGTATTTGTCTTCCAGCCTTACAATGTCGTTCTCGTCGAATTTTCCCAGGGAAATCTCGAGTATTTTGGCAGCTGAATTTTCTGTTTTTATTCGGTGTCTGGTTTCTTTTGGTACGAAGAACTCGTCTCCCTCATTTGCCTGTATTGCCTTCTCGCCCAATACTATTGTTGCTTTGCCTGATAAGATTTTCCAGAATTCATCTCTATGGTGGTGGTATTGAAGGCTAAGTTCTTCATTTGATTTTACGCTGATTATTTTGACTGTGCATTGCTGGTTTTTGCAGAATTGCTCAAAATTTCCCCATGGCCTGTTCTCTGAATATTTCGTGATGCTTGAGTTCATGGTGAAAAAGGGGAACGCTTGGTATTTAAATGTTGATAGGCTTCTGTTTAAGAAATCAAACGCACTTTCCTTCGTATGGTTTTATCCAGTCTTGTCCTGCGAGTTTTTGCAGTTGAGATATTGAGCTGTAGCTTGCCTGCGTGTTCGGGTTGACTGCTGGCAGTGGTTGTGCGTTTGTCATGTCGCAGTTTCTTGTCGCGCAGTCCAGTCCTGTCCAGCACGAGTTATATATTGGCTGTCCTTGTGGCGGGCAGGGTTTGCATTTTCCTCCGCAGTCCAAGTCGCTTTAATCTCCATCCCATTTGTAGTTTGTGCAGTATGATGGTCTTGGCGGCGGTATTTTCAGTTGGCATTGGGCGTTGCAGGTCTGCGTGTTTGGCGGCTCGCATTGTTCTCCTGCTTCTATTAATGCGTTTCCGCATGCAGGTCCTGTTGGAGTGGGAGTCGGTGTTATATTAAGTGCCGGAGCCGGTGCTGGAGAGGATGGCAGTGTAGGAGTCGTTTCAGGTGTGGGTGCTGTAACAGGTGCTGGTGTTGGCGCTTGTACTGTCGTCGGTGCTGGTGAAGGTGCAATTGTCGGTTTTGTTTCTGTTTTTATTGCTGTCATCAGTTTTTCTTTTGTTATGTAGCAGATGTCTCCTTCTGCGTCTTTTAGCAGGTATTGTTCTTTTTCAGCTATCCATTCTGCTGCTATTGCTCTTGTCTCTCCTGTTTCTGTTATGATTATTGGCTGTTTTTTTACCCAGTCTTTTACTGTCTGTTCTTCAGAAGGCTTGCGTATTACGATGAAGAGTGCAATTAATAGAACAATTATTGCAACCGCTATTATCCCCTTTTTCATTCTGGCTTAAGCCGCTTTTGCAGCAGCTTTTTTTACGACGTTTTTTTCTTCAACTAGTATCTGGTAGCTGCATGGTAATTTGTGTGATGCGCGCTGCATTGCCTTTCTTGCGAGCGGCAGGTGCTCTTTGAGTGTTTTGATTGTGAATATCGGCTGTCCTTTCTTGATTTGCGCTGCTATGCCTATCGGCTTTCCGTAGTTGTGCGCCATTCCTGTTGACAGTCTGTCTGCTCCTGCTCCTGATGCCAGGGGGTTTTCGCGTACAATGTGGTGCGGGTATACTCTCATTTGCATGAAGAATCCTGCTTTGCCGAGCGCGTTTTCCATTATCCTGTTTGATGCTTGTCTTGCGCTTTCCAGTGCTGCATCTCTTATCTGCAGGGATGATTTAGCAAGAAGGTGTATTGATACCGGGAATGTTCCTTGTGTTCCTGTAGTGTATCTTGATATCCTGTTTGCTGGTCTGGCTCGTACGAAACAGTATTTCTTGTATTTAGAGTATCTTGTATACGGTCTTTTGTAGTCTCTATAGCATAACCAGGCGCGTAATCTTGCCATTTTTTACCTTTGTTCCACAGTGTTTTTACTCTGTTCCACTATGAATTTTAATCTCGCGTTAGGATGAGGTTATCTCTCCTACCTTTTAGTACCATGGAACGCAGGTTATTTATAAAGCTTGCTGCTGATTTGCAGAAAAAACGGTAATGGGACCACGATTTCATGCAAAACAGGAAAAGGGTCCACACTTTTTCGGAAATAAGACCACGCCTTCAAAGAATGGTGCCTAATCTATGATTTTATCAGAACGGAACTGCCTCCGATTATTTTGGCACAAAACCAGTCTCTCGTAAATAATTATTTATAGCATCCATTTTTTTCTGGACGCCCGGTAATTTGTCTCGCGGTTCTTTATTGAGAAGCATAAAAGAAAGTGTCTCGGCAGTATCTTCGGTTATCATGGCGCGCGCGTCGGCAAGAGCCATACCTTTGCTGATTCGCTCTATGCGTGGTTTGTATTCTTGCAAAAGACTGGCGCATTGCTCATTTGGCGGGCTTTCGGCAAGCAAATTGAGTGCTTGAAAAAATATTCTTGAGAATTGTAATTGTTTTTTTATGTCTTCATCTACATTTTCAGCATAATCGCTTACCCATCCTTTATTAGTTAAAAAAACGTCCCATACGCGCGCATATTTTGTAAAATATTCTTCTAATATTATATGAGAAAGTTCGTGGATTACTGTTTCCTGATAATGCGGGCTTTCATCAATCAAAATTATGTCATAAGAATCTTTTTTGAGACCAAGGATATCTGCCTGCAATTTTTCTATGTCTGCCAAATGCGTATCTAATAAATGACGCATGGCTTCATAGTCCGAAGAAGCAGACATCGTATCTAAAGCCAGGGAAGAGTTATTTGGGTGCAGATCTTGGTACGTCTTAGCTTTTTCTATTTCTTCTAAGCTTAAAGGACAATTAGATACGGCTTTGCCATACACTTTTTTACTGCCGATATTTCCGAGTTGCATTTTCCTAATTATTAATTCTAAACATTTAGGCGCGCCCGGCAATTTATCATAAGTAATACCTAATGCGCCATCAATAGCGCTTAATTCTTCTTCGGAAAAACGACCCAAAATCCTTACATTATATTTATTTTCTATTTTGGTTTGATATGAAGGAAAAATGTAGCCTACACCAATTGCTATAAATCCAGCAGCAGCTAATGCCGCACCAGTCGCAATCATCCATAATTTACTTCTCCGTTTAGGTTGTTCTTTCTTGCCCATATGCCCCCGCGGGATTAAAACATAACTTGTTTATAAAGATTCGTACCTTAACTATTTGCAAGTTAATCTTTTTATTAGAAACGAGCTATCTTACCCCTACATTTCTTTGAAAAATGCAATATTATCGTATTTGTAGGGGTAATAACCAAGTCTATCCTCTTTCGCGCCTGCGGTAAAACGCTTAGAAACCAGAAATTGCCATATTGCAGAGATGTAAACAGGGTATTTAAAAAGCTTTCGTGCGGGTTCTTGAGCAAAGTCAGGTGTCTACCTAAATCACTTTGTAGACACCTATTGATGCTGTTTTTTGTATTGTGATATCAGGAATTTTAATGTCGGCTTGATGTCATTTTTCTTCTCGAAGGCCTGCAGGACTTTGTAGTATCTCTGCCTATCTTTCACCAGGATATTTATAGGCGGATATTTGTGCTTTATAAGGACATAATTCAGTAATAATCTTCCCGCTCTTCCATTTCCGTCCTGAAACGGATGGATATTCTCGAACTCATTATGAACCAAAGCGGCTAAAAGCAGGGGCGGGTATTTGTTCTTGTGCGCTTCATACCAATTTGTTAAATTAAGAAGCAGTTTTCCTACAATCACAGAAGGCGCTCCTTGGTGGACGATATTGCCGTGGCTGTCCTTGATGACAACTTCAACGTTTCTTAGTTTGCCTGCAAAATGTTTTGTTTTTTCAAAGCATAAGAAATGCAGTTCTTTAATAAATTCTAAATCAAGTCTTTTATTTGTTTTCTTGATGTAATCGACGGCTTTGGCAACACCCGTGGCTTCAAGCTCGTCGGCATTATGGGGAATGTGCCTTTCTTCAATTATATCCTTGACTTCATTTAATGCAAGGGCAGAACCTTCAATAGCATTGGTATTATAGGCGAAATCCTCTGTAAATCCCTGCCAGTTTAGTTTTTGGAGGTGCTCTATCTTTATCGGTTTTTCGAATTGCTTATACTTCTCAATTTCTTTTTCGCTTAGTTCAAACTCAAATATGCTTCTTTCTTTGGCTTGGTTAAGAATTAATTCCTCTGCTCTTTGTCTTAGGGTTAATAGCTCCTTTTCAGGGAGATTTGAGCCCAAATATCTTGAAATCCTTTTTACTTTATCGCCGGCCCTGTATGAGTGAATCAGGTAGTATTTCTTGTTCTTTCCTATTTTCCTTATTTCGATGAACATAAGGTATTATGGGGTGTCTACATATTTAAAACTTTCTGTTTTGTAGACACCTGCGCCAAGTCTATCAGAATAAATAAAAAATTGAAAGAAGAGGTAAAACCCCGTTCTAGAACTTCAGGCGTCAAGCTGGTGAACATACTCGATTTGAATTGTGCGCGTGAAAAGGAAATACTCGAAGTTTTTAATAAGCCCTGGAAATTTTTCCTGCAGGCCGTCTATGAACTCAAAGAATTCGTTATCTGACTTGAACAGCATCTCTGCATCCAGGTCGCTGTTAACGTGAAATACTATGTAGACTGTTTCCTGCAGTCCGCGGAGATAATTTTTTAGTTTATGGTATTCTTCGTCAGAATAGTGGGTGAAATACAGCATGAATTTGTAATAATTGTAGCCGAATGCTGTGTGATTTATGAACGCCCGTGTGCCGATAAGGACGTGATTTTTTGCAAGTTTTTTGATGCGGTACTGCACGGTTTTGTAATTCGAGCCTGTTTCTTTGGCGATCTCTGTGCAGCTTTTTCGCGCATTGGAATTTAGCGAGGCAAGGATGCGGGAATCTAATTTATCAAGGTGAAAACTTGGTCCCTCATCGATAATCATGCTCTGCCAGTCATTTTTTCCCAAAAGGAATCGATACGGGTATTGTTCAAAACCGTATGTTGTGGTAAACAGCCGTTTTTCTATGTACTTGCCAAACCGTGTATTGAATTTATTGAAAATGGATTTAAATTCCTTAAGCGAACGGGTCCAGATAACTATCAGCAAATCAGCGACGCCTCGCACCCACACAGACCAGCTTATTTCTGAATCAGGATTTGATATGTATTTTTCAATTTCTTGCTTGACTCTGGCATCGGCATTATGAAGTGATAATTGAACCCTGTGTGAATAATAACCAAGTCTGCCGAAGTCTATGACGGGATAATAGCCAAGAATGATTCCTGCTTTTTCCAGGCGGCTTATCCTGTATGCAACCGCATTCTTGCTAAGTCTGACTTCCTTTGCAAGCTTTGCGATTGAAAGGCGCGCATCCCAATCCAGCATAGCAAGAATCCTGCGGTCCTTCAGGTCCAAATTTATGCGCGTTTGCTCGACGGGAACTGTTTCATTTAGCCTTGTCATAATGACTTATAGACAACTCATATATAAAAAGTTATCTATAAGGAACAAAAAACATAGTGGAAGTTTTAATAATAGATACCTCTTTAAATACGTAATGGAGGGATTAAATATGAATGAAACAAACAAACCAGAACAAATGTATGAAAACAATCTGGCACAAATTGTAAAAGATTTGGCGCCGAGAGTTCCTGCTGAAAAATCAGGACTTACACAGGAACAATATGCCAAATTTATGGCGCAAAGGCCGTACGAGCTCAGCACGAGCTCTGATCATTCGGACTGGGCAGGAGCCTCTGATTAATACAAACAGGCGTAGGAGCAAGAATGAAAACAGATTATTCGATAGTTGCGCAACTGACTGATTGCTGTAACTTGAACTGCACTTACTGTTATCTTGATAAAGCCAGACCCAAGCGCAACATGGATCTGAAAACGGTAGAGCGATTAATCTCAGAAGTTCATGGCTACAACGATGCCTTTGCTCATTTTGCCTGGGTCGGCGGAGAGCCCTTGCTGAGATCTGATGGTTTTCTTGAACAAATCATTGAAACGGGGAAAGCCTGCAACACAAAAGGGCTTGATATAAGCCATTCCATTCAAACAAACGGTATAGAGCTCACTGAAGATCGCCAAAAAAGGCTCAGAGCAATGGGATATAGACTTGGTGGAAGCTTTGATGGCTGTCTTGACGTCCAGAAGAAGCAGCGTGTTAACAGAACTGGGCAGGATAAAACGGAAACGATAATCAGGAATTACGAAGCCTGCCGAAGAGAGATTGGACTCATAGCAGTGTTGACTAACAATCTTGTTGGACGTGAAATAGAGGCCTACGAGAATCTAAGGAGGCTCTGCACAACAGCGCGCATAAATTTTTTTGCTCCTTCCGGCGGCGGTTTACTGGCAAAAGACGAACTTTTGCCCAGTGTCGAAAATGCGACCAGTTCTTTTCTTGAGTTCTACCGCTTGTGGAAATCAGATGATTCTGATTTCAATCTCAATCCATTCAGTTCAATTGTGAGAGGATTTTTCACAGGGTGGGTAAAGACTTGTGACTATTCTGCTTATTCGTGTACGAGATTGTTGGGTGTGGACCCGGACGGAGGAGTATTTCTCTGCTCAAGGTCAACACATATGCCAGAAACAAAATTGGGAAACATTAACGAGATTTCTCTTAAGGAAATGATAGGCAACCGAGTACATCAAAAAATCATGGACAGATATTTTGATCTGAAGGAAGGTGATTGCGGAGGTTGCAATTGGTTTTCAATCTGCTCTGGTGGATGTCCAATCGAAGCGAAGTCACTATCTGGCGATTTCAACCAAAAAACATACTACTGTGAGACAAAAAAAACACTCTTCCGAAAAATAAGTGAAGATCTTAATGATGATGACAACGTTAAACGTTTCCTCAGAAAAACCAAAATTGGCGGAAATTGAGGTAAAGCCGTTAGACAAACCGTCGAAAAACACGACCGGGATAGTCTATGTCGAAGGCTCGCCTGTTTATTTTATTAAAAAATATAATATCAATGAAAAAAACCGCCAAAAATCAAAGGAAAGGGAGATAAGAGCCGTATCCTTTTTCAACGAATGCCAACTTCTTGCTACACCTCATCTGAGATATTTTGGAGAGGATCATATAGTGACGGATTATGCAGGGAAACTCACAGATGTTCCTGTCAAGGACGCTGTTGAAGCTGTTGCCGATTTTCACTCAAAATCGCTTGCCCGGGAGTCATTTCCAAAGGATTTTGAAGGTGAACTTTTCCAGAATCAGTGCAGACTAAGAGGAAAAATCCGCTTTAAAAAAAATCCCGAGATTGTGCGCCAGCTTTGGTCGGCTTCAGAGTTGGAGGAAAAACTTGATCTGGTGCCTCCGTCTGAGTATGGGCCAATCAGGAAAATTCTGACGCACGGGGACATCCACAAAGGCAACGTCCAAAGGACAGAGTCAGGAGCAATAATTTTTATAGATTTTGAAAGGGCATATTTTGACAGCCCAACATGGGACTTCTCGAGAGCTTTGCTTGACTTGAACCCGAATGAAGTCGAAGGCGTGATTGAAAAATACACCAGACTGATGAAAAACACCTCTCTTTTGGAAATGGGTGCTGAAAAACTAAGAAAACTGATTCTCGGAGATGCACTTTACAGATTAATGACTGATTTCATTGCAGACAGACTGAATCCTGGTTTCGAAGAAGTTGCAAAAAGGCATTATGGCCGGGACAGGCAATTTGTTGAGGCTGTGATAATTCCAAACCTCAAATGAGCTGAAGTACACGCGCCTGCAAGAAAATTATAAGAAAAAAATAAAAAATTTATTTTTCCATGAAGTGATGTATTGCCATTAAGATGAACACAATGGAAAACACTGGCAGTGCCCATGTTTTGGCTGCGTACCACGCATAAAGGCCGATTAAACCACCTATTAATTGTATTGCTCCTAATATTTTTGCATCCATAATATCACCTCTTTAGCTTTGTTTTGTCTTGTTTATTTATAAATATTTACTTTGTTTTCATTATCCACGCCCCATCCCAGTTCTGCGGCGGTTCTTTTTTGAACGTCTCGCATCTTTGTATGAATTCTTTTGAAGCGAAGTCATCGAGCTTTTCAAATTCTTTTATTGCCTCGTCCCATTTCTGTGATAAGTAAAGACTGAGTCCTTTTTCGTATGTTTCTATTTTCTCTTTTTCTTTAAGTTCTTCTGTTTTGCAAATCAGTTCATAAATGTAAATCGGCTTTTTCTTCCCTTTTACTGCGACTAAATCCAGTTTTCTTGTCGCAAATTTGTCATTTACTTCTTTGTGCGTGAACTCGCTTATCACAATGCTCACTCCGTATGCTTTTGTGAGTCCTTCAAGTCTTGAGCCTAAATTGATGGTGTCTCCCATTGCAGTGTAATTAAACCGTTCATACGAGCCCATGTTTCCGATTACTGCTGGTCCTGTGTTGAGTCCTATTCCTATTTTTATTTCAGGGAATTTGTCCTGCGTCCATTTAATATTCAAATCTTTGAGTTTTTTTATCATTTCAAGCGCGGTCAAACACGCTAATTCTGCGTGATTTTCCTTCTTGATAGGCGCTCCCCAGAATGCCATTATTGCGTCTCCTATGTATTTGTCTACCACTCCTTCGTGTTTCATTGCTATGTCTGTCATTGCAGTCAGGTATTCATTCAATAAATGGACGAGTTTTTCTGGTGTTAATTGTTCTGATATTGTTGTGAATCCTCTGATGTCTGAGAAGAATATTGTTATGTCTTCTTTCTCCCCGCCGAGTTTTAGTTTTTTCGGGTCTTTCATCAGTTCGTCTATGACTTCTGGTGATACGTATTTGGAGAATGCTCCGAGTGTTTTTTCTCTTTCTTTTTTCTCCGCATAATAAGAGTATATTACTTCAAACGTATAAGTAAATAGTATTGACAGCGGCACATATACCAGGTTCATTATTATTCCGTAATCAAATGCGTAGATTGAGAAAAACAGATATCCGATTATTAGTACTGGCACTGCTATTGTTGTTGTTCTTATTCCTAATTTGATAAGTAATGATATTATTATTGCTGATGCGAGAATTGCCAAAACCACTGTCCATTTTGATTGTTCTGCAAGAAAGTCGTTGTTGATTATTGTCTGGATTGTGTTTGCGTGTATTTCAACTCCTGGCATTGCTTTTCCTTTTGATGTCGGCACAAAGTAATCATCGTGCAGGTCTGGTGATGTCGAGCCGACCAGTACAAGTTTGTTTTTGAAGTCTTCCGGCGGTATTCTGTCGTTATAAACGTCTGTTAAGGAGTAATATTTGTAGCTTCCCGGCGGTCCTGCAAAATTAACTAAAAATCTTGCTGGTTTTTGTTCAAGTTCTTTTTTCCAGAAGTTTTTATATGCAGTATAGGCGAAGTTTTGGTATTCGTCGCTTATGTCCATGTTTACTGCTCTTGTTACTCCGTCTTTGTCTGTTACTATGTTGACGTATCCTGTTTGCGCTTTCTCAAGCCCTGGTGCTGGTTTCAAAAATCTTTTTCCAGTGATTTTTCCGTTTTCTTTTGCAAAGCTCGTATATTCTATTGGTATTATGATTTTCTCAGACAATTCTTTTCCGAGTATTTTGTCTTCGTTTGTCTCTTCAAAGAAGGCTACGTCTATTGCTGTTGTTTTGCTCTGGTTGAGTTTTCGTATTATTTCTGCGAATATTGTTCTGTTCCACGGCCATCTGCCTATCTCCTGTAAACTTTTGTCATCTATGGCGACTATGGTGATTGCATCAAGAGGGGTTTTTCCTCCGTACAAGTTGTCGCTTAGTTTCAGCTGTATGTTTGACAATGCTCCTGTGTAAAACAAAATTGAAAGAAAAAGCGTGCATATTATTGCTATCAGCACGCAGTTTTTTGTTTTTATTGCGTTCATTGAAGTTTTTTGTTTATTTCTATGATTTTTTCTGTGAATTCTTTTATCTTATACACTGACTTAATTTTCACTGGTGATTTCTGTATTATTTCGTTCAGGTCGTATTCTCCTTTGTCTGCTTTGTCAAGTTGTTCTTTTATCATTTCATCAGTTATCTGGTATCTGCTCTTCATCTGTTGTGCGAGTATTGGGTGTTTCTCAACTTCTTTCATTCTCAGTATTTTGAGTGATTCTATTGTTTTCTGCATTTGTGCTTTGACTTCTGCCCAGTCCTCTGCTGTCAAATCTTCGGTTGTCAGTTTTCCGTCTTTTATGACTGCTTTTTGTCCTTCTTTCAGGTTGTATTTTTCTCCCTGGTATGCCACTTCTACATTGCTTTCTCCTGCGAGTATTTCGTTCATTTTTACTCCGAAGAAGGTTCCTCTGACTGTTGCGACGGTTGTTGGTGTTTCTATGCTTAGTTCTTCCACTCCTGTGAGTCCTGTGAATTTGTTCCAGGTTGTTCCTGTGTTTTGTGATACTTTGATGTGTTTTTCAGAAAGATCTTTGATGTAGACTTCTGTTTCCGGTTCAAGGTTGATTATGACGCTTTCCTGCAGTACCACTGCTGCTTCTGATTCAGGAAGTGTTTTAACGTGGTCGTTCAGTGCAAGATTTTGCCCGTTTGTTGCAGGTGCGTATCCGTTTCCCTGGTCTACCTGTGCCTGTCCTTTGAATATGTTCAGGAATGCTTTTGTTGTTGGACTTCCTGTTGCTGTAACATAGGCGAATCCTCCTATCGACAGAAGTATTACTATTATTCCTATTATTATGTATATTATTAAGTTCTTTGCCATTATCCCACCTCTGGCTTTTTGTTTTTTTCTTCCTTTTTAAATGTTGTCAGTATCGCCATAAACGTGTGTTGAAAGCGCTAGATTTATAAAGCCCTCATTTTGTTCTGACTGTAGAGTAGTGAGAAAATGCCGGAGATTGAAGCGAAAAATGATTTGGAAAGTGTGACAGTTCTGACTTTTTGGAAAAGAGTCGATAGCGGGCAGGTTTTATTGGAGGACGATAAGGAAATTTACGGTGGTTTTCTCGACAGGCAGTTGCAGGCCCGTCCTTGTTATGCGGGAAAAACCGGTTTTTTGGCTGATGAGCTTTTTATTTTTTCAGTTCTTGCTCAGATGGTTCCTGTTATGACTGATTTGAACCCGGCGCCTATTATTATATCTTCAGATGAGGAGTTGAAGCAGTTGAGAGCTCGCGGTTCTGAATCTATGTTGTGGCCTGATCGCAGGCTTGGTTTGCTTTATAAGAGGATTAACGATGCCCGTAGGCGTTTTAAGCTTCCTACTTATTCGGAAATATTTGATGAAGTTGGAGCTGATTGTTTTGTCAAGGAAATTTTTGGTTATCAGATAGTTTATGATGTGCACGTTGGAAGAAGAGCCGGTATGCTTCCGGGAGATAAGCATAGGAAAGAGAAAAACGTTTTTTATT
>CABMGU010000075.1 GCA_902385765.1 uncultured archaeon | reverse complement strand
TGCTTGAATAAGTCATACTTCTCCTGATTCAATTGGTCTGTTCCATTTCTCAGGGTGCAGTGTGTCATTGTTTCTGTCAGCGTAATAGTTTATGACGTATGTTGCTGAGGAAAGTGCGCAGAAGCTTGCGAATGCGAGTAATGATTGTCCTATTGCTGTTAAATTCAATAAATTTCCTGAAAACAGCAGTGGTAAAAATACTAACAAGTTTTTGTACCATTGCTGTGGTCTTAGCAGTAAAACATACTTCATACTACTATTTAGTAGTGAAAGATATAAAAGCTTTGCTGCTTAATCGTTCTCTACTCTTGGCGCGAGAATGAAGCTCAGCAGTAGTTTGTCCATTACTTTGTATTCCAGCTTCAATGGGTAGTCCTGGTTGAAGAATATGCTTACTTCGTTTGCCAGCTTTCCAGCGTTGATCATTTTCTTCAGGTATTCAATTGAATACTTTGCTTTGATTTTTGCTGTGCTTGTGCTTTTAATTTTGGTTTCGTCGCTTTGTTTTATTTCTATGTGTGCTTTGCTTAGGTCTCCTTCTGCTGATATTGTGAACTTGTCTGGTTCTGCTGCGAGTGTGACGCTTTCTGCCACTATGTCTGCATCAGAGATTGCGTCGTTCAGTACCATGCTGGTTGTTCCGATTACTATGGGGAATGTCAGGTTTGGTATTCTTTGTTCTTTCTCCTCAAGTTCAATCAATGGCAGGCTGAATGTTCTTGTCGTTCCTCCTTTCAGTTGGATTTGCAGTTTGTTGTCGGTTGTGACTTCAAGTGTTAAGATATCGCTTGCTCCTACTCTTCTGAGAATTTGTTTGAAGTTTGCTAAATTAATGGCTATTTCCTGTTCTTTTTCCACTTCGTATTCTGTGAAACTGCTTGATAGGAGTTTGAAGATTACCATTGCGACGTTTGCCGGGTCCATCGCTATCATTTCCAGCCCGTCTCTTGTTATCTTGAATCTTGCTTCGTTGACTAGGTCTGATATGACTGATATGCTGTCTTTGAGTAATGTCGGATCCGCTAATACTAGCCTCATTTTTGTTCCCCCCTTGAGAAAACTCGTGCGTTAGTTGTTTATATATTTTACTATACTCGAGTTACAGTGTCCGCCAGGAGCTCGAGGGGACGGCGGTTGAGTCCCCTCGTAAATGTTGCGAAGCCTACAATTCAATTCTTTGTCCGTCCAAAAGATTGTGCAGTGTTTTGTCCTGTTTGTATCCCAGTTCTTCTGCTAGTGAGTTGAATGATTCTGTTTTTTCTTTTTCTCCGTGTGTTGGCAGAAGGTGTTTTGGCTTTAGCAGGGTGATTATTTCCCGCATGTCTTCTCTTGAGCTGTGTCCTGATACGTGTATGTCTTTGAATATTCTTACTCCGAGTTTTTTGAGTTTTTCTTCCATTATTGCTCTTTGTTCTATGTTGATTTCTGCTGGTATTATCTGGCTGCTGAATATTACGTGGTCGTTTGTGAACCTCCATTGGTACACGCCGTCTATCATCTTGCTTAGCGTGCTTTTCGGCTCTCCTTGGTGTCCGGAAACGACAAGTAAATACTTGTCTTTTTTCATTTGTATGTCTTTGAGTTTTCTTCGTATTTGTCTGGCGTACTTGAGTATTTCTGCCTGTTTGAACAGGTCCACTAGTCCTGCGTCTTTTGCTGCATAGCAGTATTTTGCCATGCTTCTTCCCATTATGAGGACTTTTCTGTTGAGCATTTTTCCGAATTCTGTTATTGTCTTTAGTCTTGCTATGTGGCTTGCGAATGTTGTCAGTATGAGCCCTTTTCCTTTGTTGTCTACGTCTATCAGGACGTCTCTTAGCATGTCTTTTGCTACTTGCTCGCTTGGTGTTTTTCGTTGTTCTGCTGAGTATAGGCAGTCTTGTATTAGTGCCAGTACTCCTTTGTCTCCTAAATTTTTGTAATGGTCGTAGTTTACCGGTGTTCCTAGTGTAGGGTGTGAGTCGAGTTTGTAGTCGTTTCCGTACATTATGAGGCCGTAGGGCGTGTGCAGTGTAATTATGACTGTTTGTGGTGTGCTGTGTGTTATTTGGCAGAATTCAAGCTTGATATTCTTTGACAACTGCATTGATTGTCCTGGCTTGAGTTCTATTATTTTGTTTGGCATGTCTATTTTTTCGTCTTCGCAGATCGTTCTTAGTATTGATGCTGAGAATGGCGTGCAGATGACTGGCGCGTCGTACTTTGCTGCAAGGTACGGTACTGCTCCGATGTGGTCGAGGTGTGCGTGTGTGATTGCTATTGCTACTACGTTTTCTCTCCAGTCTTTGATTGTTGTGTCTTGCGGTATCGCGTCTGCTTTTTTGAGGTTTGATTCTGTTTGTTTTGTCAGTTCTCCTATTTCTTCTTCTGTGAGTCTGATGTAGTTTGGTAAATGCAGTCCCATGTCGAATATCACTGCTTCGTCATCTATTTTGACTGCAGTCATGTTTCTGCCTACCTCTCCCCATCCTCCTACTGCTGCTATTTCTACGCTCATTTTCTCCTATTTTGTTTGGTATGGTTTTAAATATTATTGCTTATCTGTTGTTTTTATGAGGCTTTTATGTAAGATTGCAGGTTTTGCTGGCAGTGGTATTATGTCTGCTGGCGAGATTCTTGGCAGGGCTTGTTCTCGTGCAGGCTTGTTTGTTTTTGCTTCTAATGATTATCCTTCTTTGATTAGGGGCGGTCATAACGTTTTTTCTTTGGTTATTTCTGATGCTCCTGTTTATTCTCTTTTTTCAAAGGTTGATTTGCTTGTTGCTTTGAATGAGGAAAGCATTGAATTGCATAAAAAGGAGTTTTCTGAGGAGCATTTTGTGGTTTCTGGCGAAATTTTGGACAGGTTTGCCAAAGAGTTTGGTGAATTGTCGCGCAATATGGTTGCTGTTGGTGCTGTTTTTGGTTTGTTAACTTTGGACTTTAATGTTCTTTCTGGCGTCATTAATGAGCGTTTTGCCGGCAAGCCTCAGCTTGATTCTAATCTGAAGGCTGCCAAGGCGGGTTTTGATTCTGTTAAGCCAAAATTTGAGTTTAAAGCGAAGTCTAAGCAGTTGTTTTTGAGCGGTAATCATGCTCTTGCTCTTGGTGCGATTAAGGCGGGTATGAAGTTTGCTGCTATTTACCCGATTACTCCTATCAATCCGATGCTGGAGTATCTTGCTTTGAAGTCGGATTGCGGTTTTGTTGTTGAGACTCCTGAGGATGAGATTTCTGGTATTTTGATGGCTCTTGGTGCCTCGCATTGTGGTGTTCGTTCTATGGTTGCGACTTCAGGCGCTGGTTTTTCTTTGATGGTTGAGTCTTTGGCTCTTGCCGGCATTACTGAAACGCCTATTGTCATCTTTTATGGTCAGCGTGCTGGTCCTGCTACTGGTATGCCGACTAAGACTGAGCAGTCTGATTTGGCGTTTGTGAGGAGTGCAGGTCATGGCGAGTTTGCCCGTATTGTTGTTGCTCCTGCTGATGTTGAGGAATGTTTTTCTGAGTCTGTTCGTGCTTTCCAGTTGGCTGAGAAGTTTCAGCTGCCTGTTATTGTTTTGACTGACAAATATTTGAATGAGTCTTTCCAGACGGTTTCTTTGAAGAGTGATGTGAAGATGAAGCGTGAGTCTTTTGCTTCTCCTGGAAGTGATTTCAAGCGTTATGCTTTTACTGCTGATGGCATTTCTCCTCGTTCTGTTCCTGGCCAGCCGGATGGAATGTTTGATGCTAATTCAGATGAGCACGACGAGTTTGGTTTTTCTTGTGATAGTCCTGTTAATCGTGCGAAGATGGTTGAGAAGCGGTTTGTTAAGTTTGGCTTGTTGAAGAAGGAATTGCCCAGGCCTGTTTTGTACGGCAAAAAGAACGCAAAAACCATCATCATCAGTTGGGGTTCTACTAAAGGTCCTATCTTGTCTGCTTTGGAGAAGTTTCCTGATGTTTGTTTCCTGCAGATTCAGTATTTGACGCCTTTCCCTGACATTTCTGAGTTCATCAAGGGTAAGAAAGTCATCGTAATTGAGAATAATAAGACCGGTCAGCTTTATCGTTTTGTTAAGGAGCATTGTCTGATTGAGCCTGTTTTCTTCGGAAAGTTTGATGGTTATCAGTTTACTGCTGACCAGATTGTGGAGGTGCTGGATGGAGCCAAATGATTATTTGACTGGCACTCCTACTTGGTGTCCTGGTTGTGGAAATTTTTCCATTCGTATTGCTCTTTCGCAGGCTTTGGCTGAATTAAACCTTCCACCTAAGGATGTCTTGTTGGTTGCTGATGTTGGTTGTGGCGGTAATGAGAATAATTGGTTTAAGACTTATGTTTTCCATTCCTTGCATGGTCGTTCTTTGCCTCCTGCTCTTGGTGCTAAGATTGTTAATCCAAAACTGACAGTTATTGCTCAGGCGGGTGATGGCGGTGCTTATGGTGAGGGTGCTAATCATTTGCTTCATGCCTGCAGGATTAATGTTCCTGTTGTGTATCTTGTTCATAATAATCAGCTTTATTCTTTGACTGCTGGTCAGGCTTCTCCTACTACGGGTGTTAGTTCAAAAACAGTTTCTACGCCTTTTGGCGTGTCTGAAGTGCCTGTTAATCCTCTGGCTTTGGCAATTTCTGCTGGTGCTTCTTTTGTTGCTCGTGGTTTTTCAGGGGATATCGCTCATCTGAAAGAGCTGATTAAGTCTGCAATTTTGCATAAGGGTTTTGCTTTGATTGATATTTTGCAGCCCTGCGTGACTTTGAACAAGGTTAACACTTTTGCCTGGTATAAGGAGCGCATCTATAAGCTGGATAAGCCTCTTGGCAAGGTTGAGGCTTTTGAGCTTGCTTTGTCTGATAAGCTTCCTATTGGTATTTTCTATCAGGAATCCCGGCCACCCTATTATAGGGCGCCTTTGGTCAAAGAGCCTGATATTGATGTTTCTAAGCTCATTGCAGAGTTCATGTAAGTACAGTCGTACTGTATTTGCAGATGTTTTAAGTTCTTGAAAGCCCTGTGTCTTTGTTATGAAAAATAAGTCTATTTGGCCGTTGTTGGTTGTAGCTATGCTGGCACTTGGTGCTTTCTTGCTCCTTGGCTTTAGTAAGGATGAAACTGCTACTGGCTCTTATTATGCTCCGAAATATTTTAATCAGCCTCCTGTTGTGGGGCCCGTATCATATCCTCCTGAGAAACAGTCGCCGGTTTATGTTGTTCCGGATGCTTCTTCATTGAATCCTAACGCCTGCATTTTGGCTCGTGAGATTAAGCGTGTTGAGTCAATGCACGGCATTCCAAGCACTTATGAATTTGATAGTATGATAATGTATTGTGATTCAAAAAATTGGTAAGAGGTGAACTTATGAAAAACGTTTATTTGTTGTCGATTGCGGCTTTGTTTGTTTTCGGTCTGTTGTTCTTTACAGGCACTCAGGGAGCAACTGGTCTGGCTGGTCCGATTAAGCACGGGTATGGGTATTATACTCCGTACGGAACGGCAATTGCGAGGCCTGATATTATGCCTGAACGGACAATTGTACAGGAACCTGTTGTTTATGTCGGCAGGGACACGTTAACAACGCAGGATTGCATTTTGGGCCGCGAGCTTTATAACGCGAGAACATTGCAGAATGTTCAAATTGGTGCTCCGCTTGAGGAGCTGATTTCAGCTTGTGATGATAAAGGCTGGTAATTATTTTATTCTTTTTTTTGATAAGATTTAAAAACGTGCATTTAACCTGATTCTTATAGGCGGGGGTTCCCGAGTGGCCAAAGGGGATAGCCTCAAGCGCAACTTGCCGCAGTTGATTGCGGTGACAGCTATTGGCTTAGTGCCTTCGCAGGTTCGAATCCTGCCCCCCGCATATGAAATTATACTCTTGCTTAAACTCCGCCCAAGAATCCTCCAAGACCTTTTCTATTCTTCTTTGACGAACCCCATATATCGCCAACAAGGGGCGTTTTTCGGGCGTGTTTCCTCGTCTTTTTAGGTCGTCTTTTCGGCGGTTGTAACTTGCGTTTATATTGCTCAATACTCATCGTTCCCATACTGCTATTACACGAGCCACAAATAGGTCTAAGATTGCTTATGTGGTCAAGTCCGCCTTTGGCAACTGCTTTATTGTGTCCAACTTGAAAAGCGTCGTGATAGATTATGCGTTTACAACAATAACATTGCCTGATGGTTTAAGAATACCGAAATAAGCATTCCAGACTAAAGAGCGCATATTTTTATCAATAGGACGACGCTTATGCTCTTTAACGTGCTCACCAAACGGATCAAAAATCGGATTTATACCAAGAGGGTTCTTCATAATATCACCTTTTTATTCTTTTTTTATGAAGGTATAGTGTGTGGTGTATTAAAAAAGTTTGCCTTGTAGAGAAACGTTCAAAAAAAGTGAGTACTCCAACAGGAAAACAAGGTTTATATCCTGCTGACATTTTCAAAACAAAAACGCGTTCCTGCCTTTCTGTATATGTGAGGTTAATATGTCATTCACTCTTTTTTGGTTTCTGGCATTTTGATTTCAAGCGTAAGTGCTTGAAGACCTGATGGTGATGTAAATGTGGCTCGACTTGTAGTATGTGTTTTCTCAATTCCTGATGTTTTGATGGCATTCTCTACCTTTTCTATATTTTGCGTTCCTATGGCGTGCAATCTGATGAAAGGAACATCCTTGAAGTGTAATCGGCGTTCAAGCTCCACTTTCACCCCATCTTCAGTCATACGATTGCCGACAAAAACTGCTATGGGAAAAAAGTGAAGGATGTCTGCATAAAATTTCCTGAACTCTTGTACATAATTTTTAATGCCGTGTTGTGCTTTGAAAATTTCGATAAATGGGAGGACCATTTCATCGAAATAACCCACACTTACTAAGTTGAATACTTTGCGACCCTTTTGTGGGAAGTTACGTTCTAATTGTGTCATCAATACATTACCTGTTTCTTTATCTTTTTTGTCGTATGCAAGCAATACTCTTCGAGCCATCAAGATGCATTCCATATCTTCTGATGGAAGAACTTCTTTCAGTAGGTGAAGATTGGCACTTTCGCGTATACTTATGTCTTCGTAAGTCAAGTATTCTTCAGCTATATCTTTGTGGAGTAGCTGAAATGGTAGCGTATCTTGTTGTGCAACTTTTGATAGAGCAGCATAGAATTCGTCAACTTGTTTCGTATCTTCGATTTTCTGGTTGCCGATAATGATCACGTCGCCATTGATTTCGATTTTGCGGTTATCGTTTTTTTGGATGATTTTTACAATGGAATCGGGCAGTAATTTTGATAAGAAATTCCAAAAGTTCATCTCGGTGTTTTACTTGGTAACAAAATATCGCACTAAGTCTGTTTTGTCTTTCTTAATGGCGATTTTTGAACCGCGCAGAATTCCCCCAAATTCTTGAATATGAATGGATTCGTATTCAGCATTTGTTAAAATCTTGTTTTCTTTGTCTGCTAGTTCTTGTTTTGCATTTGGCTTCAAGTCGAGAGCTTTAAGTATTCGGGCTTTTGCAGGTTCATCAAAAACAAGAATGGCGTCTTCTTTCTCCATGTTCATTCTTGACGAGTTTGGGTATTTAAATGTTTTGCCGTATAGTAAGTAGTCTCCACTTATGATTGCGTAGCCAAAAATTTTAAGAAAACTTTTTACTCTAACCCGCCCAGTCTCTCTTCAATCTTGGCGAGTTCTTGTTCGAGAACGTCTACTTTGTTTTCTGCAAACTTTGTTGGTTTGCCTTTCGCATGTTTTTCTTCGTGAACTTCTTTTATCACCGGTGGTGCTTTCAATGGCGTTTTTGGCAGGTGGTTTCTTATTTTCTTGTTTAGGACCATTAATTCGTCAAATACTCTTTTGAGTTCAAGGATATTTGCTTGTTTTTCCTGTTTGATTTCAGTGTACTGTTCGAACTTTCTTAAGCTGTCAATCAGGTTCTTTGAGCTTGTGAGTAGTTCTTTCCTCAGTTCTATTGGGTCCTTGATTCCTACAAAGAATAGTTCTTCTTCCATTTAGATGCTTGGCTCTGATAGTGCTTTGTCTACGCTTGCGACTCTTTCTTCTACGTCTTCAAGCTCTTTTGCCCAGGTGGCTAGTTCTGCGTCTTCCTGTGCTTTCAGCTCTGCGATTTTGTCAAGTAAGAATTTTGCCTGTCGTAATTTCTCTCGCATTAGTGTCATTATGTCTGCTATGTCTTTGTACTCATCAATTTTTACAAATACCGGTGCTCTTTCGTCCATTTTTTCACCTGTCTGCTTTGGCTATCAGCTGGTCTACGTATCCGAGTTTTTTCTCTACGTCTTCCAGATGCGTTCTCCATTTTTCAAATGCTCTTTCTTCTTCGTTTTTTATGTCGCCCAGTCTTCTTACAAAGTTTTCTGCTTCCATTAGTTTTCCGCGTATCATGTTTGTGTCATTGATTATTCTTTTGTAGTCTTCTACTGCCACGAATGTTGGTTTTATTGTTGGTCTTACTGTTTCCAGCTTTTCTGGCTTTGAGATTGTTCTATCAAATACAGGCACCTCTTCTTCTCTCGCAGGAGCTGGTAGTGCTGGTGGCAGTTCTGGTAACGGCGGCTCTATGTGTTCTTCAGTGACTTTTATTTCTTCTATGTCGCCTCTTATCATCGGAGGCATTTCTGGCGGTGTTGGTGGCGGAGGCATAGGTAGCTCTTCCTGTCTTTTCTTTAGAAAGTCAAATATCCCCATCATATCACCCCTTTCAGTCTTTTTTATTAATGATTATAAGCTTTTGTAACTATTTTGCAATAACGAATACTGCTATTTTTGCGAGGAAAAGCTTTATAATTGTGAGCGTTCGCACTACCGTTATGGAACAACAGCCTATTGTCGCAAGGTGTATGGTGGAGATTTTGGGTGCTCCTAAGGAGTTTATAGCCAAATCTTTGCAGGAGCACGTTGATAAGATTAAGAAGGATGGCTTGGACATCCAGATTGAAAAGTATGCCGAGCCTGTTCCCGCTGATAAGTTGTTTACCCAGTTTGTTGAGCTTCAGATTGCTTTCAAGGATACTGGCGAACTGCTTGACTTTTGTTTTGACAGCATGCCTAGTACTGTTGAGATTATGTCTCCTGAAAAGATGGAGCTTGATATGGCTGCGTTTGAGGATTTTGTTAATGATTTGCAGGGAAGGCTTCATCAGACTGATATGATGTTGAAGGGTTTGCAGGCTCAGAAGCAGGTTTTGGATAAGAACGCGATTAACATTTTGCATAATTTTATCAAGTTTGTTTGCAAGACTCCTCAATCATTGGAGGAATTGTCGAAATTTGTTGGTATTAAGAGCGATGCTCTTTCGACTTATGTTAATAATCTGGTTGAGAAAGGCGAGTTGAAAAAAGAGGGTCAATTGTTTGTAAGAAATGGATGAAGAGCTGAAACACGTTGTTGAGGCTATCTTGTTTGCTGCTGGCAGGAAGTTGGAGCTTTCTGAGCTTGCAGGTTTGTGCAAGAAGCCGGAAGAGGAAGTTCTTGCTGTTCTGGCAGAGTGGAAATTGTTGTTGGATTCTTCTAGCAGTCCTACTATGCTTATGCAGGATGGTTCTGCCTGGAAGCTGACTGTCAGGGAGAAGTATGCTGGTGTTGTAAAGAAGGTTGTGTCAACTACTGAGCTTCCGAAAGGTCAGCTTGAGACTCTTGCTGTTGTTGCTTACAAGGCTCCTGTTTTGCAGTCAAAGGTTGTGAAGATTCGTACCAATAAAGCGTATGACCATCTTGCCCAGTTGGAGAATTCTGGTTTTATTACAAGGGAAAAGTCTGGTCGTTCTAAGCTTATCAAGCTTGCTCCGAAATTTTTTGAGTATTTTGATATTGATCCTTCCAGGCTTAAGCATAAGTTTGGCAGTGCTGGTGATATTGAGAAGGCTATTGAGTCAAAGGAGCTGGAGATTGAGCAGGCAGAGGTTGCCCAGCGCAAGGAGACCGAAGAAAGATTGGAGACTCCTCAGATTGTTTTGGAGTCTGATAAGGGTCCTAAGAAGCTTGAAACTTATCCTGTTGTTGAGCCTGTTGATATTATTCCTACGGGTGTTCAGTTGTTTATGGAAAAGCTTGGCGGTCTTGATGTTTATGATGTTCCTCGGGAGTCTATTCCTCTTGAAGAAAGATTGCCTGAGCATAAGCATCATAAGAAGAAGCATAAGAAGGTGGCTACTGAAGAAAAACCAGAAGCAGTCGAGGAAAAGCCTGTAGAGCCTGAAATTCCTGCTGTTGAAGAGAAACCAGAAGTTCCTGTCGAAATGCCTGAAGCTCCTGTTGAAAAGCCAAAGAAAGCTAAAAAGCCGGTAAAAGAAGTGCCTCCTGTTGAAGTGCCTGTTGAAAAAGAAGTTCCTTTGACGTCTGAGCAAAAGCTTTCTCAGGAAGTTGCTGAGAAGACAGCTCAGTTAAAGCCTAAGGAGTTTGAGGGCAAGGGTTTGTTCCCGAAAGGTATTCCTCCTGAGGTTGAAGCTAAGATTGAGGAGCGTATTAAGAAAATACTTTCAGGAGAGCCTAAAGAGGAAGAATGAAGTTTTTGTTGAAGTGTCATCATTGTGGCAATCAGATGTTGTACGAGACCCGTAGCCAATTGCTTGGCGACAGGTCAAAACAATGCGTTTATTGCGGCAGGAATTTCAAGATTAGAACAGCTGTTTTGAAGCAAAACCCACAATAAATTTCTATATAGAAAATAATCACTTTTATAAACCCTGAAAACCACCATAATATCGTCGATAAACATTCTTTTATGGCAGACGAAAAAACTGAACCAAAAGTAGAGAAAATCATCCCCCGCATTATTGAGCAGGAGATGAAGGCTTCTTACTTAGATTATTCTATGTCTGTTATTGTTGGAAGGGCTCTTCCTGACGTTCGTGACGGCTTGAAACCTGTCCATCGCCGTGTTCTTTTTGCGATGTATGATATGGGTATGTTGCATAACAAGCCTTTCAAGAAATCTGCAAGAATCGTTGGTGAAGTGCTTGGTAAGTATCACCCTCACGGTGATATGGCTGTTTATGATGCAATGGTTCGTCTTGCTCAGGACTTTTCATTAAGGTACCCTTTGGTTCAAGGTCAGGGTAATTTTGGCAGTATTGATGGTGATAATGCTGCAGCTATGCGTTATACAGAGGCGAGATTGAACAAATTGGCTGAGGAAATCTTGCAGGACATTGATAAGGAGACTGTTGACTTTGTTCCAAACTTTGATGCTTCGCTTCAGGAGCCTTCTGTTTTGCCTGCCAAGGTTCCTAACCTGCTTGTTAACGGCAGTTCAGGCATTGCTGTTGGTATGGCGACTAATATTCCGCCTCATAATATGTCTGAGGTTTGTGACGGTATCATCAAGACGATTGACAAGCCGGACATTGATGTTCTTGAGTTGATGCAGACTATCAAAGCGCCTGATTTCCCGACTGGCGGTCAGATTATGGGATTGTCTGGTCTTAAGGAAGCTTACAAGTCTGGTCGTGGCAGGATTATTGTTCGTGCCAAGACTCATTTGGAGGAAGCCAAGAATAAAACCCGCATTATCGTTACTGAGATTCCTTACATGGTTAACAAGTCAGAGATGATTGAAGCTATTGCTGACTTGGTTCGTGACAAGAAGATTCAGGGTATTTCTGATTTGCGTGATGAGTCTGACAGGGAGGGTATGCGTATTGTTATTGATTTGAAAGTTGGTGCAAATTCTGATGTTGTTTTGAACCAGTTGTTTGCTCACAGCCGTTTGCAGGAGACTTTCGGCATTAATCTGCTTGCTCTTGTTGACAACCAGCCGAGATTGCTTTCTTTGAAAGACATTATTCAGAACTTTATTGATTATCGTCGTCAGATTGTCCGAAAGCGTACTCAGTTTGATTTGACGCAGGCAACAGACAAGGCTCACTTGTTGGAGGGCTTGATTGTTGCTCTTAATAATATTGATGCTGTTGTTCAGCTTATCAAGCAGTCTAAGTCTGCTGATGAAGCCAAGATTGCTTTGATGGCTGATTACAAGCTGTCTGAAAAGCAGGCTCAGGCTATTCTTGATATGACTTTGCGCCGCTTGACCAGTCTTGAGCAAAGCAAAATCCGTTCTGAGCACGAGGACTTGTTGAAACTCATTAAGGACTTGAAGGAAATTCTTGCTTCTGAGCAGAAAATTTTGGGTCTCATTAAGGCAGAGCTTCTTGAGCTTAAAGAAAGGTATGGTGATGCTCGTCGTACTCAGTTGCTGGAGAGTGAAGTGTCAGCAATTGAAGAAGAATCTCTTATTAAGCCTGAGGATGATGTTATTACGATTACTCATGCTGGTTATGTCAAGCGCCTTCCAGTGGATACTTACAAGCAGCAGCGTCGTGGTGGCAAGGGCATTATTGCTGCTGAAGCCAAGGAAGAGGACTTTATTGAGAGCTTGTTTGTTGCTAATACTCATGATTATATGTTGTTCTTTACGAACTTGGGCAAAGTCCATTGGATTAAAGTCTATCAAATCCTGGAAGCAGGTCGTTATGCCAAGGGTACTGCTATTGTTAACCTGTTGCAGCTTGGCGAGAAGGAGAAAGTTACTGCGTTTATTCCAGTGAAGCAGTTTGAGGAGGACAAATTCCTGTTCATGGTTACTTTGAATGGTACTGTGAAGAAGACTTCTCTTGCTGAGTTCAGCAATCCGAGAAAGGGCGGTATTATTGCGCTTGGTTTGGATGAGAAGGACGAATTGAAGTCTGTTATGTTGACTGATGGCAATCAGCAGATTATCATTGCTACAAAGCAGGGTATGGCTGTCAAGTTCCACGAGTCTGATGTTCGTGCTATGGGGCGCACAGCAACTGGTGTTATCGGTATCAGGTTGCGTGATGATGCTGTTATCGGTGCTACTATTGCTGATGACAAGCGTACTCTTGTTACTGTTACGGAGAAGGGTTATGGCAAGCGTACTTTAATCTCAGACTACCGTCTTATAAGTCGTGGTGGTGTTGGTGTTATTAACATAAAGATTACCGACAAGAATGGTTCAGTTGTTGGTATCGCTTCTGTGATTGACGAGGATGAATTGATGTTGATTTCCCAGAATGGTGTTCTTATTCGTACTCCTGTTAAAGGGATTAGTGTGATTGGCCGTAACACGCAGGGTGTTCGTGTTATGAAGTTGGAAGAGAATGATAAGGTTATTAGTTTGGCCAAGATTATTCCTGAGGAAGAATGAACGGTCTTGTTTTGACTCACGTTGGCTTGGAGGATGTTTCTGCTTCTGAAATCCAGCAGTTGATTTCTGCAAAGGATGTCAAAACTGCTCCTGGCAGGATATTTTTTTCTTGCAAGTCTGAGCAGGATCTTGTTGACCTTTGTTATCACGGTCGTACGTTCTCAAAAGTTATTCTTTTGTTGTCTTCTTTCAAACTGTCTGGTGTTCCTGACGAGACTATCCTGAAAGACCTTAAGAAATTCATTGACAAAACAGCCGTTGTTAAATGTGAGCGTGTTGGCACTCACGATTTTACTTCTTTTGATGTTGAGCAAATCCTGAACAAGCATCTTTCTGAGATGTATCACGTTATTGTTGACCATAAGAGGTCTCAGACCGTTTTCTTTTTGCTTATTGACGACCAGGATTGTTTTTTTGGTGTTGATTTTTCCGGCATTGACCTCGGCAGGCGTGATTACAGAATCTTTCTCGGCACTGATGCTTTAAAGGGCAACATTTCTGCAGCTTTATTGCACATTGCCGGCTATGAAACCAAGAATTCTTTGCTTGACCCTTTTTGTCGTCATGGTATCATTCCAATAGAAGCTGCTTTATTCGCTACTAACACTTCTCCTCACAAGTTTTGCAAGGAAAAGTTCGCATTTGCAACCCTTCCTAACCTGAAATACAAGCTCATAGACAAGGAAACTGATTTTAAGGGCACGATTATTGCTATGGATGATAATTTCAAGTACGTTTCTGCTTCTCAAAAGAACGCAAAGATTGCTGGTGTTGTGAAATCCATCGAGTTTTCCCGTACAGATTTGAAGTGGCTTGATGCCAAGTTCGGCAAGAACTTCTTGGACTTAATCATTACTTTGACTGTCCAGCCTGGCAGGTCTATTGCTGATAATACTGTTGGGAAAATCTATCATCAATTCTTCTATCAGGCAGAATTCATTCTTAAGAAGACTGGAAAGATTTGTTTGGTTATGAAGCGTGGCATTGACCTTGTTAAATCTAAAGCTGAAGAGTTCAAGTTCTCTATCTTATCAGAAAGAAAAGTCATGCAGGGCGGGGAAGAGCTGACGATTATAGTGTTTTCAAGAAATTAAAAAAATAATGGTCGAACTCTTTCCACTTTGTAGTTGCTTTGTTTTCTTTTCGTTCTTTCTTGCAACTTTGAGGTCTTTGCATTCCCGGTTTTAACTTCTACGAGTTTACTTTCAGTAACTCGTCCTGTAAGCCAGTCTCTTTTTCTGGCCCGAAAATCGCTTCCTCGTCCAGTTCTTTCCATTTCATATCCGCGAAGCGCATATTGCGTTTTTACTTGTTCCTCGCCTGCTCTTCCTTGTTGACGATTTCGTTCGACGGTTTCCCTTCGAATTTGTTTTGTCGATTTTGGACCAAATCCGAATCCGTAATTCATTTTTGTCTCCATCACATCTCTTTTGTAAAGAATGGTTTTTCAGTAAAACCAAATATCTTTGCTACTACGCCAATCGGGAATAATTTAGTTCTCACGTTATAGCGTTTTACAACATTATTGTAGCTCATTCGCTGTTGTCTCAAATCGGCTTCGGTATAAGTGAGTCTTTTCATCAACTGAGAGAATTGTCTATCGGCTCTCAATTTTGGATACCGCTCAACAACAGTCTGAAGTTTGATGAAGTTCTCTTCAATTCTATTAGCGGCTTTAACTTTCTCAGTCGTTGTATTGGCTTTGCTCCACTGTGATCTTGCCTCTGCCACTTCTACAAAAGCACCTTTTTCGTGGGTTGCATAACCCTTGACAGCTTCCACAATTGCAGGAATTAAATCGTACTTCTTTCTTAGTACAATTTCTATTCTTCCCCACATTTCATCTACAACAGTTTGCCAATATGTAAGCTCATTATACCATTTTATAATTCGCCAAAAAACTAAAACCAAAGCCATTGCAATTATGGCGACCCAAATTATTGTGTTCATTTTACTTCCTCCGAGAACTTTATTGCTCTCTTGTAATATTCTTCATCTTTGTCCACTTTTTCGGGGACGATTTTTACCTTAAAGTACCGTATCATTTGTTTGATAGATTCTTCTTTCGTTTTGAGGGTGTTAACTACTTTGTACACCTCAACGATTCTGTCTTCGTTTTCGTTCAAATCAATCTGGATTTTGACCATCTATATCACCATGATACATGGTAATACAAGCCAATATATAAATCTTTCGTTTATCTTTGTCCCTATATACAAAATTCAATTACCTTCCAATTTCTGAAACGTCTAAATGAATGGAAACCTTTAAATAATACCTTTACTCGCAGTCAATGTGGGGGGATATTTATGAATGAAAACATAATGAAAGAAATTGTTGACAAAGCAAAAAAAGCCGTTGAACATCTTGATGAACCATACCGAACAAAAGCCTTTGAGATTGTTCTCAACAAACTATTAAATGATTTGGATAAACAGGAAGAAGAACCTGAAGCCATAACGGTTCCCAAATCGTCAGTAACATCTTACGAGCAGGACGATGCCGACAAAGTAATGAGCAAAATTGATCGTACAAAATATCCCCTCATGTTCAAATTATCTCATGCACTTGATTTAGCTCTTTATACGTTGCTTATAGTTAGAGAGCAGTGTGGCCTAAACGGACTTACAGCATCACAGGTTTCAAAGATTCTTACCGACAAATTTAGACTTAAAGCAACACCCAGCGCTATCGGTATGGCGCTTAAGTCCAGCCCATATGTAGACCGAACACCCATTGAAACGGGAGGGGGCACGGGATATTGCTATAAATTAATGCATGCGGGTGAAGAATACTTAAAAGAACTTTTGAAAAGTCCGTCACCCACATTTAAATCAACGACGCACAAGGCAACAACAAAAAATAATTCACGACCATCTAAAGACCGAAAAGAGGGCCTTAAGTCACGTATACTTGCTCTTGTTGAAAAACAGTTTTTCGAGAAACCATGCGACGCAACAGAAGTTCGTCAAAGGCTCAGAGACAATGGTTTTCCATATGACCTTGAGCCAATTAGAACAACGATGCTTCGTCTGGTTAAGAAAAATCAGTTGCGCAGAATACGAGAATCAAAAGGAAATACTACTGTGTACAAATACGTTAATCCATAAAACTCATTTGGTAACATGAGCCAAGGGGTTACCTACGAGCCAAGTTGCCAATCCGTCTGCCATGCCGTGGTAAGTCGGTGGTATCCAGCAACAGCTCGTACCCTTGTGAAACTTTCAATTATTTAAATTTTGAGATTTTACACGCAAGCTTTATAAACCCTTAAATCAGTTATCGTCGTGGGTTGGGTGGGTATCGGGCCTCCGGCTGTATAGCTGAGGAAAGTCTACCCACCATTAAAAGGCGACCTTTATGGAACCAGTAATGGTTGGCTCCATCACAGAAACGAACCGTGCATTGGTAGTATGATGCGTGACTCCCGTGGCAACATGGGCATACGCGCTGACGTTCCTATGCGCTTGGATGAAACGGATAGCCCTCGCCGGTGCAAGCACCTTTGCGTGCGCTAAGTAGAATGCCCGAAACGCCTGTCCAGACGGACAAAACCGTCACCAGTGTCTATCATTGGTTTGGAGGCGTACAAAAGGTAGCTTATTCCTGCCCAACCCTTAATTTTTCCGTCAAGTGCGGAGCACAGTGGGTATGTCGTGGGGTCGAAGGCCCCACTTGAGTGGTTTCGATCGAACCTTTTCAAAGGTTCGGCGAGTTCCTGCCCAGCCCACTTTATTTTACTTAATTTTATATAGTAAAACCAAATTTCCAACGAATATGGCAAAAGACAGCACTCGTATGCCGATGTCGACGGCTGGTATTACTACTTATTTTGAGGACTATAAGAGCAAGATTGAGTTCAAGCCAGGTCACATTATTGTGTTCTCTGTTATTGTTATTCTCGTCATTATTGCATTGCACATTTGGGGTTCTTCTTTCTTGGGGCTATGAAACTTAATCCTCGTGATATGGCTAAGGCTATGCAGCGTTTTGGTATTCAGCAGCAGGAAGTTGAAGCGCACGAAGTCATAATCCGCTGTCCTGACAAGGACATCGTAATCGAAAAGCCTCAGGTGGCTAAAGTCAATATGATGGGTCAGGAGACTTGGCAAATCATAGGTAACGCGATAGAAAAAGCGAAATCTTCAGAGCCTGAAATCAAGGAAGAGGATGTTCAGACTGTTATGCAGCAGGCTGGTGTTTCCAAGGAAAAAGCCTTATCTGCTATTAAGTCAGCCAAGGGCGATTTAGCCCAGGCTATACTGGATTTGCAATCCTGAAGTAACAACTTATATTCTGCAGTATATACTTTCAGCACTGGATTTATATAGATGGATTCCTTATATACCTTATTGCGCGCCGAAATGGCCCGTAGTGAGGAAGAACACGGTTGAGGCTCATTTCTTGCGCAGTTGTATGAACCCGGACGAATCGATACAGCTTGCTTTACAAGAGTTGAAACGTGCAGACCATAGTATTTCTGTTAGTTTGAAGTATACCCGTACTGTTGATGTTATCAAGAGCATCATTGAGCGTTTGATTAATACCATCGGTTTTGGTTTGGATGCTTTGGTTGAGCACGCAAAGTCTCAGAAGAAAATCTCAGAGGCTTCTGCTTTGCCGAAAGTGAAGGTTGACCAGGTCAAGATGCTTTATGCAAGCGATAAGGTTATTACTGATTTCTGTGATTTCTATTTGATGTTAAGGAAGATTGACAAGGCTAAGTTTTCTCGTGCTCAGGAGTACAGGCGCCACGTTACTATGACTGCTCAGCTTGAGGGTGGGACTGTTGAGATTACCATTGACATTATTTCTGATTATTTTGAAAAGACGAAAGATTTTTTAAACTACGTTTCTCGGCTGATTCATGGTGAAGGAGGTAATTTGTAAGACCGTTCTGCCCAAGCTCGGCTTGGGTGGTTTTTCTCTCCTCTCGCAGGCGTGAGGAGGGAAAAAGCAGTCGTAGACCAGAACGGCGGGAAGAATAAAATGACGAATAAGGTTTTTCTTGTTTCAGGAAATGCAGGTCAGGGCAAGACTACTGTAGCCAAGAATCTGGCTTTTTGCTTGAAGAGTTTTGGTTTTGATGTTTTGCTTGTTGATGCTGATGTTAAGACTCCTAAGCTCGGTTATCATGTTGGTATGCCTTTGGCAGAGCGCACTATTCAGGATGTTTTGCTTGGCGTTAGAAAGCTTGAGGATGCTGTTTATCACAGTCGTTCTGGTCTTAAATTGTTGTTGAGCAGCTTGAACGTGGTTAATGTTCCTCATCCTTCTGTTTTGTTGTCTCAGTTGAGAAAGTTGGCTGATATCGTGATTATTGACGTTCCTGCTTACGACCATAAGTGGTATAGGCCTGATTGTGATTTGTTGCTTGTTACCCAGCCTGATTTTCCGAGTGCTTTGGAAACTCAAAAGTTGTCTAGAGGCAGCAAGGTTCTTGGTCTTGTAATAAATCGTATGCATAGTGATAATGTTGATCTTTCAGAAGGCAATATTCACCAGCTTCTTTCAATGCCTGTTCTTGGAGTTATTCCTGAAGAACCGCATATGCGTGAGGCTTTGCGTCACGGCTATTCCATTGTTGAATATCATCCTGAATTGAAGGCGAGCAATGTTTTGAAGCAGATTGCCGCAAAACTTATGAACTTGGAGTATCAATCTCCTGTTCAGGAAGTGTCTTTGTTGACAAGGCTTGGATTATGAAGCACGAGCATAAGGAGTGGACGCCTGAACTGGCTGTAAGGACTGAGGAGATTCTTTCTAAGGCCGAGAAATCAAAGCCTGGATGGATTGTTGGTGTTGATTCTGCTTTGTACTGGGTTTTGCTTTTCCTTGCAATCATTGCTAATTTTATTATTTCTGTTGTTCTTGTTCCTTTCCTCTTGATCTTGAAAGGTTTGCCTTTGTATTTTTCTTTGTTTTTTATTGGTGCGAGTTTTGGTTTGTTTTTCAGTTTTATCCTGCACAGTCTGGAACAGCTGGAGAAGGAGCAGCACATTATTGCTTCTATTTTTATTCCTTGTATTGCGCTGATTAACGTTGGTATTTTTGCAGTTCTGTCGAACAAGCTCATTATTTTGTTGAAACTCGCAACCCCTCCTCATAACGCCATTCTTGTTGGTGCCGTGTACGTGTTTGGTTATGTTATTCCGGGCGCGTTTATGCATCTGAGAAAAAAGTAGATTTATAAGTCTCAAATATGCCCTTTCTTGTTATGGCGGCCGTGGCGTAACGGTAGCGTAGGGGACTGTGACTCCCCTGGCCCGGGTCCAACTCCCGGCGGTCGCCCTTCTATCCAAAACCTTTATAAACCACCCCCTTTCCTCTCGTATTATAGCCCGAGTTCCGTGATTGGAGCGATTGTTAGGGTGGAATGATTACTTCATTCTACCGATTCAAAAATGGCAGATTTCAAGCACCTTGTAAGAATTGCGAACACTGATTTGGATGGTAAGAAAGCAATAGTTATTGCTTTGAAGGACATCCGCGGTATTGGTATTCCTCTTGCTCACGCTGTTTGTCATCTTGCTAAAATCAACAGTATGGAGAAGTGCGGTAATCTTTCTGATGCGGATATAAAGAAATTGGATGAGCTTGCCAGAACTGTTGACAAGCAGCCTTTGCCTTCTTGGTTGTTTAACAGGAGGCGTGATCCTGAGACTGATGCTAATAGGCACGTTATAACCAATGATTTGATTTTCAATAAGGAAAATGATGTAAAGATGATGAGGCGTATCAAGTGCTATAAGGGTGTTCGCCACTCACTTGGTCAGCCGGTTCGTGGTCAGCGTACTCGTAGTAATTTCCGTGCCAACAAAGGCAAAGTTATGGGTGTTAAGACTGCTGGTAAGAAGAGCGGTCCTTCGGGTGGCTAAATGGGAGATCCTAGAAAGTTTAGGGGAAAGTATTCTGGTCCTGCTCATCCTTGGCAGGCTGCTCGTATTGAGGAAGAGAGCCTTCTTGTTCGCGAATATGGTATGCGCACAAAGCGCGAGTTGTGGAAGGTCGTCAGCAAGCTGAAGAGCTTTAAGAATCAGGCTAAGAGTTTGATTGCTTTGAGGACTGAGCAATCCAAGCTTGAAGGCAAGCAGTTGCTTGCTCGTTTGAACCGTCTTGGTTTGCTGCCTTTGACTGCTTCTCTTGATGATGTTCTTGCTTTGACTCTTAAGAACTTGCTTGACCGTCGTTTGCAGACTTTTGTTTTCAAGAAGGGTCTTGCGCGTACTCCTTTGCAGTCCCGTCAGTTTATTGTTCACGAGCACGTTTTTGTTGGCAAGAAGCAGGTCTGTTCTCCTTGTTATCTTGTTCCTGTTTCAGAGGAAGATCAGATTGGCATTATTGCTACAAGTTCTTTGGCAAATCCAGAGCATCCTGAGCGCGTTACGAAGAAAGTAGTTCATGAAGTCAAGAAGGAAGAAGTTAAAGCTCCTGAAGTCAGGAAGGAAGCGCCTAAGAAAGAAGAGCCCAAGAAGGCAGAAAAGAAATCTGAAAAAAAGGGTGAGAAGAAATGAGCGAGCTTCGTTGGGGTGTGGCGCACATTTATGCTTCTTATAATGATACAATTATTCACATTACTGATATTACCGGCACTGAAACGCTTGCAATGGCGAGCGGTGGTATGATGGTCAAGGCTGACCGTTTGGAGAGTTCTCCTACTGCCGCTATGATGGCTGCAAAGCGTGCTGCTGAGACTGCTTTGGAAAAAGGCATCGATGGTGTTCACGTGAAGGTTAAGGCTCCTGGCGGTCAGAATGGTCCTCATTCTCCAGGTCCTGGTGCTCAGGCTGCTATTCGTGCATTGTCCCGTATGGGTCTTAAGATTGGTATTATTGAGGACGTCACGCCGGTTCCGCACGGCGGTTGTCGCAAGAAGGGTGGAAAGCGGGGAAGGCGAGTATGATTGAACTGCTTAAGAAGGACAAGAAGTCTGGTCGTGTGACTTTTGTTTTGAAAAGCACGCCTGCTTTTGCTAATGCTTTGAGGCGCGCGATGATTGAGGCAGTTCCTTCTATGGCTATTGATGAGATTGAGTTTGTTCAGAATGACGGTGTGTTGTATGATGAGATGCTTGCCCACCGTCTTGGTCTTGTTCCTTTGACTACTGATTTGAAAGGTTATGATGTTAGAAAGCCTGGCGATGAATTGAGCGCGAAGAATTCTGTCAAGCTTACTTTGAAGGCAAAGGGTCCGTGCACTGTTTATTCAGATGATTTGAAGAGCAAGGATCCTAAGATAAAGCCGGTTTTCCCTAAGATGCCTCTTGTTAAGTTGTTGAAAGGTCAGGAGCTTGAGCTTGTTGCCACTGCTGTTTTGGGCGTTGGCAAGGAGCATTCAAAGTTTGCGCCTTGCCTTGCTTGGTACACTTTCAAGCCGAAAGTTACTGTTAATAATAATCATAAGGAGTTTGACAAGTTTAAGGACAAGTATCCGCCTCAGGTTTTCAATAATGGCAAGATTGATGCAAAGCTGATTGAACAGCATAATTTGTATGAGGCTTGTGAGGGTATTAATGATGAGATTGTGAAGGTCGAGCGCGACTCTTCAACTTTCATATTTAATATTGAGCCGTGGGGCCAGTTGTCTCCGGCTGAAATATTGGCAAGTGCCGCTGACCACTTAACAGGTTTGTTTGATGAATTCATCAGCAAGCTCGAAAAGCCCTAAACGCGGGGGTGGCAGAGCCTGGTCAAATGCGCTGGCTTGAGGTGCCAGTTCCTTAGTGGATGCGAGGGTTCAAATCCCTTCCCCCGCATAGAGACTTCGGGGTTCGAGAAGGGGCCGGGAGTTAAGGCCCCTCGGTATGAATCGCGAAGCCAAAAATAAGTAATCAGAGTCAAAATGAAACGAACAGGTCCAACAAATCCGGTATTGAAGCAGCTCATCCTGAGCTTGAGGAAGGAAAGTACTACTTTGAAGGCTCCTCTTTGGGATCGTGTTGCTGACGATTTGGAAAAGCCGACGCGTCAGCGTCGTGTTGTTAACATTAGTTGTATCTCTCGTTACACCAAGCCGAATGAGACTGTTGTCGTTCCTGGCAAAGTTCTTGGCTCTGGTGTTCTTGCTCACAGTGTTGTTGTTGCTGCTTTGTCTTTTAGTGATGGCGCGAGGGAGCGTATCGAGCAGGCGAAGGGCAAGGCGCTTACTATTGAGCAGTTATTGAAGTTGAAACCTAAGGCAAAAGACCTTAAGATTTTGGGATAAAAATGGCAGAACTGAATATTGATGCAACAAACGCGGTTGTTGGTCGTATGGCTAGTTATGTTGCCAAGCAGGCATTGCTTGGTACTACTATTAACATTTTTAATTGTGAGCTTGCAGTGATGAGCGGTCGTGTTTTGTATAATCGTGATACGTTTTATCATCGTATTTTCAAGCTTGGCAGGCCTGAGAAGGGTCCTTTTAACAGCAGGATGCCTGACCGTTTTGTCAGAAGGGTTGTGCGTGGCATGGTTCAGCATAAGACTGCGCGTGGCAGGGCTGCTTTTGAGCGCGTTATGTGTTATATTGGCGTTCCTGATAAATTTAAGGACAAAAAGCTGATTAAGATTGCCAAGGAGGCAAGCGAATTGCCGAACCTTAAGTATCAGACGATTGGCAAGCTTTGCACTTCGCTTGGAGGAAGGGTATGAAAGTTATTCATGAGGTCGGAACTAGGA
>CABMGU010000074.1 GCA_902385765.1 uncultured archaeon | reverse complement strand
CGCAAGAAGAAAAGGACTTCTCGAACAGCAGAATAATGTTTTCGTGCAGGAAATACAAGGAACAACAGCAAAAATAGGACAACTGGAACAACAACTAAAACCAGTACAGGACATCACAACAGCATACGAACAAATGCGAAAACAAGCAGAACAGGCAAACGCGCAAGAAAGACAGCTAAGCATAGAACATTCGACATTAATGCAGAAAGAACAACAATTCAGCAAAACGATACAGGTATTAGAGCAGGAACTGGAAAGAAAACAGAAGACCAGAAAGCAGTTAGAGAAAACACAACAACTAAACCAGTGGCTGACTGACTATTTTGTGCCGTTAATGGACGTTGTTGAGAAGCACGTAATGGCAAAAATACACCACGAATTTGATGCACTATTCCAACAATGGTTCTCAATGCTCGTGGAAGACATAATGACAGCGCGCCTGGACGAAACATTCACGCCAGTAATACAACAGAACGGGTACGATGTAGATGTAGAGTATCTGAGCGGAGGAGAAAGAACAGCCTGCGCGCTCGCTTACAGATTAGCACTCAATAAGACGATTAATTCGCTCATCAGCAACATCAAGACGAAAGATTTGTTGATATTAGACGAGCCGACTGATGGATTCTCAACAGAACAACTAGACAAGATGAGAGACGTCTTAGAACAACTGCAGTTAAATCAGATAATAGTAGTCTCGCACGAACAAAAAATAGAAAGCTTTGCAGACAGAGTAATAAGAATACAGAAAGAAGGGCACGTGAGCAAAATCACGTCTTAATATTATACGTCCAATCTTCAATTCTCTTGCGCCACTCAAACATCGCAGAACGAGGGTCATCACTCGGAAACACACGATGAATGCACTTCACTAAAGTATTCGCAAAACACTTGAAACCCTTTGCGCGCGCATCAAGATAGAAAGCAATATCCTCTCCGCCCTTCGGAGCATTAGGCATTGCACGAAAATCAACAGCCTCCAAGACTTTTCTCTTTATTCTTGTGCAGCCAAAACCTGCAGCGCCGATGGCTAATATCTGCGGAATAGCAACACCCTCGTAAGTGAACTGCTGACAATTGCCATCGCCCAAATCCTTATACAATTCAGGAGCAATAACATTCTTGCCATCAACATTAAAAGAATTCAAACAAGCACCAGCAACAACATCACCAGCGGTAGCAAGAAGCCACTCAACAGCACGCTCAGGAAGCATAACATCACTGTCAACAAAAATCAATTCATCATAACCATTCTTCAAAGCGTGCTCGCGCAAAAACTTCCTGCCGTTGACAATCTTTTCAGGAATATTGGCAGCAGGCTTGGGATCCTCAACAGCATTCTGGTTCTTGGAACGCAACAAAGCAGCATAAGCAGACTCGTTGTGATTCACAACAAACAAAACATCAGGCTTGAAAGACTGCTTGTCAAGACAGCCTATGAATTCATCCAAACAGTAACGATGCTTTCCGTACGTCACAATACCGATTAAAACTTTAGGCATAAGATTCGAATTATTCGGTTGTTTTAATGCTTTTCGCAAGAAAAATTGTTACTGGAAAGAGATGATTTCTTAATTATTTTAAATATATAAATTAATTGCTTTTCGTCAAAAGTTTTAAATATCATACTCCAATTAAAATACAAAAAGAGGGTTATGGGGAGAATACAAAAAGTCAGGAAAAGGGACGGCAGTATCGAACTGTTCCAGCCCAAAAAAATCGAAATAGCCATAGGCAAAGCAATACTTTCTGTAAACAGAAAAGACGGCAAACTATCAAAAAAAATCGCAGACCAGGCAGTAAAAGAGCTTGAAAAACACTTCACAGCAAAAGTCATACCATCAGTAGAGGACGTGCAAGACGTTGTAGAAGAAATTCTCATTAAAAACAGGCTGGCAGATGTTGCAAAATCATTCATAATCTACAGGCAGCAGCACAAAGAAATCAGGGAATTCAAAACATTCCTCGGCGTAAGGGACGAACTGAAACTGACAACAAACGCCATAAGAGTTTTAGCATCAAGATACCTGCTAAGAGACGAAAAAGGAAACATAACAGAAACACCAGCAAGACTCTTCAGAAGAGTTGCAAAAACAGCAGCACAAGCAGACCTGCCATACAAAAAAGGAACACTGCACAAGACAGAAGAAGAATTCTACCAAACACTATCACAACTCGACTTCCTGCCAAACACGCCAACACTAATGAACGCAGGAGCGCCATTAGGACAACTATCAGCGTGCTTTGTTTTACCAGTGCCGGACTCACTGCCGGAAATATTTGACGCATTAAAGTACACCGCCCAAATACATCAAGGAGGCGGCGGAACAGGATTCTCGTTCTCACAAATAAGACCAAGAGGAGACATAGTCAAAAGCACAAAAGGAGCAGCCTCAGGACCAATAAGCTTCATGAGAATATTCGACATGACAACAGAAATTTTGAAACAAGGAGGCAAAAGAAGAGGAGCAAACATGGGGATACTAAGGTATGACCATCCAGACATCATAGAATTCATCACATCAAAAAGCAGGGAAGACCTGCTCCAAAACTTCAACATCTCAGTAGCAGTTGATGATTTGTTCATGAACAAAGTCCTCAAAGAAGAAGAATACGATTTAATCAACCCTCACACAAACCAAAAAGTCAAAAAAATAAACGCAAAAGAAGTATTTGAATTAATTGTTGCAAACGCGTGGAGAACAGGAGACCCAGGAATAGTTTTTATTGACGAGATAAACAGGAAAAACCCGACTTCTGCGCTTGGACAGATAGAAAGCACAAACCCGTGCGGAGAACAGCCACTGCATCCTTACGAGAGCTGCAACCTCGGAAGCATCAATTTAACAAACATGCTCAAAAACGGAAAGCTCGACTGGGACAAGCTCAAAAAAACAATACAAACAGCAGTACACTTCCTGGACAACATAATAGACGTAAACAAGTATCCCTTATTGCAAACAGAACAAATCACAAAAGCAAACAGGCGCATCGGACTTGGAATAATGGGATTTGCAGAACTGCTGATAAACTTAGGAATACCATACGACTCAGACAAAGCAGTAGAATTCGCAGAAAAACTGATGAAATTCCTGAACGACGAAGCAAGAAAAGCAAGCAACAAAATCGCAGAAGAAAGAGGAAGCTTCCCCAACTTTGACAAAAGCACACTCAAAACAAAATTAGTAAAAGCAACCAGAAACGCAACAGTAACCACAATAGCGCCAACAGGAACAATATCAATAATCGCAGGAGCAACATCCGGAATAGAACCATTATTCGCAGTATCCTTTGTAAGAGATGTAATGGAAGGCACGCATTTACTGGAAGTCAACCCGGCATTTGAAAAAATAGCAAGAAAAAGAGGATTCTACACAAAAGCACTAATGATGAAAATAGCCAAAACAGGCAAAGTAACAGGACTGAAAGAAGTGCCAAAAGACGTGCAGAGAATATTCAAGACAGCACTGGAAATAAAACCGGAAATGCACGTAAAAATGCAGGCAGCATTCCAAAAGTACTGCGACAACGCAGTAAGCAAAACAATCAACCTGCCAGCAACAGCAACACCGCAGGACATCAGCAAAGCATTCCTTCTCGCTTACAAACTGAAATGCAAAGGAATAACAGTCTACAGATACGGAAGCAAAAAAGAACAAGTATTATACATCGGCAAAGCACCGGATGAAATAGTCTCAGCAAAGCCAGAATACGCAGGCGGACACATCTGCATTGAGTGCATGTACTGATTATCACTTTCTAGTAGTTAAAATCTCGAAAGATTTAAATACTGTTAAAGTCAAAATTTAACCATGAGCCATATCAACGACAAGATAGAAGAACTTCAAAAAGAATATAGAAACATATTACAAGAACAAGCAAGACTATTTAGAGAAGCTGCTGAAGCACAAAGAGAACATAAAGAAACCATGACGGCGATTGATTCTCTCTGGGCTAGAAAATATAAAGCACAAACGGCAACAGACAAAATACAAGACATAGATGAACAAATAACAGAAAAGAGGAAAGAACTCCAAAAAATGCCGAAAGCGAACAGCAAAGTTTCCAAATTCAAAAAAACAGCTGACGCAAGAAAAGAAGACCTGAAAACCAAGATAAAATTTCTAGAACCCAAAAGAGATACAGCAACACGCCAGCCAGAAATATGCAAATCACAAAACCAACTATATGACAAACCGTTCTACAGCATATGGATAGGAACATCACCCATATTCCTATACGACGGACAAAACCTGCACTATCTGCACACAAACAGCAAAAACAAGACGCTGGAAATAAGAACAACACCGCTGGAAAGAATACTAAGCAAACTAACAATAAAACTTTCAGAAGAACTGCTCGGATTAAAGCCAAACACATTCTGCGACCAAAACGGATACGTCCTCACAAATGAACAGGAAGAAAAAGCAGAAAGAATATTTGAACAAGTATTCACAGGAGTAGAGATACTACCAGACGAAAATTCACCGGCAGGATACACGGTAAGAAACCCAAGAACACCGACAGGCCTCGAATTACGACCAAGACATTGGGGACAAGCATACCTGACACAAAAAACACCAGAAAGAATAATCCTCGGAAAACTCCTTGGCTCAGGAAGAGCTTACAAGGCATACGTATTCGGCGAAAAAACAATAGTAGAATCAGATGAAGAAGCCAGGGCAACATACTTGTTCAATACACCACACTTTGAAAATCTGCGCAGTTGGGAACGTTCACAATTACTAACAGAACGACCAGAAGGATTCAATGGAAGAATCATCCATAAAGAAAACAGGGAAACCTGGATGAAACAAATAGATAAGCATCTAGGATGAGTTTTCATCACTTTCTTTTGACGATACATTATTAAATAACCTGCAAGGTTTCCAGACAACGGGTGTAGGGACAGTGGACGAACAGAAACTAAAGGAACTCGAAACCGCACTGTATAAAGAAGGCTCTTGTGCAGTAATCGAAGTAACAAACGGAATATGCAACAGAAGAATCGACGACAAGATAAAAGAGGCAAAAGACGATAAAAAATTCATAGAAGCAGTAACTTTCGAGGAATTCCCTGTAACAACAGGAATATTTTTCTTCCGGCAGGGAGCAATGAGCGACACAAACTACAAAGACATAGATTATGCCTGCCAGATACCAGAATACATCAAAGATATGGCGAAGGAAGCCCTGGCAAGAACAGTGCTGAGAGCACAAAACTCCGACCAGAAAAAATTAGCATACCACTTAATCTGGCATATGGAAAACGGCGACAAACTTGAAGACCTGCTATATGCCGAAAAAAGACACCCATCACAACTTGAAGACGCTGAGAAAAAATACGCAAACACCCTGGCAGCAGTAAAAGGAACATTCCTTGAAGAATACGCAGGACTGCTGACCGCAAGAGCGATAAAACAGGCAAAAATTTATGTCGCATTCAAATACGGAAAACTGAGAAAAAGACTCGGGCTTCCGCCAAGAAAACCAATACACTATAAAGGCAGCGGAGACATAGACTTAATCATAGCAGCACCAGAAAAAGAAATCGTTACAGGATTAACAAATCAAAAATATTTCGACTGCAAAAAAACAGAATAAAACTACTCCTCTTCCTTTTCCTCTTCAGACTCCTCAGGAAGCTCTTCCTCAGCCTCGGCATGTTTCTTGTCGTGATGCTCACTAACAGACTCGCGGTCGCGCTTCTCAATCTCTTCCCACAATTCCTGCACGTCCTTGTGATGCTTCTTTTTGTGCTCTTCAGGAGTCTCTTCCATACGACAAACAACCGAAACTGGGTATTTAAAGATTGCTAAAAGGACATAACTGCGAAATATCGACGATACAGAAATTATTTTCTGGTATTAACCTAAAGAATTACTGATTTCTAAGCAAAAAGCAGAAAAATCCACAGGACTCACCATAAACTTTACGACTTTCTCGTCGATAACTTCTTTAATAAGTTCTGCGTAATACATTATGTGCCGGCGTTGGCCAACCAGGTAGGCCGGCGGTCCCTCAAACCGTTGTCCGTAAGGACATCCGGGTTCAAAAGCCTTTCGGTTCTGGAGGACCGTGGGATTGAAAATCCCGGCGCCGGCGCACTTTTCTCGCCTTTTAAAGATTGCTAAAAGGTTAAAAAAATGGACGAAAAACACAGGAATATGACGGAATTAAGAATACTTCCACTGCACGAAAAAGTGCATCCATTGGACGACCTGATATTCGGCACGCACACAACAGAAGAACTGATGCACGAAATATCAGAAAGAGGAAGAAAAATATCATCAGCAAAGCAATGCTGCGAATATTTCTGCACACCGCCAGGAATTAAAGCTGTCCTTATGAAAGCCATAGAAGGAAGCAGTGTGAAATGGGGGCAATACTCGCACAATTCAAGAGAAGCACTAGCCACGCTAGAAACAGAAGGAAGAATAATGGTGCCAAAAGAAAAAAGAGAACTGGCGCCAATAATTGATTCTGTAAGACCCTGCCAAGCAGTAATAATAGACACAAAACTATTGCCAAGAGACAACCCAATGACGAAAGAAAGCATGCTCCCGATAGAAAACAAAAAACCTTTAGACGAAGCAATAGCAGAAAGAATCAGCACAGTCACGTTAAACCACCAGTTAGGGGGATTCAAATTCCAAGGAACAATAGACAACGTATGGAGAACATTATCAATGGTGGACATAGCAAGAGGACTAATTTACAATGCAGCACTCCACACAGCAATATGGGCACAGCCCCCAACATCAAACCTTGACTACGGATTATGCGCATTAGTCACACAAGTGCCAAGATTCCACGAAGCAAGAAATCCAAGAGAGCCAACAGAATACGCAGTCTCATTCAAACGCATACCAGCATACAAAGAAACAAAAGAAGTGCCAGGAAACGGATTTGATGTAACACTTGACACTTCAGCACCAAGATCAGCATATGAACTAAAACTTTTTAGAAACAGGCCAAAAAATCAAAAACCAGAAATAGTGAGCGAACAAAGATGGGACCATTATGTAATAATGGCGTATGAAAGAACAGCACAAAAACTTGAAGAAGAAGGAGTCCACATAATCAGACCATATCCAAAAATAACCGCAGACCAGATAAGAGTCTACTGGAAAACACTCCACCAATGCCTAATCCGAGAAGAAGACGGAAAAATAAAACCCATGATACAGAAAGCAGAAGAATTTGTGTTCTGGAAATACATCGCACTAAAAAAATCAGCCTAATTTTATCTCGAACTGTCAGCCTGACGTTCAATCTCAGACTTCTTGGAAATAGCCAATGATTTCGCATCAAGCTTGAAAGCATTCAGGATTTCATCAGCAAGAGCGTCAGCAACAGGAGTCTTCTTGTTAAAGCACTTGTCATAAGAGCCCTGGACGAAAAAGCGCAAAGCAACATCAACCCTTCGCTGAGGAGAACAATCAGTCGCCTTAGGATAACGGGCACCACCATATTCAATAGTAACAATCTCTTCACGAGGAGCGGCATTCTCCAAAGCCTTCACGAAAACAGCAACAGGATTCTGCTTGGTCTTCTGCTCAATAATCTTGAAAGCATCCATAACAATACGGTAAGCAAGAGAACCCTTGCCAGTATTATGACCGGAACTCCTGAAATGCTTCTTGGCCTTGTGCCCAGGAATCATCACCTTGTTAATCAAACGCTCAACAATAAACACTTTTGACTTGTGGAACTTGTTGCCGGCATAACGCGCGCCGGTCTTAGGAACAAAACGAGGCTCAAGAGTAACATACCTCTGCAAACCGACATCAACAACCTTGATGCCCTCAACACCCCACCTGTTAAAAGCCAGAACGCTCATTTACGTGCCTTCTCAATCTTTCCCTTCAACAAGGCATCCAAAGACTGATCATTAACCTTGATAACTTGGAAACGAATACCTGACAAATCGCCAAGAGAACGGCCTTTACGGCCACCGATAGATTCAATGATAACTTCATCGTGCTCATCAATCATCTTCTGAGCGCCGTCCTTCGGCATAAAAGCGCCAACCTGACGACCGTTCTTGACAAGCTGGACACGACAGCACTTCCTCATAGCAGAGTTCGGCTGTTTTGCCTCAATCTGGAACTTCTCAACAACAATACCCTTTGCCTGAGCTGAACCTTCAAGAGGGTCTGCCTTCTTCTTCATCTGCAGAGCCCTGCGTACAAACTTCCTGTTCAACCACTTACCGTGGTGGCGTCTCTCTTTCAACGCCTTTGCCGTGTTCAAACCGTTTGACTTATGACCCATTTATACAACTCTTATCTCCTTAATCGGGAAATACCGCTTCACAATGCTCTCAAATAATCGAAGATTGGAAGCCCCACGACCTATCAGCAAACCACGGGTTTTTAAATCTTTCGCAGTAAGAAATATCGTGGCATCCTGAAACTCAGCCTTCTCAAGCTCCAAAGGAGCAACAAGATTCGCGATAAAATGCGAAACTTCAGGGTGATACTCAACAATCTTAACACGCTTCTTAACCCTGCGCTCAAGATCGCGGACGTGCTGGCCGCCCCTGCCAACAGCCTTGCCAACCTCGCCCTCGTGAACGATAAAAATGAGCTGCTCATCCCCTGAAACGCAATCCTTGACGTGAGCTCCTGTAGACTGCTCAAACAAGGCAATCATCTGCATCGTCTGAGTGTCAAGAAAAATAGTCATGCGAGAACGCCAACAACAGATATGGCGAAAGGCTTCCTACACACAACACCAACCTCATCGCTGGTCTGCGCAATCTCCGAACATTCAACTCCTGCCATCTCACAATAACGGGAAAAATCCTCTTTCACGCGCTCATTGCAATTGGAAGCAAGAACAACCTTCTGCAACTTTCCCTTGCGCAACAACTTCAGAGTATCTTCAGTACCAAGCACTAATTTCTCTGCCGCAAGCAATTTCCTCAAATCCTCAACAGCCTCACTGCTCACTTTTTTCATTTTTCCTTCCTCACAATTTTGGTAATAAGCCCGGGCAAGCCAGTACCAACAGGAACTGCCTGGTTAAGCATAACGTTCTCAACAACGCTGTTCAACTGGTCAACCTCGCCCTTCAAAGCAGCATTAATAATGTGCTTGATAGGAGTTTCAAAAGATGCACGGGCAAGAACAGACGCTTTCTCAGAAACAACTCCGTAACGGGTAATGCCCTTTATTTCACCGCTCACAGTCATCGTATCAGCGACAAGCATAATGTGACGGATATCAACGTTAAGACCCTGAGTCTCGATAACCTTGAAAACCTCATCCATAATCGCCTGCCTTGCAGCCTCAACTCCCAAAACCTCAGCAATCTCATAAATATCATTGGTAGTAGTCCTGTTAGTGTCAACAAAGTCAAGCTCGAAGACTTTTTTCAAATTGCTTCCAGCAGTAATAATCAGGAATTCATCCTTTCGCTTAACCGGCAATATCTGGGAAACGCCCTTGATGCCCTTGACATAAACTTCCTTAGACTTCTCCTTCAAACGATACAAGGCGTTCAAGCCACGCTCATCATCCTTGCACTTCAACTTCAAGGTGAGAGTTCCATCCTCAAACTTCACGCCCGCCTCAGAAGAAAGACCCTTCTCAACAGCCTTGACAAGATAAGCAGGAGCAACATCAAGCTCCTTCAACTTCTCCATATTAAGCTTCAACTCAATCTTCAAATCAACAATATTCATTCCATACTCTGAAACCAACTCGCCAAGCTTAGTCTCCTTAACCTGCAAAGCAATCTCACGAATGTCCTTGCCCTTGTTGTAAGGCGCGTTCAGGAAAATCTCCATCTGAGGAGTTGCAATATTCTTCCTTCCGTCAAGAATCTCAATGATACGAGGCAAACCCATAGTGACGTTCATCTCTGCAACACCAGCATAGTGGAAAGTGTTCAAAGTCATCTGAGTGCCTGGCTCGCCAATACTTTCAGCACCAACAAGACCAACAGCCTCGCCGGCATCAATCTGGGCAGACAAGAACTCCTCATAAACTTTCTGGGCAACCTTCTTCAGCTTCGAAGAAGGGCATTTCTCCTCAATCTCCTGCAACAATTTAGGAGGAAGCTTGTCTTCATATTCCTTTAATTCTGAGTGCACCATTGTCATCAACTCTCATTGATTATGCGCTGAACATCAATCTTACCAGACTCTGAACGCGCAACATCAATACCATCTTCACCATAAGCGAACTGTATAATCCTTCCATTAGCATCACGCACAGTGCCGTCATACTCAACACGCAGGTCCTGCATAGCGTTCGCAAGACGCCTGTACAAATAACCAGACTTCGGAGTACGCAAAGCAGTATCCATCAGAGCGTCCCTTCCGGTAATCGAGTGGAAGAAAAACTCCTTAGGATTAATACCGTGCTTGAAACCGTGAATAATGAAGCCGTGAGCTTCCGGAGACAAATCCCCCCTCTTGAAACAGCTCAAAGTCCTCTCGCGATAGCCCTTCTCAATACGCTTTCCACGCATAGCCTGCTGACCAACGCAAGCCGACATCTGAATAAGAGAAGTAATACTGCCTCGGGCTCCAGACAAAATCATAACAGCAGCATGATTCTTATCCTGCACATAAGCCTTGATAACCTGACCGCAGGCATTACGCGCCTTGTTCAAACGCTCCAAAATCTTCAATTCAAGAGTTTCACGCATAGTCCTGCCGGGGAAAACCTCAAGCTTGGCCTCCTTGTAACTCTGAATCATCAAAGAAACATCCTCTTCTGCCTGATGCAACAACTGGTCAATCTGATCGCGGGCTTCCTGAGGCAGGTCCTCATCAGCAATACCAGTGCTGAAACCACGCCTCACAAGATACTCAATACCCAAACGGAAAATCTGATGCAAAATCCCAATAGTCTTCGCAGGACCGTACTTCTTATGCAAACTTCTCAATAAAAGACCTTCACCCTCACCACCAATCGACTTGGTGTCAATAATGCCCTCCATTATCGTTCCTTTCTTAATGACGACCTTCTCACCAGAACGCGAGGCGCTTTCATAATCAAAATCATCAGGCAGCAAGGCACTAAAGATTTCACGGCCGGTAACCATTTTCTTGGAAGGCAGCCTGCTGAAATCAGTCACATTAACACTTGCAAGCAACTGAAGGGCATCCTCGCGGGACAGCTCGCCGTGCTTAGTCAACAAATAATTGCCACTGATAGCATCCTGAATACAGCCGATGACAGACAATCCATACCTTGGAGAAATCAGCTGGGTCTGGACCTGCATCAAAATCTCAGCCTCTGCACGGGCTTCCTCAGTCTGAGGAATATGCAGGTT
>CABMGU010000073.1 GCA_902385765.1 uncultured archaeon | reverse complement strand
GGGGCATCTGGAAGTCGAGCTGGCAGGTTGCGCATTGCCATTCCCTGCCGAGTACGTCTTTTACAAAGCAGTCTATTTTTGGTCCGTAGAATGCTCCTTCTCCTGGCGCAATTTCGTATTTCATTCCGAGTTCGTCCATTGCTTCTGCAAGTCCTTTTTCTGCTTTTTCCCAGAGTTCTGGTGCGCCCATTGCTTTTTCCGGTTTTGTTGATAGTCTTGCTTTATAGGGCATTTTGAATGTTTCTTCGTAGATGAATTTTATGAAGTCCAGTACTCCTTTTATTTCGTCTTTGATTTGTTCTGGTGTGCAGAAGATGTGCGCGTCGTCCTGTGATAGTTTTCTTACTCTTGTCAGTCCGCCTAAAGTGCCTCTTACCTCGTTTCGGTGCAAATAGCAGAAGTCTGCTATTCTTAATGGCAAATCGCGGTAGCTTCTTGTTTTTGCTTTGAAGATTAGCACGTGTGACGGGCAGTTCATTGGTTTTAGCGAGAATTCTTCGTCATCCACTTCCAATACGAACATGTTTTCTTTGTAGTGCGCCCAGTGTCCTGATTGTTCCCATAGTGCTTTGTTGAACATTTGCGGCGTGATTACTTCCTGGTATCCTCTTTTCCAGTATTCTTCTCTGATGTATTTTACCAGTTCATTGTAGATGATTGTTCCTTTTGGGAGTATGAACGGGCTTCCCGGACTCCATTCGTGCACCATGAACAAGTCGAGGTTTTGCCCTATTTTTCTGTGGTCTCTTTTTTCAATTTCCTCTTGTAATTTCTCGAAGTCCGTGAGTTCTTTTGTGCTTGGGAACGAAATGCCGTATATTCTCGTCAATTGTTTGTTTTTTGATTCTCCTTTCCAGAATGCTGCTGCGACTTTTGTGAGCTTGAACGCTTTGATGTATCCTGTGCTTGGCACGTGCGGTCCTTCGCACAAGTCAATAAAGTCTCCTGATTTGTATGCTGTTAGTTTGAGTCCTTTTTTCTTGTACTCTTCTGCCATTTCAATTTTGTACGGGTTGTCGCCTTCGAATTTTTTGATGTCTGCGAGTGTGCATTCTTTTCTTTCAAACGGATAGTTTGCGTTTGCGATTTCCTGCATTGCTGTTTCTATTTTTGGAAAATCTTCTGGCGTTATTTTCAAATCATCAAAGTCGTAATAGAATCCTTCTTCTACTGCTGGCCCGATTGTTGGTTTTGCTGCAGGAAATATTTTTTTGACTGCCTGCGCGAATACGTGTGCTGTGCTGTGCCTGAATGTTTCTTTTCCTTTTTCGTCTGAGAAAGTCAATATTTTTATCTTGGAATCTTTTTCTATTGTTCTGCTTAAGTCTCTTGTCTCTCCATCAATTTGTATTGCCAGCGCATCTTTTGCGAGTTTTTTGCCGATGGCTTCTGCTGCCTGCATTCCTGTGCTTTTGTCAGGAAGCTGCAGGACTTTTCCGTCCGGCAGTGTTAGTTTTAGCATGTTTTGTGTTTTATCTCTTTTTGTTTATAAGAATTGTGCAAATGTTTATATATTTTTCATTTGCTCGGTATTTTTATGGAATTCCTTGACGTTGTTGATGACAATAATGAGGTTGTCAGCTCTGCATCTGCAGACGAAGTTTATCAGAAGCGTTTGAATCACAGGATTGTTCACGTTCTGATTTTTAACAGCAAGGGAGAGCTTTTGCTGCAGATGCGTTCTGCGAAGAAGAAGTTCTGTCCCGGCCACTGGGTTACTTCTGCCGGTGGTCACGTGCAGAAAGGGGAATCTTACGAGCAGGCTGCGAAAAGGGAATTGAAGGAAGAGATTGGAATTGATGTTCCGCTTGCTTTGATTGACGAAAGCTCCTACGACCATTATAAGATGCGCAAGTTTTTGCAGGTTTTCAGGGGTGTTTCTGAAGGTCCTTTCAGGTTTAATCCTGAAGAGGTTGCCGGCAGCAGGTGGTTTTCTGTTGATGACGTGAGAGATATGGTGAAGAAGAACCAGTTGATTCATCCTGAACTGGCGCACGTGATAGAAAGATTGTATCCTTAGCTAAATGCTAATTTGTTGTTCAGCATTCTGTAGAATTCTTGTGGCATGAAATAGTAAATCAGCACAAGAGGGTTTGTTGAGAGTGCTACGACTGCTTTTCCGTCCAGGATATGGCGGCCGTCTGTTACAGGGTGCAGGCGGTCTCCGATGTCAGATACTTTCAGGCATTCATTTAAATCAAGTATTCTTGCATCCCGCCCGACTTTTAACTGGGCGTGCACAGGGAGCACTCCTTCAAAATTCACCACAACGTCATTACTTTGATCTCTTCCGATGCGGAATGATGCCCAAGGATCATTTTCAGGCTTTGCCAACCTGTAGACTGAGCTGTTTCTTGGTATGGACGGCAGGGTGAGCTGGTGTAATAATTGTTCGCACTTGGCGCCGTTCATGTTTTCAGGCACGATTACGCACGGATTTGGAAATCGTATTGCAAAGTTTTCCTGGCTGTGCGCTTTTGCTTTTGCTTCGTATATGTATAGTGGTTCTGATTCCATTTGCCCCTCTTATTATCGTCGGAAAGTTCTTTTTTATATCGATTTCGATAGCTTTATAAACCACCTCTCTTGCCCTCAGTGTATTCTGGACGCTCGTTAAGACGTCCAAACAAGACCGCGAGGTCAAACACAATGGGAATACACGATGTTGATGCAACATTGCTAATCAAGCGTGTTGCTGAGGAACTGAAAAAGGATGCGAGCATTAAGCCTCCAGCTTGGGCTCCGTTTGTTAAGACTGGCGTTAGCAGGGAGCGTCCTCCTGTGCAGGATGACTGGTGGTTTGTCCGTTCTGCTGCTGTTCTGAGAAAATTGTTTTTGCTTGGTCCTGTCGGCACTCAGAAGCTGAGGACTATTTTTGGCGGAAGAAAGAACAACGGTTATGCTCCTGATCATTACTATCCTGGTTCCGGCAGCGTTTTAAGAAAAATTTTGCAGCAGCTTGAGAAATCAGGTCTTGCGAAGCAAACTGCGAAGGGTTTCCATAAAGGAAGGGTTATCGGTCCAAGGGGCCAGCAATTGTTAGAGAATGTTTCTTCTGTTATTATGAAAGAGCAGGGTATTGTTTTGCCTGCTAAGCCTAAGGAGGAGTTGAAGATTGAGGCAGAGGTTAAGGAAGAGAAGCAGAAGAAGCCTCGCGCTCCGAGAAAGCCAAGGGCGAAGAAAGTGAAAATTGAAGCTCCTGAGGTAGCAAATGTCAATCCACAAACACCCGGCTAGGAAGAAGCGTTTGATTAAGCGTATGCGTCAGACGCGTTGGGCTCCGTTTTGGACTATTCCTAAAGCTTATGGAAAAGGTCGAAGGATTCATCCTGGCAGGCATACAAGGATTAAGCGCAACTGGCGCAGGAGCAAGTTGAAGGTTTAAGATGGAAAGAACTTATGTTATTCCTTTGAGGAAAGGTTGGCTGAAAGCGCAGAGATACAAGCGCGCGAAAAAGGCAATCAATACTCTTAAGGAGTTCCTGAAAAAGCATATGAAGAGCGAGGATGTGCGTCTTGGCACTCATCTGAATTTGTTTGTGTGGAAGCACGGCATCAGGTGTCCTCCTTCTCGTGTCAAGGTTAATGTTTCTAAGGATGACAAGGGTGTTGTCCGTGCTGAATTGTTCGGCGCTCCTGTGGAAGTAAAAAAGGTTGTTGAGGAGAAGAAGGGAATCGTTAAGAGGATTGCTGAGAAGGTTACCGGCAAGGAAGCAAAGCCTGCAGCGCCTGTTGAGAAGCCTGCTGAAGTTAAGCCTGAAGTCAAACCTGCTGTTAAGCCTGCATCTGTAGCACCTAAAGCTCCTGTTGTAAAGAAGCCTGAAGCTGTTGTGAAAAAGGTCGCGCCTGCGCCCGTTATACAGTAATATTTATTACAGGAGGATTAATTCTTTTGACTATGAGCCTTTTACCGTTCGAGAGAATCAAGCGTGAAGTTCTTGTGAAGCGCGAGGCAGATACTAATCCTAATTTTGGCTGTAATCCTTACGAGAGGAAGATTCCTGATTTGATTGATTTTGGCGTTATTAATTTGAACAAGCCGAAGGGTCCTACTTCTCATATGGTTTCTGCTTATGTGCAGAGGATTTTGCAGATTGACAAGGCAGGCCACGGCGGAAGTCTTGACCCGGGTGTTACTGGTGTTTTGCCTGTTGCTTTGGGCAGTGCTACAAGGGTTGTTCAGGCTTTGTTGACTGCGGGAAAGGAGTATGTCTGCATTATGCATTTGCACGCTGATGTTGAAAGGGCTGAATTGGAAAAAGCATTAAAGGAATTCACTGGCAAGATTATGCAGATGCCTCCTGTGAAGTCTGCTGTTGTCAGGAAGGAAAGGGAGCGCGAGGTTTACTATCTTGACATTCTCGAGATTAACGACAAGGATGTTCTGTTCAAAATGGGCTCTCAGGCTGGTACTTATGTGAGAAAGCTCTGCCACGATGTTGGCAAGCGCTTGAAGGTTGGCGCTCATATGGCTGAATTAATCAGGACAAAAGCAGGTCCTTTTACTGAGAAGGACTGGGTTACTTTGCAGGACTTGGAGGACGCGTTTGCTTTCTGGAAGGAAGAGAATAATGAGAAATTCTTGCGCCACTGCATCAAGCCTGTTGAGTTTGCTGTCCAGCATTTGCCGAAAATCTGGGTGCAGGACAGCGCTGTTGATACTATTTGCCACGGCGCTTCTTTGAATGTTCCTGGCATTGTGAAGATTGAAAGCGGTATTGACAAGGATGATGATGTTGCTGTTTTGACTTTGAAAGGCGAATTAGTTGCTCTCGGCACTGCTGTTATGACGACTGAGCAGGTTATGACCGAGCAGAAGGGTTTTGCTGTGCGTATTTCCAAGGTGTTTATGCTGCCCGGGACGTATCCGAAAGAGAAATAGTTATCTGCTGGAAAGGCGAAACATTTAAATAATACCTAAAATTAGGGGGGATTATACCTAAAATTAGGGGAAAATGATAAAGAAAGAACATCAGTTATTGGTGCCGTTTATCGGCTCGCCATGGAAGAGTTTCACGTTTAAGGAGATTAAGGAGTTGTGCAAAAAGAGCTCTAAGAGTTACGTTTTCGCCGTTCTTAAGAAACTGGTCAAGGAGGAAATTCTACGGGAAGAAAAAGCAGGGAATGTCATTCTGTACATATCGAATCTTTGTAGTCTAAAGGCGCAGGCTTATTCTGCCCTTGTCGCCGAGCATCTTGCCTGGAACAGGGCTTTGCCTTATCAAAACCTGCAAAAAGCTGCAGAAAAAGTTCCAACGCCGTTCTACATTTTTATTGTAACCGGCAGCTATGCTAAAAATGCTCAGAAAAAAGGCTCCGATATCGATGTTGTTGTCATTATTGATGATGCAGAAGAGGCGAAGAGCATATATGCCCAATTGCGATTCACCTGTGAGCTAAGTGTTCCAGAAATTCATCTTTACGTCTTCAGGAAGTCGGAATTTCTGGAAATGCTTCTCAGCAAGCAGGCAAATTATGGAAAGGAAATCGCGAAAAATAATCTCATTCTTCACGGCGCTGAAGCATATTATCAAATAATAAACGAGGCATTGGAACGTGGATTTAATGATAAGAATTTATCTTGAAAGGGGAGAGAATGAACTCCAAGTGGCAAAAATACTTAAAAAGATAACTGAAGAAAAAGAGGCAAAGAAGTATTTTGAGCTTGAAGAAGAGTCCACATTTTATAGTTCGGTCATTTCCCATTCATATTATGCAGTCTTTTTCACTGCAAAAGCTATGCTGCTTTCCAAGGGCATCAAGACAGAAATGCCGGATGTTCACAAGAAGACGTACGAGGCATTTGAGGAGAATTTTGTTAAGACAGGAGTTCTTGACGTGGAATTGCTGAGGATTTACCAAAGGATGATTGTCAGGGCCGACGAGTTATTGCAGATTTTCAAGGATGAAAAGTGGAAAAGGGGGCATTTTACGTATCAAACAATCCCGCAGGCAAATAAAGAGCCTGCGGAACAATCGATTAATAATGCCTTGACATTCCTCAAAAACATAAGACTCGTATTGGAACGAGGAATACCTATAAAATCTGCTTAACTTTTTATACTGGTATTGTTTTCTGTATTTGAGGTGTATCTTTATGAAAAAATTTGTTTTGATGTTGTTGTTATGTGCTGTTTCTGTTTTTGCGATTACTACCGCGATTACGACTTCGTACGATACTTGTTATGATGCGTGCAAGAAGGAGTGCACTCAGAAGTATACTGCTGAGAAATGTGTTAACATTTGTGTTTTGCAGTGCAGGACTCAGCCAGAGCCGTCTTTGGTTGATGCTGATGTTAAAGGCGTGACTGCTGTTGCGACTCAGGTTATAACGTCTCAGCCTGCCGTGACCATGCGCGTTACTCCTTTGCCAAGTGCTGAGCCTATGCCTGTGGCAACGGCTGTTGCTCCTCAGCCACCCACTGTTGTGCCTCCTGTTGCGTATTCGTGTCAGGATAAATGCGGGATGATTAGAGATGAATGTGCAAAATACAACGTCGATGATGCTTCGTGCAAGATGAAGATTGATTCTTGTTTGAATTCCTGCGGTTCTGCTGGGTGCCCTGCGTGCATCTGTCCTGATTATGGCTGCGAGACTGAGTGCGTGAAGGGTTATTTCCAGTGCAAGGTTACTGGTAAGTCTGAATGTTCAAAGATTGTTGTTGACTGCCTTGACCAGTGCCGGCCTGTTCAGCCTGTCAAATGTGATGGCGAGAAATGCAAGCCTCAGGTAGCGCCTCAGCCGACTGTGACGAAGGTTGCTCGGGCAGATGTCAGTCAGGTTGCTAAGGCAGAAGTGCGTGAGCCGATTGCTGTTCAGAAGATGCCGGAGCCGATGCCTGCAAAGCAGGGCGTCTGGTCAAAGATTATGTCCTTCTTTAAAGGATAAATTTTTTTTATTTTGTCAAGAATTCATTCGGACTGATTATTTTAATATTCATCTTCTTTGTCTGGACCTGTGCACTATGCCGTCTGCTTCAGATTCCTTGAATCCTGCTCTTTTTGCCGCTTCTTTTAACGGCTTGGTGATTTCTGCAAAACTTTGCAGGGTTACTTTTTTGACTAAGAGCGATTCATCCTGCAGTACAAATAATACTTTGTTTCCTTCTTTCAGCCCCATTTCATCTCTTATGTCGTTGGGTATGCATATTTGTCCTCTCGAACTTACAGTTCCCATCTCAATTATTTCAGTCATATTTCAGCCTCCAAATAAGATACATCTTATCTATAAGACCAGTCTTATATATAAACTTTGCTATTTTGTCAGAAGAAGTGTTTTGCCAGATTGTGGTCGTAGATTTTCGGCGGATAGAAAGTTTTATATACTTGGTAAGATGTGTCTTACTTAGGTGAGAATATGGAAATTGCGCTTACTAAGATGAGCTCGAAGGGTCAGGTTGTCATTCCTTCCGAGCTTAGAGAGGATATCGAAGAAGGGGAACAGCTTCTTGTTATTAAGAACAACCAGCAGCTTATTTTGAAGAAAGCTACTGAATTGGACAAAAGCCTGAAGGACGATCTCGAGTTTGCCAGGCGGACTGAAGAGGCGTGGAAAAGGTATGAAAAAGGGCAGTTCAAATCAGTGCGCGCTGATGAATTCTTGAAGGAACTTGAGAAATGGTAGTGGTTGATTTTGACTCTCATTTTGAGAGGCTTTTTCAAAAGATTGATTCTGCTTTGAAAGAAAAGCTCAAGGTGCAGATAAGGAAGATAATCAATAATCCTGAAATCGGCAAGCCGATGAGGTTTGCTAGGAAGGGAACGCGTGAATTATATGTTAAGCCTTTTCGATTGTCTTATGCCTTTATTCCAGAGGAGAACAAGGTGATTCTGTTGGATTTGTATCATAAGGATGAGCAATAGAATATAACTGAAAAATAGAAAAAATTTACGCAGCCGGTGGCTGTTTGTATCTTTCGCAGACGTCAAAGTTCTGCCTGTATAGTTTGCATTCATCGCTTTCAGGTGTTAACGGGCATTTGTCGCATTTAAGGGAAGCAGGTTGGTCAGGCAGTCCAATGATCTCATTCATAGCATCTATCTTTTTTTCAATTTGGTCTCGGGGAGTTAACGCATATGATGATCCGAGGTTCCCTGATATTGGAAATTGTCCGCGCTTTTCTTCCTTTGGTTTTTCGTCGTCTGTCATTTTTGTTCACCTATGCAGCCGCTGCTGGCGGTCCTCGTGGAGGGTGGTAGTCATGGCGTTCTTCTGAAACTCTCCGAATATCAAAGATCATTTGTAAAGTCTCTTCATCAGGTTTGGTTGTTCTGCCTCGTTCGTAATAGGAACGTAAACTTAAGCAAAAAGGGAGGTATAAATTATTAATGAAGGCAGGTCCAATGCCTGGTCCGCCTAATTCTTCTCCGAGTATTGAGACAGAATCGTATTTGGAACAGACACTGACGTATTTTCGTCTTACAGCATCAGCGAATTCTCTGAATGGTTTGTCGCATTCAGGTCCTTCTCTTTCAAGTTTTTGTAATGAGTCAAATACTCCTGCTTTTTGCATGTCTGCTCTGAGTGCGTCTCGTCTGTTTTCTCTGTAATTTTTTGCAAAATCGCCTAGTCTTCCTTCGACTAACGGCTGAAGGTAATCCTTTATCCACTTGTTTTGTCGTTCATATGTTGGTATCATTTTTACCACCTCGATAACCGGATTAAGCCTTTTCCATATATAAACCTTTCGTTTTATAGTCACCTAAGAGTGGTAACAAATAACGCACCTTATTTATTTTCCATATGAAAACAAATAAAGCCGAAATTATTAAAACTGGCAACAATATTAACTAATAGTCAGAATACTGGTCTTTTGGTTAAGAGTATTAACATCATACACAAACTATTTAAATCAGTGTAGTAAAAAGTATACTGAGTGATACATGCCATTGTCTTTAGGTCCGATAAGCATAGGTAACCAGGCTGGATTGTGGGCTTTGTTAGTATTAGTGCCGTTAATCATTCTTTACTTGATTCGTCCCAGGCCTAAGCTTGTTCAGATTCCGAGTTTGATGTTTTTCCTGAAGTCTTCTGGCGCGAGAAAGCTTACCAGTTTTCTGAGGCAGATTACTCACGACTGGCTCTTTATCATCCAGTTGTTATTGCTGTTGGGTCTTGCACTAACATTTTCTCATCCGTTCACCAATTACGAGCACGACGTTACAGCCTCGAACACAGTCATAGTATTGGATGTCAGCGCAAGTTCTCAGACTATGGAGGGCGCAAGGTCGAGGTTTGACCTATCTGTCGCCCAGGCAAAGAAGGTTCTCGGCTCAAAGAACACTATCATTTTGGCAAAAGACGTTCCGTTTATTGCTTTGCAGGACGCATCTGCCGATGAGGCTTACAAGTTCCTGAACTCTTTGCAGCCGAAGTCAACTGTTTCAAAGATTGGTGAAGCTGTTATTCTGGCTGGCGAAACCTTATCAGAAGGTCGCGTTGTTGTTATCAGCGATTTTATTAATACAGGGGGCCAGAATCCAGATATTGCGAAAAAAGTTCTGGAGAGCAAGGGCTTGGTTGTTGATTTCATCAACATCGGCTCCTCAAATAGAAAAAATGTTGGCATTATTCAGCTTGATGCAGGCAATGACCAGTCTACTGTTTATGTGAAGAATTATAATAAGGAACTGTTGGATGTTCCTCTGTTTGTTGGTTCTTCCCAGACCAAATTGTCAATTCCTGCAGGAGGCACTGAGACTTTCTCTTTCAAGACTCCTCCTGGTGTTACCAAGCTTGAGCTGGGAATCAGCGACGACTTGGCTGTTGATAATGTTGCTTATCTGTCTGCTCCTGCTGCGGGCAAGGCAAAGGTTTTGCTGATTACCAATAATGCTTCCACTTACTTGAGGAATGCGTTGCTGGCTTCTGGAGAATTGGATGTTGTTGTTACAGAGCCTCCGATTATTCAGGAGGGCAATTATGATGTTATTGTTATCAGTAATGTTGATATCAAGCAGGTTTTGCCCGGCACTTTTGAGAATGTTTTGCAGGCTGCTGAGAATGGCGCGACTGTTGTTGTTTGCGTGCAGGATAACAGCCAGAAGATTGATTATAAGGGCTTGTTGCCTGTTAAGTTTGCTGGCAATGCGAACGGCGGTGTTGTTTCTGTTGACCAGTTGAATCGTTTTACCAAGAATATTGATTTTGGCACTGTTGATGTTGTTTTTGAAGCAGAGCCTGTCGTC
>CABMGU010000072.1 GCA_902385765.1 uncultured archaeon | reverse complement strand
AATTTGACTTGGTCCAAAGTAGAAAATCTCGCTTCTGCCACAGCCCCGTCTACTGGTTCTTTTAGTGATCCTAGCTGTACTGCCAACAATCCTTTTTTAAGAACAATTCCTGATTTGTCAGTGACTCTTGAATTCTTGCAGACGGCTTATTATCCTAGCAATGACCTGGTTGTTACAAATGATCATACTGTGATGCTGGTCAGAGATACCGATTTATCTCATCTTTATCTTTATTCATATAATACTTTCAGTGGCGCTTATGATTGTGGTGTTGATTTTGATTACGGCGCAAATATCGTTTATGATTTTCATCACAGGGGTGATGGCGACATTATTTATGTTGCTACTACCGATGATTCTGGTAAGGTTACTGCTGCCAGAATAGACCTTGCCAACAATTGTAATGTTGATTGGATTTTCGCCAATAGGACTGCCACATTTAATCCTACAGAGATTGGTGATATAGCTATTGATTCAAGCCGTGTTGAAGTTTGGCTGAGTTCTACTTCCGGCACTCTGCGTTTTTTGGATATTCAGTATAACAAGAATACTGGCTCTATAAACAGGGGCGTTGTTATTAACACCGGTTCCAGTGCTTATCCTGAAGGTGTGGTGATAGATTCTGCTACCGGCAATGCTTATGCGTCTGGCAGAAGCAATGCTTTTGCAATTATGGTGCAGATTAATGGCACTTCGCCTGGCGCAACGATGGCGGTAAAACGGCTTGCAAAGCAGGACCAAACTGCCGCAGGCAATTATGACCCGCCAATATTTGTCTGTAACGGCGGTACTGCTGTATGCGCGTTTATGGATTATGGTTCGTATTCAAGATTTTTTATTGTTAACATGACGCCGTTCAATCAGACAAGGGAATATCTTACCATTGACAATGTTGAAATCATGGGCATACGTGTTGACTCTGCAGATGATAACTACGCTTATCTTTACGGAATGGATGGCAATAATAATGAGGGCGCTTTAATGGTCATCAATGCCAACACAGGCGCCATTTCGCTTGATGATACCTTCAGCGCAATGATAGATATCGAAGGTGTGGCAACGAGCGGCAATTTTGGTTCCGGAAATCTTATAAGCGTAATTGGAGGAGATAGTAACAATTTGGTAACCGTCCAGCAGTACGATATGAATCTTGCAACTGTAAAAGGCTTTAATTTGACCTATACCGGTTTCGAATGGGGCGTGGATGTTGAGCCAACCTCGGATGCAACGCAATTTGTCGGATACGCGACACAATTTACTGTAGATCAGGATTCAATTGCTTTCCTTTTTGGCCCTAATCAGTCCCCAACCCCCGGTGCTGCCCCGGAGTTCAGCTCCGTCACCCTGCTGTTGGCAGGACTGGTCGGTGTTGTAGGTATCTTTGTTCTGAGAAAAAGAAAATAAAATATTTTTTTATTTTTTTAGTCTAATGCTTTGTATATTTTCCAGGCCGATATCACCATTGTGATAACTGCTATAAAGTATACTATGCCGATTATGTATGGGGATAGGTCTATTGCCCAGCTGCCTATGGCTCTTCCGAGCTGTATGAAGTCGTATAGCGCGTATAGCAGGAAGCTGAGTCCCATGAACCAGCCTACTGATGATTTTGAGCGGAATGCTATTCCCACGCCTAATCCTGCTATTAGCACTTCTCCTAATATGCCTAATAGTTGCATCCAGAATAATAAGTCTAACATATTCTACCTCCAAGCGCTTTGGCTATTTTGTTTTCAGATTTTGATTTTTTAACATTGCATACCTGCAGTCCGTATTGTTCTGCGAATTGATAGAATTCGTATGCGAATACGAGGAATGCCAGTGCTGATATTACTGCCAGCACTGCACGGTAAAACGTAAAGTGTTGTATTTGGAATATGTTAGCGTCAAAGACAGCCATCAATCGTGCTGCCAGCAGTGCTATGCCTGCTACAAGCATGCTGATTGTTATTGCTGTCACGTCTCCTGGCTTGAATAGCTTGTGCGCGCTGTATAACAATAAACACGCAGCTATTAGCAGGACTGATGCAACAATGTACATCAAAGAAGCCATATTGCTGAAATGCACTTCTGTTAACATACGCCACATTAGTATTAAGAGTGTTTTAATGCTTTATTACCACTCTTGAATAGGACTCTGATTAACCGCAACTATTTTAAAGCCCTGCCAATCAGTACTATAAAACAGAGGTGATTTAGTATGGCTAAAGAATCTGATAGTAAGTTATTTGCGTTTTTAGGTGTGTTCTTGGGCATTGTCGGTTTTGTTATAGTGCTCTTGACTCGCAAGACTGACAAGTATGCTATGTATTATGCAAAACAGGGTTTGGTTTTGTCTGTTATTTGGATAATCCTGTACGTTGTGGGAACTTTCCTGCCGATTATTGGCTGGTTCATCATCCTGCCGATTGGTAGCATTCTGATGCTCGTTTTGTGGATTATCGGTATTGTCTACAGCTTGAGCGGAAAGGAGAAGCCTATACCTATTATTGGTATGTTGGCTGACAAGTTCAAGATTTAAGAATTTTATTTTTTTAATTCTTTTTATTGAATGATATTAATTGCCCTTCGCTGTTTTCTTCCATTATTACAGTGCTTACTTTAGTCATTTGTTCTATGTGTTCTTTTATCATGTTGTAGTCTGACGGTATTATCCTGTCTGCTTGTAAGTTGTTTAACGGAAACCATTCGAGTTTTCCTTCCTCGCTTTCTTTGAGTTTAATCGCTTCAGGCTTCAGCACTGTTAAAAACAATAAGAATGCGTGTTTGTATTCTTCGTTTTCTTTTACTCTTTCGTGTATTACTGATGCGATGTGGGAGAAGTTGCATTTGAGTCCTGTTTCTTCTTCTGCTTCTCTTAGTGCGCAGTCTGGTATGCTTTCCTGCAGTTGGAGTTTTCCGCCTGGCATTCCCCAGTATCCCTGGTATGGTCTTTTGTTTCGTTTGAGAAGTAATATTTTGTCTTCATTCAATATCGCCATCAATACTACCGGCAGTACTCCTTTTTCCTTGCCTATCAGTTGTGCAAACATCGGCATCATTGTTTCTGCGTTTTTTGTCAGAACGTAGTCATCGTATTCTTTTGTGAGCACTCCCTGTTTTACCAGCCCTTCTAAGTGGTATGCCAGCAGGTTGCTTTTCATTCCTGTTGCTTTTTCTATGTCAGAAAACCTTAATCTCTTGGCTTTTATGAACAGCTCAAAGATTTTGTATTGTACGTCCATGATGCCGGTTAGAATATGCCACTTTTTATTCTTTTCCTCAATTTCTTTTGACAAGCGAAAACTTTATAAATTACTTCGTCTTACCCTGTCTTACGATGGAAAGCATTACCATTAAAGTCAATGATGAGATGGCTGAAGAGATTGATAAGGCTATGAAGCCGAACTATTCTACAAAGACGGAGTTTGTCAGGGAAGCCTTGAGGGATAAGCTGGAAGCGATTAAAAAGACTGATTCTTGGAAGGAACTGCACAAATTCCTTGGAAAGTCGAAAAGAAAGACTACTGATGAGGAATTGGAACAAATAAGGGAAATCGCATTCAATAAATTGGCTAAAGAGCGTGGATTTTCAGATTAACTCTTCTGGTTTGCGCGCCTTTGTTATATCCTGCAGCATTTCAAAATGATGGTCTCGTGAGACTAAAATACTACTTCTATCGCGCGAGAGTATTGCGTGCAATGCGTCTGCTTTGGGAAGGCTTCTGTTTCTGGCAATTAATTTTGACTCGTTATATTGATTTTCGCTGGTGAAAATCAGTTCAATCCAATTGTTAAAAGGTGCAAGTATTTCTCTGATTTTTGTAGAATCATATCTGATTTCTAATTCTTTCAATACCGCATCTGAAACAAGTATTTTGTCACTTCTAATTCTTATTTGAGAAAGCAAAGCAAGAGCCCACTCGCCAAGTGGCCGGAATCTGTCGGTTCTGTTTTCATAATAATCCAGCCATATCGAAGTGTCAAGATAATACTTCGTCATAGATATAGCATGTTTTCCTTATTAAAATTTTCATCGGATGATTTTCCGAAGGTTTTACTGCCTGCTTCGGAATCTTTTCGGAAAATGAAGGTTTTATTTGAAAAGTTTTCATAATCATCCGGAAAGAATTAAGTAAAAAAAGATAAAAATCTAGTTAAATCTCAGTTATTGGCCTCTTTTCAGTTTTTATCTTAAGAAGAACCAATATATGAGAATAAGCAGGATGATTACTATCACTGCCCAAGCCCATTTTGGCATTGCTGCGTTTTTCATGCGTTCTATTACTGTGCAGTTCTTCTTAAACTTTGTTTGTAACCAAGAAGTCGTTAACCTATGCGTATTGGTGCTATTTTGAAGCTTTTCGCCAGTCCTTCTAATAGGTCTGTTCCTGCGTAGCCTGCAAACAGTGCTACTGCCTTGTTTATTCCTATTATGCTTCCGAGTATTGCTCCGATTATTGCTGCGCCTAATACTGTTATTAAGAAATACTTCAGCACAAACTTTCTTTTTTGCAGGGTTGCTTTTCTTACGCCTATGACTGCTCTTAATAATCCGCCCAGTGCTCCTATGAGTCCGAACATTATTGCTGGGTTTTCAAGCATATGGCATAATAACCTGCCTTTATTTTTAAGTGTTGTGGAAAATTTTAAAAAAGCGCACGTATTTCATTCATAAATGGCAAAAAAGAAAAGAAAGTTTCTTGGCATGTGCAAAGGCATCGGGCCATGGACTAAAGAAGATAAGCTTGATATCCGCGATGATTAAAGCGTCTTATTGAATTATTTCCATAATTTTTTCATACATTTCTTCTCTTAAGAAGTATTTGAAGCCGTAAAGTTTTCTTTTTTTGCCGAGTATGCCTTGTCTCACAAGTGCATCTGCCACTAATATGGCTTTGTCAGCATCTTCTTTTGGAAATCCTTCCTTGAGGTGTTCTTCGTACATCGAGCCTGCGCCCCAGCAGCCTGTACGGAATAGCTTACGGAGAAGGGTTTTGCTGATTCTGATGTATGTGCTTCGTTCTATTTTTGCCACGCTTTGAGTTGTTTCTTTTGAGCGTTTAATCTTTTGGTCTTTATTTTGACCTTTATGGGACAAAAACAGAACATTTATATATCGTGCGCCTTTAAAGTTGTTATGGAATCAATCTTTTTGAGCACATATGGTGATAACCCGCGCAACAGGGTGTTGGATTTCCTCGTTACGTTCAGGGAATATGATTATTCTATGCGCGATATTGCGCGCAACGCCAAGGTTAGTTATACAAGCTTGAAGTCTTTTTGGAAGGAATTCGCTGGAAGGCAGATTGTTGTTCAAACGCGGAAGGTGGGCAAGGCAAAGATGTACCGCTTGAATTTGGCAAGTCCTGAAGTGAAAAAGTTTGTTGAGTTCTACAACGCTGTTTTGGAGATGGAAACACGCAAACTGTTGAAGAAACGCGTTATTGAAGTCGTGGCTTAATCAATAGGAATCACATGAGCAAAGTATTTAAATGCAGGCAGTTTGTTAGAGAGTATGGCTGAAACAGTTGAATTGAAGATTTTGGAAGAATTGGAAGTTGTTAAGACGAAGGTTGCTGAAATGGATGATGAGCTTCATCGCCTTCGTGATGATTTTGCGGATACTCATATGAGCGGGGAAGAACGCAGGATTCTTGCAGAAGCTCTTGAAGAAGGGCGCCAGGGCAAGACGGTCTCTCTTGAGAACGTGAAAAAACATTTGAATCTCTGATGCTGCAGGATTCGTATTGGTGATTACAGGATTCTTTACAGCGTTAATTCTAAGAAAAACAGGATTATGGTCGCGAATATTGATAAAAGGCCCCGCGCGTATTAAACTTGAAATCTTGCTAAACTAATCTCTACATCCCAATCCCCATATTCCTGTGCAGATTTTCTTATAAATGGGTGTAAACCTTCCAAAGCAAAAGTAGGGAGGTGTTAGTTATGGCAGGTAACCAGTTTGTTGCAGAACAGTTGGTGAAGACTTCAGGTTTTCAGGATGTTGATCCCACGCTTTTAGCTGCAGGCGAGATAGGCATTTATTATTGTAACAGCGAGAAAGTTGTTGGTGACGGTGGTTTCTTCAAGGAGTTTGAGAATAATGCTCAGGGCATGTGGCATCACGCTGTTGGCATGATGGACAGGAATCCTGATTTCAAGAAGATTATTGAGATTCTTGCTGAGGAAGCATCGCGTCTTCTGCCTAAAGAAGGCCACTGCACGATTTCCGGCGGTCAGACAAGGGATTGGCTTTTCTCTGCGCCTGTTGCTCATTTGCTTGGTTTGCCTCATGTTTCTATTTACAAGCCTGTTGCTAATCATCCCGACCATATTGAGGTTCAGGGCGACGATGGCTCTCCAATAAGCACTGGCGGATTTTTATGGAAGTGCCCAAATTTGCACATCGTTGACTTGATTACAGAAGGTTCGAGTTGTTATCATAAGGAAGCAGATGGCAGTGAGACCGGCTGGATTCCTATATTGAGGCGCGCAGGAGCCCAGATTACTGATCTTCTTTCTGTTGTTACCCGTTATCAGGGTGGTGAGGAGAATCTTGCTCAGGTTGGCGTTAATGTTCATCCTATTGTTGGGATTGATGAGGAGTTCCTCAGAGAGCATTCTCAGAATCCTGAGGCTGTTGCCTATTTCCGAGACCCTACAAAATGGAGCAAGAATTTCCTTAGAAAGAAGGGCGCGAAAATGTTTGCGCGATTCTTTGACCCGAGCGGTGGAAAGCAGGACCGTGCGAAGAGGTTTGTTGAGCGTTATGAAGATGCTCTCCACACCACCAATAAGTTTGACGCGCTTGACAGGCGCGTATCGTCTCACTATGGTCTTTCGATTGACCAGATAATGAAGGGAGAAACCCTGTATAAAACTACTTTGATGCAGAAATGGAAAGAGATTGTTGCACGAAAGAATTCTATTTTGTGCGCTGGCTTGGATCCTTCAGAATACTGGCAGGCTACTGAGAATACTATGCCTGAAGGCGCTGACAAGTTTGAATGGAGTATGGACTTTATTGATAAGGTTGCGCCTTATTCGTCTGCAGTTAAGATTAATCGTAATTTCATCAAGGGATTAACAAGAGAACAGGTTAGTGCTTTGACTCAAAGAATTTGGGATCGTGATATGCTTCCGCTTGATGACCCCAAGGTTGCTGACATAGGAAATACCAATGACTCTGGACTATACGCAGCCCAAAAAGAGGGCTTTGCTGGAGTGACTTATTCGCCGTTCCCTGGCAACTTTGAAGAAGCTGCAATGATGGCTCATAACCGTGGTTTGGGAATAATCGGAATGGATATTATGAGTAACCCGCAGCACAAGACAGAGAAAATGAAGCTGGCCGAGGTTACTGAGAACCCTGCAGGTTATCATCTTGAGGACATTGTTGAACTGCACGAATTACACGAAGTTGAAGGTGTTAAAAAGGATATTGTGCACAAGTTTGTTCCGCAGTATATTCAGCTGGCTCGTGCTGCCGCTGATTACAAGTGGGATGGTGTTGTTATTGGCGCTCCAAGCCCAGGAAATCACGTTTCCTTGCGCGAGGTAGCGCGTATCAGGGCTTATGTCGGCAATGATGTGCTTGTCTTGATGCCAGGTGTTGGCGCTCAGGGCGGTGATGCTGAGAGTATCATCAAGATGTTTGGCGACAACGTTATTGTTAACGTTGGTAGAGCTGTTCTTTATGCCAAAGATCCTGCAAAGGCAGCTATGCAGTACAGGGATATGCTGAACGGAATAAGAGCGAAGTATAAAGCAGCGTAAACTACAAATGTCTCGCATCGAAGTCGTTTCAAAGGTTGAGGACTCAAGAGCTAAGGTTAGGTTGAAGAGTCTTCGTGATTCCGGCTTTGATGTTGAGGATGTTCAGCTTGTTGATGCCTACACGCTGGATGCCGAGCTTGCTGACGCGCATCAGGAGCTGCAGAAAAAGGTTAGTGATTGGCCTGCTGAGAGGTTTGCGTTGCGTGCTATTGCAAATGGAAAAATCGGTTTGCATAAGAGCAAGCGTCATCCTGACGGCAATCCTGTTGTCGTGTTTGAACACGTGGAAATGCCGTATGGCGGTTTTAATATGGTTTCACATTATGAGTAGGAGGTATCAAAATGAGTAATGAACAAGCAGAACTGAAAAAGCGTTTTGATAATAACCCGTGTCGTGGCATCGTTCTTGGCGCAGGTATTGAAGGAAGTATGCGCCAGTTTGCCTGGATTATGGGCAGGAGTCCTAACAGCCAGAACAGGGTTTATGAACCAAATGTTGAAGGGGCTGACTTAAGGACCGCTCCCGCGGACCCTTCCAAGGTCGAGGATCCGCGTTTGATTATTTACAATGTTATGCGCCATAGTGGCAGTAGTTTGCACGTTGTGAGTAATGGTGATCAGACTGATGATGTTGCCGAATATGGTTATCACTCTGTTTCCGTTGACTCTGGCGGTTTTGATGATTTTTCTTATGCTTTAAGGCGCCGCCATTGTGAGCCTGACGCGCCCACTTTCACTCCGAGAATTACCGGTATTCAGAATAGAGGCGCCTCCGTTGTCTATCTTGCTCTTTTGCGTCCTGATTTTGATGAACAAGCGCATTGGATTGAAGTTGAAAAAGCAAGCGGGCTGACTAAAGACCAGTTCAGAAAGGAAGGGATGAAGGAATCAGAGGTTACAGAAGCGTACAATCAGGCCATTGGCAAGCTTGCCAGGTTGGACCATCAAAGGTTCCCGACTATTCGCAGCTTTTTCGAGTTTCCGTTCAGGACAGGCATTGGTTATTGCTTGACTACTTACAAGCCCGGAAGCCTTCCAGAAGGCAAGGAATTGCTTTCGTTTGATGGCGAGCCGTTCGCTGTGCCGATTGTAGGCACTTTGGACGAATCAGTTATGAACCTCTGGAACCATCTGGACGACTGCGGTGACAAGCATTGGCGCGTTGCCATTGCTGGAATAGAAATCGCGCCGAATGGAAGGTACAAAATGTTCGTCCACAACACTCGCCAGAAAGTTTGATTTTTTCCATTTCTTTCCGTAACCTTTCCATATTTTCTTTTGTTTTCCAGTAAGATTTCCAGCTTAACACGGAATAGTTTCGGTTTTGTCGTCGATACTTTCTTTAAGAACCTCTGCATAACACCCTTGTGCAGTACTTGATTGATACATCAATATGGGTGGACCTGTATGAGGACAGAACTGGCTACAATGGGGAACGCTTGGGTGATTATGCTTTTAAGTTGTTTTGCTTGTTAAAAACAAATCAGGATAAAATAATCATAACCGAGTTCATAATTAAGGAATTGGAGACCAATTACTCAATAGAACAAATAAGAGGAATGATGAGGCCTTTTGAAGATATTCTGAAAAAAATAAGTTCTTCAGAAAGAGAACGCCGCGAAGCCAGAGAGATTTCAGCTCAAAGAGATATTCCGAAAGGAGACGCTTTGCACGCAATAATGGCAAGGGATTATTCGGCAGTATTGATTTCAAGAGATAAGCAGTTCAGGCAGTTAGAAGATATTGCAGAGCATAAGCGGCCGGAAGAACTTATTTGAATTTCTTGTCGAATTCCTCGAAAGCCCGTTCTCTTATTTTCTCAAGCTCTTCATCGCTTGTCTTTTTCTTTGACGCGCCTTTCAAATGGGCAATTTCCATCATCGCCTTCTTCAGCTTTATTTCATCAACCTTTTCCCTTAACGCAGCCCTGATGAATTCTGTCCTGTTCTGGTATTTTTCTTTTTTCACAACCGCATCAACATCTTTTAGGAATTCATCATCCATTTTCACAGTTATCATTTCTGTAGTCATATAGCCATAGTATATACTTTAGCTATATAAATGTTTCTCTCTTGATTTGACAGATTTTCGTTGCATTCCTGAAGAAATATGCCAAAAAAATTAATTCCAATCTGTTCCGTAACCTTTCCACTTTTCTCTTCATTTTTCCGTAAACTTTCCAACTCAACCCGTAAGAGTTTCAACTTTCTCGTCGATAGGTCCTTTAATTAGTTTAACATATAGTACTATGAGGTGAGCAATATGATGTGGAAAGATTGGAGGGTTTATGCGGCAGCAGCTGCAGTCACCATTGCCGGTTTGGTGTACAGCTGCAATAAGCGTTTTGAGTCTGGAAGTTTTTTCCAGCTGTCTGACGTGTCTAAGCAGGTCAAGGAATCGCCTGATGACTGCAAGACCGGTGAATGTGAGTGCATAAAGCTGGATAAGCCGAATTATCAGAAGTTTAAGAGCAGTCTGGAGCAGATGGTGAGAGCTGGTGCCAGTTTTAGTAAACGGCAGATGTGTGCTTTGCTCAGTGTTGCAGACATTAATGAAGATAACGTCATCGATAGCAGCGAGACTGAGAATCTTTGCAGGTATTATCTGAATCCTGACAGTCTTCTTGGCAAGCTCGCTTTGCCATACAGAGGTCCCGAGCCTCCTCCACAACCTTCCGGCCAAGTCAAAGGTCTGTCAAAGCTTGACGGTCCTGTTGCCTCAGAAGCCCGTATGGAAAAATATCTTCTGGCTCTTACAGACGAGGACGAGGATTGCACTATTACTGAAAAAGAGACTTCGCGCATGGCTTACAAGGTGAAAATGGCGTTTGACGGCAGATAGTTTTTTATATGATAAGTGATTTATCATGATAGTATCAGTGCACGCCCGGGAAAGGATGCTGAGAAAAGGCATCTCTGAAGACGAAGTTAGAGAGTGCATTGATTTCGGCATTTCACAGGCTACAAAGTCTGTAGAAGGAGAGGTCAGGCATGCAAAATTGCTCGATCTCAAAGGTAAATCAGTCATTGTTATTTACACATTTAGAGAAGATGAATTGCGCGTTATTACGACGTATGCAATAATTAAAAAATGACAGAAATAGAAGAAGGTTGGATTTGTGCAAAGTGCAATGTTGAGATGAAGCCAGGCATTATTCCCAAATACGAGTATGAAAAAGGGATTCCACTTTCTAACGTTTCCACACTGCGCTGCCCAAAATGCGACAATGTATTTTTTACCGAAGAGCAGGCTGATGAAATGGAGGCTCGTACTGAAGAGTTGAAGAAGCGCACTTTTGGCTTTTTGCGAAAGGTTGCCGTCAGCGGCAAAAGTCTTGTCGTCGGCATTCCTTCAGAGCTTGCCAGTCATTTGCATATCAAGCAGGGGCAGAAGGTCAAGATATTGCCTGCCGTTGATGGTTTTCTCGTCCAGAAAGCATAACATTTAAATACCACCACTGCCTAGTAGTTATTATGAACTTAGCCAAACTTGTTGCAGGTGCTGTGCTTTCAGCTGCTTTTTTAGGCGGCTGTGTTACAGACAATTATGTCAGGCAAACTAATGATTCCTATAAGCAGTATTATCAGGGCTTTCCTCCAAAGTTTATGCAGGACCCTTTTCATAACATTAAAGTTCCTACATACGACCAGATGAAGTTCAAGCGGTAATTACCGTCCGTATTCTTTCAACTCTTGGTTTTTTAGTATAAATGAACCGCGTTAGTGTCATCGCTTTTTCCAGTATTCTTTTCTCTTTCGTGCGTAAATCTATTTCTGCTTTTCTTGTTTTTGTGCATTCTTCCACTAATTTGTGCACTTCTACTGTAAATCCTGCTTCTTTTAGTCTTTGTATTGTCACGACCTGCCTGTCGCTCAGCCCTTCGTGTCCGAGCTTGCATTCAACGAACTTGAACTGCTTTAAAGCAGGATTGTAGCATACCAAGTCAGGCATTCCGTGGTGTACTGTGCACAGATAGCATAGCAAGTCCAGTGCTTTGTCTCCGTATAATTCAACTATCAGCTCTGCCAGCTGCACGTATCTTTTTTTGACAGCAGGGTAAACGTCTGCTGCTATTGCGTGCACGAATCCTCCTCTCCATACCTGCCATCCTTGTTTCTCTAATCGTTTGCGCAGCTGTAATTCTGCCAGTCCTTGCCTTCTTTTGTACGGGTATTTCCTGATCGGTATGTAGACTGTCAAGATGGGCAGTTCAAATTCAAGAATAGTTGTTTGGCGCATTGCGACTCACCCCTGCCGCTCTGCCTCAGCTTGCTGAGGTGACATTTCTCTCCCCTTGCCTGTGCAGGGGAGAAAATGTCAGTCGAAGACCAGAGCGGCGGATAGACTTGATAGATTGATTCAGAAATTACTCGCTTATATACCCTGTGCGCGTGGTTGTCCAGTGAGCTTGCGCTGTATTTTTCTGTCCATTATCGCTGCAGTTTCATAATTGCCGCTTTGGATTGCTGTTATGAGCTTCACGTAGTCTTTTATTAAATCCTCGTCCTTGGCTATTATCGCGCCGCACAGCTCTTGAGCATATCTCTTAATAGGCACGTCTTGGTATGCTTCCATTAACTTGGATTGCAGATTGGATACTCCCATACTATTTCCTGACTGCACTGCATCGCTTAAGGGTTTTACAAACTTGTCAAACATTTCTCTTTCTGCTTCTTTTGCGTATTTGCGCGTGTTTCTTGTAACAAGCGCATTTATTCCTCTTGTAACGAAGTACAGTGCATCCATTGGGTGAACGAATTCGCCTACATGGCCGACTCGTGTGAACTCAGAAATGTTGCCATATGGGTCTGCCGTGCAGTCCCCTGCCAGGACTATTGTTTCTTCGAGTCCATCAACGTCTGATTCTTTTGCTAATTTTCTGAGGTCTACGCTTGCATTTGCCTCGATTCTTCCGATATCTTCTCTGGTCTTTGCTGTTTCTCTTGCAAATACCCAGGGGTTTGTTGTAGCAAACAGTGCAAATGTGCAGATGCGGTCGAAGTGAAGCAGTCGGCCGTATACCATCATAGTATCTTCGCTCATATTTGCTGGCTTTACAGGGGCGTTTTTTAAAGTTTTCGCTGCTTCACTAATTCGAGCGCTGATTTTAGAATGCTTGCGAGCGGTCCTTCTATGTGCCCTTTTCTGTCTTCTATTATTACTTCCCCAAGCTCTTCAAACTTTTTCCAGTTGTCTTCAGGCACGTACGGGTCGTCGTGTGAGAATATTGAGATTAATTTTGCGTTTGTCTTTACTTT
>CABMGU010000071.1 GCA_902385765.1 uncultured archaeon | reverse complement strand
GCGGATAACGCGTTAAACAAGCTGTCAAAAGCTCCTATCAGGAAAATCTTTGTTACAGATACTTTGCCTCAGAAGAAGCATCGTCTTGTGAAGGTTGTCTCGATTAAAGGGCTGATAAAGAGTTTTATTTGATGTTGTAAAAGGGCGCCGGCGCCGGGATATTCAATCCCACGGTTCGTACACCGAAAGGTTTTTGAACCCGGATGTCCTTACGGACAGCAGTGTATCGGACCGCCGGCCTACCAGATTGGCCAACGCCGGCGTTTGCCGACTCGTCGGAAATGTTTTACATTTCCGAGCGTGTTCGGAAATCGTAGATTTCCGACATTTGTCGGCCATTTTCTATTATGTTATACTTATTAATAGGTTTATCGACGAGAAAGTTGAAAAGTTTACGGCTCACTTTAGAATCCTTTCAGGTTTATTAGTCAAAAACCGAAAGGTTTCTTTCTCCAACCGTAAAAATAATTTTGCATCGACGATGATTAAAAAAACACTAACAAAACTTAGAATAATGCTTCTCCTGGCTGTCGCTGTTCAATTCTTTCTTGCATTCCTCGCCAATATCTGGCGCTCGCAGCCAATATTAAAAGTATGATTTCCTCTTCGTCACCAATATCTTTGCTATACTGCTTTAAAGAAGTTTTTAACAATTCTGTGTATCTGCAATCATCTAAACAGCCAGTAGCACCACTATAACCATATATGGCAGTATTACAAAACCGATACTGCCATTCATCCAGTAATTTTTTAATGTCGGTAAATCCTTGTTTTTTTAATTCAATGATGGTGCCTTTATGTGTTCTATATTTTTCTGGAAAACGCAAATATTTCGCCCATATCCCTTCTTCCATTTCTTTTGGTTTTTTCATTCGGCCAACGTCCCACTTAGGAAGAGGCCCGAATTCGATTGCCATCTTTTCTGTTTCATCTTTTATTTGGGCATCAGAAGAATTCAAAGCTATCTCAGCAAAAATTTCTTTAAACTTGTCATTATCAGGCGGGCTATTGAATTATAGATAAAACTTTTGTTTTTACCCTATTGTTGTGCTCGGCAGTTTCAAAATGCTTTATGTGCCTTTGTTGCGAGAACAATTTTGACTTATTAGGTTCACTCGTACCTTAGCGCGTCCACCGGCTTGAGCTTGGATGCTCTGTAAGCTGGTATTGCTCCTGCTATTATTCCTATGCCTACTGCAACTGCAAAAGCAAGTATCACAAGTTGCGGCGTTACTGCTGTTGTCATTCCTCCTGGTCCTCCTCCCATCAGTCTTAGTCCTATCAGTGGCAGTAGTTTTGACGTTAATGTGCCGAGAGCGATGCCGAGTAATCCTCCTACTGCTCCGACAAGCGCCGCGTTTAGCATGAATATCATTAGTATGTCCCTGTTTTTTGCTCCTATTGCTTTCATTATGCCTATTTCTTTTGTTTTCTCTAATACTGATGTGAACATCGTGTTCGTTATTCCAATTGCACCCACTAGAAGCGATACTGCCGCAATTGCGCCTAAGAACAATGTTAGCGTGCTTGATATGGATGCCATTCTTGCTTGTGCTTCTTTTGCAGACCTTATTGAGTAGTCTTTTGTGCTGTTTGTTTTGTGTCTTGACATCATTAGTTTTGTGTCAGCGTCAAGTGTTACCTGGTCTACGTCGTCTGCGGTTGCTGCTTTGATGATTATCGTATCTAATCTGTTAGGGTCCATATCTGGAAGTGTGTCTCTTGCTGCATCTATTGGCATTATTATCCTGTTATCGTCTCCGCCCATTGAACCGCTTTCTTTTAGTATTCCTACTATTTTGAATGGTTTTCCTTCTATTGTTATTATCCTGTTAAGTGCCAATGGCTGTTTGAATGTTCTTGAAGCTATTGAATATCCTACGACTATGGCGTTGTAGTCTGATGGTCCGAGGAATCTTCCTGATTCGAGTTCTGCGCTTGTCATTTCGTTATAGGCTGTTGGGTCTACTCCTTGGACTGATAGTGTTGCTGTTTGTGCAAGATAGTATGCTTCTCCTCTTCCCGATATTATTCCCTGTACTGCTGCAACGTTTGGCACTGAGCGCAGTACCTGGAGGTCTATTTTTGTTAGGTTTTTTGTGTCTTCTGAGGTTACGCCTGAGCCGCCGCCGTGGTCGTCCTCTGGTCCGCCGGGTCCTCTGAAGCCTCCTTGCGCTCTTCCTCCTCCTGGGCTGATTGTTATCTGGTCTGCCCCCATTCCCTGGAGTCTGCTCTGGACGTTTTGTTTTAGTCCTTCACCTATTGAGACTATTGCCACTATTGCTGCAACTCCTATGACTATGCCCAGTATGGTGAGCCAGCTTCTTAGTTTGCTGTGCACTAATATGTTCAAGGCAAGCTTGAACGATTTAGCGATTTTCACTTTCGTTTAGAGCCCCATTTTTTGTAGATGTAATAGACTAAGCCAAGTATGGCTCCTATTGCCACAATTATGTATGCGTATTTGGTCCAGGATGTCGTTGTTGTTTGGGTTCTGCCTGGGAACGTTCCGGTGGTTGTTGCGTTAAGTGCTGAGAATTGTATTGGCACTGTCTTTTTTACGGTTATTCTTGCTCCTGTTGTGTCTGTGTAGTCTATTATCACAGTAAGGTTTTTTCTTGAGTTGGCGTCAAATTGGGGAGCTCCTGTCTTCTGTGGTGTGCCTTGTTGTGTTGCTCCTTGCTGTGTTGTGGGTCTTCCTGCAGGCCTTATCTGGAATGACGCTATTGTATAATCGCCTTTGTCAAGGTTTCCGAGTATTGCATCTGTAGTCCCTGTCACTTTGAAGCCTTCCTGGTCTGGAACTCTTACTGTTACTGATAATGCCCTGTTTGTTCCTATGTTGGATATTGCAAGGCTTGTTGTTCCTTTGGTGCTTTCTGAGAATGTTACGTCAAAGTCTGTTTCTCCTCCTATGAAGATTCCTGCTTTTGTGGTGTATGTTTCTGTTTGGTTTGCTGCATCGTATTGGAGTTTTAAGTCCATTGTGTATACGTCTGGTTCTGCTGTCGTGCTTGCGATTGTCTTATAGGTTAATGTGGCACTTTCTCCTATGCCTAAAGAGCTGATGTGCTGTGTGTTGTCAGAACCAACCGGCAGTATGGTGTTGTCAGCTTCTGTCCAGGAGAATATGAGATTGTTTAGCGGCGCTTTTCCTGTGTTTTTTATCGTAAATACAAGGTCTGTGAGTTTTCCTGGCGATATGGCTGTTGGCTCGTATGTTATTTGTGCAACTCCTCCTGAGGTTACTTCTATTTGGAAGTCTTTTTCAGCTCCTCCTTCTGCTCCTTTCATTGAATAGGTGAATGCTAAATCGTAGAACCCTCTCGTAGCATCTTTGTCAACTTTGAATCTGTAGATTATGACTTTGGTTGATGCAACTTCAGGGCTTCTTGGCAGTGAGGTTATTGTTTGTTTTGCTGACTGGCCTTCTACAAGAGTGAAGGGGTAATCAGGTAGTGCTTCTATGTTCCAGTCTTGTGCTTCCGCTTCGCCTGTGTTCTGGACCTGCAGTCTGACCTCTACCACATCTCCTGCTTTTACAGGCTGTGGGTCCTGGTTTATGAGCGTCAGCGAGATAATCGGCATTTTAGCTTCTGCTGCAATTGACAGGACTGCTGTCAGCATTAAAACTATCAGCAATATTTTTATTGTACTCGAAAACACTGTTTTCGAGTTCCCAAAAAACTTTGTTTTTTGCGATCTCATTTGTTCACCTCGATTTTTTCGACTTGCCCGTCTTTTATCATGATTATTTTCTTTGCCATTCTCGCAAGGTGCAGGTCGTGCGTTACAAGAATAATTGTTTTTCCGTTGTTTTTGTTTATCTCTTTTAGTGTTTGCATGATGAATTGTCCTGTTTTTGTGTCAAGGTTTCCTGTCGGTTCGTCTGCGAGAATGATGTCCGGGTCTACTGATAGCGCTCTTGCTATTGCCACTCTTTGCAGTTGTCCTCCTGAGAGTTGTGATGGCAGGTGTGTCATTCTGTCTGACAGTCCTACCAGGTCCAGAAGCTGTTTTGATTTTTTGCCCGCAATTGCAGAATCTGTATCTTGGAATTCCTGTGGAAGCATTACGTTTTGCATCGCATTGAGTGTTGGTATGAGATTGAATTGCTGGAAAACAAACCCTATTTTTTTGCCTCTTGTCTGTGCGAGCTGTGATTCGCTGAGTTTTGTTATGTCTTTTCCGTCAAGCAGTACTGTTCCTGATGTTGGGGTGTCAAGGCATCCTACGATGTTCATCAGGGTGCTTTTTCCGCTTCCGCTTGGTCCTGTGATTGCTACGAATTCGCCCTGGTTTATTTGGAGGGTGACGTTTTTCAGCGCTTCAACTGTTGTCTCTCCCATCTCATACGTTTTATACACTTTTTTTAGTTCTATTACGGGCTTCATTGTGGTGGCATTCTTTGAGGCATTCCGCCCATTGGCGGTTGTCTGCCATCTCGCATTTCCGGTCTGCACGAAATTGTTTCATTGAATTTGACGCAGGTGCCTGTCATGTTGCCTCTTGGGCTTTCCATTTGGCAGGGTGCTTGTTCCTGTTTGTCTTGGCAGGCTGTTTTTGCTTTTTCCTGCATTTCCTTCATTGCTGTTTCATTCATTCTGAATCCTGGACCGCCCATTCTGTCTCTTGGGAATCCTTGTGCGCCCTGGTTCATCCTGTCTCTTGGGAATCCTTGTGAGTCCTGGTTAATCTTGTCCTTCTGATAACCTGGACCTCCGCAGCCTACGAGCAAAATGCCCAGAATAATCGAAATAGTCAACATTGTCACTATTGGTTTTATGCCGTTTGCTTGATTTTTCATTCTATGCCTCCTACACTTTGCCCATTTATAAAGGATATGGACTTGAAGTGAATGTCTTTTGTATGTGTAAAATCAAGAAGACCGTACCGCTATTTAAGCAGGAAGAAGCTTAAATGTGCACTTCTGGTCCATAGAGTATAAAAAGGATTAAATAAGTCAGGCTTATTGATGAGCTATGCATCCTCCATTTGATCACGTCAGATTCATAACAGAGCTCGGCTATACTCTGATTGTTGTTTTTTTGTGTTTCTTGATATACTTCAAAACAAGAGAAATGTTTGAACTTACCAAGCACAAGGGTATTCAGTACTTCAGGAACACCTTTTTGTTTTTTGGTCTGGCTTACATTTTTAGGTTTATTTTCGATTTGATTCGAATTATAGGTCCCTGGCTTGATGTGTATTTGCCGCGGGACTTGATGGGTCCTGTTTTTATGCTGTTCACCGCGTATTTGAGTACGATGGCGCTTTTATGCTTGATATACAGCACGATTTGGAAGCATTTTTCAAGCAGGGAATTTTTTGTTGCATCTAATATTCTGGCACTGATTATCGCGGTTGCAGCCGCGTATTCCCCTCCGATTTTTATGATTACGCAGGTTTTGCTTCTTATTGTTGCTATAGTGCTTAGCTGTATTCTCAGGAAGCATTTTTCTCGCATCTTCCTTCTTTATTTCCTTCTTTTCGCGTTTTGGATTATCAGCCTGGTCCTGGTTATTCCCGGTAGGGCCCTTGGTTTTGAGTTACGGCTTGCGCTGGAAGTGATTTCAATTGGATTGTTTGCCATTCTCTATTACAAGGTTGCCAAATGGATAAAGTAAGGAAAAGAGACAGATTAGAAGTTATTCACGACATTCTTAAAATTATTCACGACCATCAGAATTCAATCAGGGCAACTCCTCTTTTGAGGCGTTCGAATCTTTCTTCCCAGAGCTTTGCAGAATATTATGCTGAATTGATGTCTAAAGGTCTTATAAAAGAGGTTGACAGCAATGGGAAAAAGTACATCTCGCTTTCAGATAAGGGGTTTGCGTTTTTGGATAAGTATAAGCTGATTCTTGGTTTCATCGATGAGTTTGAACTGTGAACAGTATCAGCGCCGTAAACGATATTGCTCCTGCGAATGCGAACGCGTATTCTGGTTTTATCATCCACAGCCATCCTGCTATCACTGATGCTGGCAGGTAAACAAGTCCTGTGAAGAAGTTGTATACTCCTATTGCTGTTCCCCTGCTTTTTTCCAGGTCTGAGATGTATGCTTTTGTTTGCCCTTCGTCTATGGCGAAGAATATGCCGAATATGATGAAAAGGAGTATTATCATTGCCTTGCTTGTTGCAAAAATGAATCCTACGCACATCAGCAGATAAAGCAGATAGCTGAGCATTATTATCCTGCTTCTTCCTATTTTGTCTCCGAGTTTTCCTATCGGTGCTGATACGAGTACGAAAGAAATGTTGAATAGTGCATAAAGGAGTACTACGTCTTTGATTGCGAATCCTGCCTGGTATGCTTTTAGCAGCAGGAAGCTGAAGCTGAAGTATGCAAGGGAGAATAAGCACGCTATGAAGAGATAGCGTTTGAATTCTTTATTGAGCGTAAAGTATGCTTTGAATATGTTTTCTTTCTTTGCTGGCTTGCTTTTCTTGTCTCGTATGAACAATAGTAGAATAACAGAGAGTGCTGCTGGCACTAATGCGATAACAAATAATAGTTTGAATGTGCTTATGTTTTGTCCCAGCCAGGACAACAGCAAGAACGCGATAAATGGTCCGAGTACTGCTCCTGCCTTGTCAAGCGCTTTGTGTATGCCGAATGAGTATCCTCTTGTTTGTTTTTCTGATATCGCCGCTATCCAGGAGTCTCTTGGAGGTCCTCTGAAGCTTTTGCCGAGTCTTTCCACGATTCTGAAGGCGAACAGCGAGTGGACAGTGCTTGCTGTCAGCAGGCTTGCTTTTGCGAGTGTTGAGAATCCGTATCCTATCATTGCATATGTTTTGTGTTTTCCTGTTTTGTCTGAGAGGTATCCTGCTATGTAGTCGAGTGATGATGCTGAGAAGTCTGCCAGTCCTTCGACTATGCCCAGAAGCGCTGTTGTGCCTCCTATGATGGCCGTGAAGAATATTGAGAATACTGAGAATATCATTTCCGAGCTTACGTCTGTGAGAAAGCTGACTATGCCAAGCAGCAATATGTTCAGGTTGACTCCGAATATTTTCATTTGATAAAAATCAATATTTGAAAATCTTTAAATTGCAAAATATTTACCAATTTTCACGAAGTTCATCTTTTATTTTTTGAGTCGATTCTTTTTTTGCAAATGGTCCAAGATTCCAGACATCATTTGCGAGCGGTAGTTTTTTGTCTTGCTCACTATTTGTCTTAGTTTTTTTAACCATTTTCAACTTTAGCCCATCATAATTTATAATTCTTTTGATAAGCGTCACTCATATCTGAGAACTGCTTTATTTGTCAAGAACCACCGGTCAATAGACCGGTGGCATAAAACGAATGCTGAATAATGACGTGATACGACACGGTGGTTCTTGAGCACACTCGGAATTCCACCCAATTCCACCAGTCATAAGACTGGTGGAATTCCGATGTTTGAAAGTGCGCCGGCGCGGGGAGTTTCAAGCTCCCGGCCCAAACCGAAAAGCTTTTGAACCCCGATACCCTTACGGGAACCAGAGTTTGGGTCTGGCGGACAACCGGATTGTCCAACGCCGGCGTTTGCCGACTCGTCGGAAATGTTTTACATTTCCGAGCGTGTTCGGAAATCGTAGATTTCCGACATTTGTCGGCTGTTTTCTATTATGTTAGGCTTATTAATAGGTTTATCGACGAGAAAGTTGAAATTCTTGCAGGATAAAACGTAATCTTTTCAGGTTTATTATTCAAAAGCTGAAAGGTTTCTTTATACAACCGTAAAAAGAATTCTGCATCGACGATAATTAAAATTAGCAATTGGTCCGGCTTATCTGCTATATGAAAAATTTATGGCTTATGGACAAAATAGTAGCAACTTTTATAAATTTGCTACTTTAGGTTTGGTTTATGCAGGCAGTTATATTGGCAGCTGGTGAGGGAACGCGTTTAAGGCCTCTTACTCTTCAGACTCCTAAGGCAATGGTTATGATTAATGGCAGGCCTATGCTTGAGATTCTTCTTTCCCAGCTTAAGAGTGCCGGTATCACTGATGTTGTGATTGTAGTCTATTACTTGAAAGAGAAGATTATGGATTATTTCGGTGACGGTTCCAGGTTTGGGATGACGATTAAATATGCTGTTCAGCAGGGCATTAAGGGTTCTGCTGATGCTGTTGCCCAGGCAGAGCCGTTCATAAAAGACAAGCGTTTTTTTGTTATTGCCTGTGATTCCTTGTTTGAAACCGATTTATTGAAGAGAGTGATGGCGCATAAGTCTGAGGGGATGTTCACCTGCAAGGAAGTTGAGGATGGAAAACGGTATGGCATTCTTATAACAGAAGGAAAGCGGGTGAAGCGTATTATAGAGAAGCCTGAGGTTCCTCCTACAAATCTTGCGAATTTCAGTGTTTATATCTTTCCAAGGGAGATTTTTGATGCTTGCAAAAAAGTTCCGGCAGGTCTTAAGGGAGAGCGCTGGCTTCCTGATGCCATACAATTGCTTCTTGACAAGGGCGTTGTTTTCGAGTACGAAATCTGCAAGCACATTCTTGACATAGGCACTCCTGAACAGCTTGCTGAAGCTCAGGACTTGGCGAGAAAGCTGGGATTATAATTCTGCAGTAGAGAAATATTTTTATCTTCATATTGAAAAGTCGGGCTGATGGACAGGATTCAGTCAATTAATCTTGAAAACGGTCTGAAAGTATATCTGGAGTTGATTCCAATCAGGGAGAGTTCTGCTTATCTCGTTGTGAATGCAGGTTCAATAAACGACCGCGTGCCTGAGACTGCTCACGTTGTCGAACACATGCAGTGCAGTGGTTCAAGGCTTTATGGAGAAAGGGGAACACTGAATTATGCAACAACAGAATCTCGTACTGAGGATATCAGAAGCATTTTTTATTTTTCCTGCATGTTTTCAGAGGATTTATCCAGGGCTTTGAAAAATCTGTCGCTTGTTCTCGCCCAGCCTCACATTCGCTGGCTGGATAGGGAGCGCTCGTCAGTACGCGGACAGTTGAAGGATTTGGAGAATCCTTACGCTGCTATCGGCGACCAGATTTTTTCTGTATTGTTTCCTGAGACTTCCAAACTGCTTCCATCGCTGAAAAAAAGATTGTATGGCGTGGGTCGTGTCAATGTCGATGTATGCAGGGAATTCTTTAATCAATATTATGCTCCAGGTAATTCGTTTTTGTATATCGGAGGAAAGCTTTCATCTGATTTTGATAAGGCAATGGCTAAATTCAGGAATACTCCTGTCCGAAAACCTGTGAAAAATGCTGATATTCCGAAAGAAAAAACTCTGGAAAGTCGTGTTGAAATAAGGGAGAAATGGGCAGGGCATAATGGAAATATCACAATTGCCTATCAGGTGCCTCTTTATCCGGACGTGTCTCTTACAGAGCATACCGCAAGGATTATTCTTGCGAATTTATTAAGCGAGGATTATGGTCCTTTGTATAGGAGACTGCGCGATAAGAAAAAAGTGTGCGATGGTGCAAGTGTTGAGTTCAACAAGGTTGGAAAAGCGGGCCAGCTTAATTTTGACTTTGCAGCCCACCCAAAAAATTTTTCGCTTATAGAGAATGAGTTCCGCCAGGCTTTGACTCATATCGCGATTAAAGGCATACGCAATGACCATCTCGAATCGTTCAGGAAAGCCCAGTCCATTTCCCGTTTGCATATGATGAATCATCCTGATATAAACCGTATTTTTACAAAGCTGGATTATGGTGTCGATGCTGATGATGTTGACACCGCTATTTCCAGAGTATCCCAGCAGGATGTTTCGAATGTTGCCAGGATGCTGTTGAACAGGGGTTATGTTGTTGCGATGGCTGTGCCTTCGTAATTAATTTTTCATCTTCGGCAGTATCCAGTATGCGAATGCTGCAAGAGTGATTATTCCAATCCAGAATATCGTCCAGGTTATTATTCTAAAAGCTGCTAACGATAATAATAATACGCACAAGATAATTCCAATTATTCCAAATATTTTTTTCGGTTTCATGAAATTTAGTGCGGATGCCGCAGATTTATCTATGGGATGAAGTCAGTAACTTCACCTCACTTTATCTCATCTAAATGCCAGACCCATAAATAAAATTATCAAAAAATCCAAAACAATATTTATCAATAAAAGTTGGGTTCTAGATATTTTTCTGAATACGCCTATATCAACTAAAATTAAATTTATAATACATACAATCGTTGCACCTATAAAATTTCCACGTATTGTTGTTAGTTCCATTGCAAGCCTCCGACCTTTAGGTTGATTTATTTGGGAAAGTCATTTTGCCTCATTGACTGCTGCTATTGCCACTTCTATCTGTTTATCGTTTGGCTTTCTTGTTGTCAGTTTCTGTGTCCAGATGCCCGGATAGGTTAGCCATTTCAAGAATCTGTATCTTGCGCTGATTTTCAGGAGTTCATACGATATTCCTGCAACTGCCGGTATAAGCAGTATTCTTGCTGGCACGTTGTAATACCAGTGCGGTGTTCTGACGATTGAGAATAAGATGATGCTTACTGCCACTACAAAAACCAGTAAACTTGTTCCGCATCTTGCGTGTTCTTTCGGGAATTGTTTTGCATTTGCAACTGTTAGTTTTTTTCCGCTTTCGTAGCAGTGTACTGTCATGTGTTCTGCTCCGTGGTATTGGAACATTCTTTTTACGTCTTTCATCAGTCCGATTCCTGCGAGATATATGAAAAATATTGAAAGTCGTATTACGCCGTCCAGTATTCCGAATTTTATTGTGTCAGGGCTGAATACAAATCTTGAAGCATAATAAGGAAGCAAAATAAACAATCCCACTGTTAGTACTATTGCTATTCCGAATGTGAATATCCATTCAATAGGTGTTAGTTCTTCTTCTTCGCCCTGCTGGTTTGCGCTCCACGTTAGCGCTTTTATTCCTTCAATCATCATTTCCCACAGGTGTATTACTCCTCTGATGAAAGGCAGTCTTAGAATTCTGTGTTTTTCTGTTGCAGAATGAAATGGTTCTTTTTTTGTTATTATTTTCTTGTTGGCTCTGACTGCCATTGAGATGTTGTCTTCTCCTTTTATCATTACTCCTTCAACGATTGCTTGTCCGCCGAGTGATTTCATATCCTATATTCCTCATTTCCACGTCGCGCCTGAGTGAAACTCAGGTCGCTTTTCTCTCCCCTTACAAGTATGGGGGGAGAAAAGTGAGTCGGAGACCGCGACGTCAGCATTGAAACGTTGTTTCATATTTCCACGCTGCTTCCTGGTTCAAGTATTTTGACAGGCACGTTTGCCAGTTCTCTGAAAAGGTCTGCATCGTCTCTTGTTCCTACGATGCCTCCCCAGTGTATCGGTATTGCGAGTTTTGGCATTATTAATTGTGCGTTTTTTGCTGCTTCTTTTGGCGCTGCCGTGTACGTTCCGCCTGCTGCTATTAATAAAATGTCTGGTTTCATGTCCTGCGTTTGTGGCAGGTAGTCAGAGTCTGACATATAGTATATTGTTTTCTTTTCCGCCAGTATTACAAATCCTATTGAGTCATCTTCTTCTGTGTGTCTTGGGAGGTCTGCGTGCGGGTTTGTTGCAGGCATTCCTACTATTTCCACGTCATTGAACATTTTGCTTTCTCCTGCGTGCAGTACTCCGCAGGGATAGATTTGGCTTGCGACTTCTGTTGTTCCGAGTATGTGGGTTGCATCGCCTGTTGCTTTTTTGACTTTTTCCTGGCTGCAGTGGTCGAAGTGGAATCTTGATATGAGAATGAGTGAAGCAGGCTTGTACCATTCGTCTGGTCCTGCGTATGGGTCGATGTAGATTACTTGGCTGCCTGTTTCAATCTTGATAGAAGAATGCCCGAGCCAGGTTAAACGCATAAAAAAAGAAGGTAAAAGATTGTATTTAAACGTTTCTGAAAACAAACTGCTGGCTAAATCAAAGCTTTTGATGAATAATGGTTTATCTTATTGAAGAACCATTCTCCGATATTAAATGTCCCATAGGTTATGAAAAAGGCGCTTAAAACATCTATGGTGTAATGGACGTGCATGAAAAGAACAACCGCGGCCATCATAATCGAGGAAAACAAAAAGAAGTATCTTATCTTTGAGTCTTTAAACAGCAAAAACCCTAGGAATGGTATGGCAGTATGGCCTGAGAAGAATAAATCATTTTGAAAAAATATGAATGACAGCAATGAAGGGATATTGAAAGCCAGGGCGCTTGATGGGTTCTTTAAGTGTGTGAGGGTTATAAAAAAAGACCTTATCAGTATCAGCAAACTGAATTGATTTATGACTTTATGAAGTTCTTTTACCTTGAATAATAGAGGATATAGAAAAAGAACAGCAACTATAAGTATGTCCCCATATATGTAAATCAAGTCAAAATCTATCGTTGGTATGTGGTCCAAAATAAGGTCTGGTGCAGAAACTCCGGCTATCTTTGAGACATACGTTGATGCGATAAAGTTCAGAATAATGGCGATGATTAGAAATAAGATTGAGAAGGCTATGGCGCGCTTATGGGTTACAATTTCCTTCTTCCATTGTTCTATTCTCGTCATGCTGTTAAATCCTTTAAAAAGCCCTATTTAAATAGGTATCTGCTTTTTAGTTGACGGATTTAATTTTTCCCGTTTAATAAACCAGTCAGATGCTGTTTTAATGGCATCTTTTATGGTGTATTTTGGTTTCCATCCGAGAACTTTTTTGATTTTTTCAGATGACGCTATCAAAACAGCCGGATCGCCTGCTCTTCTTTCGCCTTTGACAACAGCAAAATCTTTTCCTGTGATTTTTTTTACTGCATCAATGACTTCTTTTACAGAATAGCCGTTGCCGGAGCCCAGATTAAAAACCTCGCTCTTGTTATTTTTGGCCATATAGGCTAAAGCAAGAACGTGGGCATCAGCCAAATCTTCAACATGAACATAATCTCTAATGCAGGTGCCGTCTTTTGTATTGTAATCTGTCCCATAAATGAACATTTTATCCCTCTTTCCGTATGCTGTCTGCAAAGCAATAGGGATTAAGTGTGTTTCTGGATTGTGGCATTCTCCTGTTCGTAATTGCTTGTCTGCACCGCACGCATTAAAATAACGGAGAGAGACATAATTGAAATCGTAAGCTTGTGAATACCTTTTTAAGACTTTTTCAACGATTAACTTGGATTCGCCGTAGGCATTTATCGGGTTGAAAGGGCAATTTTCAGTGATGGGCATTTCTTCAGGATGGCCGAATAAAGCTGCTGTTGAGGAAAAAACAAAATATCTTGCCTTATTTTCAATTGCCGCATTTAACAGGTTGATCGTTCCTGCAGAATTGTTTTCAAAGTATTTTTTAGGGTCTTTCATGGATTCGCCGACTTCTATAAAGGCGGCAAAATGCATTATTGCTTCAATTTTGTGCTTTTTTATTGTTTTATCCAGCAGGCTTTTATCGTGTATATCTCCGTCCACAAACGCATCAGAATTGACCAGTTCCCTGAATCCTTTGGAGAGATTGTCATAAACGACTGTAAAATGCCCTGCTTCTTTGAGTTTTAAGACTACGTGGCTTCCGATATAGCCTGCCCCCCCGGTAATCAGTATATTCATGTTTAAATTAACGAAAAAGACAGTATAAAAATTTTGCCATAATCAGCTTCAGGATTTTAAGGATAACATCTTTATTATCTGGTATAGGGAGCCAATAAATCCTGCAGTGCTGAAAATTTGAAAAATCATGGCAATAAAGGCAATATTTCCCTTTATGAATCCGAATTTTTTATTCGGATACGGGCTTTTGACGTTATCCCACCTGACAACCTTTATCTTTAATTTCTCGTCCATAATGTGTTTATTTAAAAAAACTTCCAGCCCGAATCCGGGAAGATTCACTAGTTCATTGTAATTTTTGATTAAATTTTTATTGAAAACTCGCTCTCCTGAAATGAAGTCCAGCCCTATTGTTCTCCATATTATTGGAGAACTGCCCATTAAGCCTATACTTAAATCAGCATCTTTATTTATGACCGGAGATGCCAATTGGATGATATTATCTTTTTTCAGTCAAAAAAGATCATAATCAATCATCATTAAAAGGTCATTTTTAGATTCAGTTATGCCGCGATATATTGCGTGGCTTTTGCCCCTGTTTTTCTTATAAGTGATTAGCTTGACTTTACTGAATTTTTGCACAATTTCATCCGTATTGTCGGTTGAGCCGTCATTGACAACTATGGTTTCATCAATCAAAGGGTTGTTAACAAGGACAGACAGCACATTCGATATTCTATCTGCTTCATTATAAACATGAACAATACAGGAAATTTTACCCTCTTAACAATTTTGTCTTTTTATATTCTGTAACATATAAAAAGACAAAATTGTTCAGAGGGTAAAATTTTGTCTTT
>CABMGU010000070.1 GCA_902385765.1 uncultured archaeon | reverse complement strand
GGTCTTTTTTTCCTCGTGCAAAACCTTAATCGGCATTGCAAAAGAAAGGAAATTGCTGGTAACAATCGCCTCACCCTTGTCAAGAGAGGCAATCATACGCTCATCAGAAGACAAATCCTGAGCAGCACTCTCAATAATAGCCTGACGCTCAGGCTTAAGCTCGATTCCGAGAATGATTTTCGTATTAATATTAGCAAGAATTTCTCTTGGAATCAAAGAAGGCAACTGAGTAATAGCAATCAAGCCAACATTAAACTTACGACCTTCCCTGGCAATCGTTGAAAAAACATTAGGACCACGCTCCAAAACATCCTTACCAAGAACTCTGGGCGCTTCCTCCAAAACAACACTAACAACAGGCCTTGACTTCATCTCCTGCAAAGAATAAGTCTTATGACGCTCCAAAACCATATTAGCAATCACGCTGCCAATCAAAATCTCAACATTGCCGTGAAAAGAACTCGTATCAATAACAACAGTCTTACCAGACTCCAAATCATTCACGATATCCGGAACAGTAGTCTGACCAGCATGCGTGTCAAAAACGCCCTTGCAAAGAACATTATTGTCCTCAACATCCAAACGCAACAACTGCATCAAAGTCCTCTTGACAACAGCAAGAGTGCCCTCGTGAAAATCCTGCTTAATCGGATGCTCCAACAAAATCGCGCCAATCCAGGCATCCTTGTAAGTCTGATAATAAGCCATCAAAGCCTGACGCTGAGGATCACTCCAATCAACAACACCATCAAAATGACGAGGCAATAACTGGCTAAGGTTAATCTTCAAAGTACGACCGCCAGGAGGAGGTTCGTGAGGAGTGAAATAAACAACCTTATCAGAATCCAGCTTCTCAAAATACTCATTATGAGGGTCAAGCACGAGCATAGCAGAAAAATCCTTATCCAACGCATCACGCAACAAGTTCGTCATCAAAACACTCTTGCCACGACCAGTATTTCCAGCAATCAAGATATGATGACTCAAAGCAAGACGACCATCAATAGAAACAGGAACCTCCAACACCTTAGAACCGCTTCTAAGCTTGCCCAAAAACAAAGGATTCAAAGGAGTAGTCAAAAAAGAAACATCAGAAGCCTCTATCTCTTTGACCTTGGTAAAAAACGTAGGCAAAGTCTTCGCAGAACGCGCGCTCCTGCCAGAAACAAAAGCCAGATTCTTCAGACGGGCAAGAACATAATTACGCAACTTGGCATCCATCAACTCAAGCTTCTCATCCTCCTCAAGCTTCAAGCCGGAAATAAGCTCCAGATTCTGAGGCGACAACTGAGAACCGTACAACAAATCAAAAACCTGCAACAACATCTGACCATCAGACGTATCAGCAATTAACAGCTCGCCAAGCTCCAAAGAAAGCCCGCTCTTCTGCCTAACAAGAATGTTGCCAAACTCGCCGCCGATAATCAACCCTTTAGTCACGTATTCTCCCTTTTCTTGGTGTTATATAACTTTTATGCGACTGGAAAATAGAAATTCGTCTACCAAGCCGCCGTGCCTGAGCAAGCTCAGGTTCATTACTTCTCCCCTCGCATGCGTGGGGAAGAAGTAATGAAGTCGCAGACCACGGCGGCAGCAAAAAATTTATAACAGCAGGGCAACTAGCAACACTTATGAAAAAAGAAGTCCGTAAGGCGATGGTAAAAGCGAAAGAAATAGAGAAAATACCAGTTCCAACCAAAGAAGAGATAGTATCAGTCTACAAAGAAGGCATGGAAGAGGCGGAAAAACTCAGAAAACTGCTAAAGCCCCAATGGTTCGTACGAGACACAGATGGAAAGCATTGCAGTGAAGAACATATGAAGAAATCCGTGTCACCGACGAGAAAAAAGAAAACTTTATAAACACGCTCCATTTCTGAAAGGATTGTCGAGTAAAAATTATCGACGGGGGAAAGGTTACACCTTTCTTGAAAAAAGACGGAGGAATCTAAAATGGCAGAAAAAGTTGCAAAAGCTGGGGTTAAGAAAGCGAACGGATATCTATACTTTGTCGACAAAGCCGGCGACATTTCCAGAGCAAAAATGGCCCGCGGAAGAAAAGGAAAAGCAGGCAAGGTAGAGAAAGTAGCCAAAGTCGGCGTCAAAAAAGCAAAGGGATACCTGTACTTCGTAGACAAGTCAGGAGACGTCTCGCGCGCAAAGATGGCACGCGGAGGAAGATAAATTTTTTTTATCTTTTTCTCTTATTATTCTACTGCAACGAAAATTATATATAGTCACACAATTGAATTAAATTCATAAAAGAGAGTGGGTTAATGCTAAACAAAATAAAACAATTCCTGAAAAGCTTCTTCACAGACTGGGGACCAAGACAGAACTTCAAACTAGGACTGTACGGACCTCCAAACTCGGGAAAAACAACACTCGCAAACAAAATCTGCATAGACTGGCTCGGAGAAGAAATGGGAAAAGTTTCACCAATACCCCACGAAACCAGAGAAGTCAACGTAAAAGAAAAAGTCACAATAAAAGCAAAAGACGGACGAGAGCTCATTTTCAATCTTATAGACACGCCGGGCATAGCGACAAAAATCGACTATGAAGACTTCATGAAATCAGGAATGCCTGCAACAAAAGCAAAAAAAAGAGCACGAGAAGCAACAAAAGGAGTCATAGAAAGCATCAAATGGCTCGACGAAGTCGACACAGTCCTCGTAGTCCTTGACGGAACACAAGACCCATACTCACAAGTAAACGTAACAATCATAGGAAACCTACAAGCAAGAAACATACCGGTGCTAATCTGCGCAAACAAAGCAGACCTCAAAAAATGCAAAGTCAAAAAAGTACAGTCAGCGTTCCCGCAATATGAAGTAATGGGAATAAGCGCAAAATACGGAAAAAACATAGAAAAGCTATACGAAAAACTATTCGAACTGGCGAGGAAATAAATGGTAACGATACAATTCGTACCCTACACAGAAATAGAAAACCTTAGCGGACTGGGAAGAATACGAAAACTGCTAAACATCGCAAAGATGAACAAAATAGTCCTGCTGCAAGGAAGACTCAGGAAAGAAGAAGAAGCAGAACTCATCAAAACAACAATGGAAGAAATAGACAAAAAATTCAAAGGAATAGAATTAGCGGTCATCAACCCATCACAAACAGCAAAAGACGATTTGCAAAAATTCAAGTACGGATTCCTCAACATGTTCTTCGGAGAAACACAAGGACTCACAATAATAGGACCCTCAAGCATAGTAAAAAACATAAAAAAAGACCCGAACAAAATAGAACTTCTCACAAAAGAGGCAAAACGCTAAGATGCCACACCAGTGCGTCAGATGCAGCACCATGTATGCAGACGGCGCACAGGAAATCCTGAAAGGATGCCCCTGCGGAGCAAAACTATTCTTCTTCATACGGCAGGAAAAACTTGAGCAAGCACAAAAAGAACTGCCGACAGAACTGCCACAAGAACAGAAAAAACAGATTGAGCAGGATGTATTGAATCTGGTAGGAGCAAAAGAAGACACGCCAGTCGTACTAGACTTTGAAAGTATACACGTAGTACGACCGGGCAAATATGAATTAGACCTAGTAAAGCTGTTCAACAACTCACCCTTAATATTCAAACTGGAAGACGGCAAATACATGATTGACATCGCTGAGAGCTTCCAGCGACTAAGGAAGGTCAAAAAGTAACATCAGTAACATTTATATATAAGAAGTAGTTCATATCGACTATCAAGTTCAAACGAGGTGATTAGTTTATGGAAGAAGAACATTGAGGAGTAGCACTCGTAATTCTCGGCATAATAGCCATAATAGCAGT
>CABMGU010000069.1 GCA_902385765.1 uncultured archaeon | reverse complement strand
TTCTTTCGAGCATTGTTGTGAATGCCTGCTCGAAGTTTTGTCCTTGTTTCATGTAAAAATCAATCAGGTGTGGGATGACTTCTGTGTCTGTCTGGCTTGCGAAAACATAGCCCTGTTGTTCCAGTTCTGTTTTGAGTTCAGAGTAGTTTTCTATTATGCCGTTATGGACTGCGCATATTGTTTTTTCCTTGTTTGTGTGCGGGTGTGCGTTCTCTTCTGTGACTCCGCCGTGTGTTGCCCAACGCGTGTGTCCGACAACTCTTGTGCTGTGTTGCTGTATTGCCGGCGTTTTTGTTATGTCTCCTATGCCTTTCTGGATGATTATGCTCGCTCCGTCCTGCATTGCCATTCCCCAGCTGTCATACCCTCTGTACGCTAATGCTTTGAGTCCTTCGTGCACAATGGGCGTTCCGTTTCTTGTTCCGAGATAGCCCAGAATTCCTCACATTTTACCCTGCCGTGAACTCCTGGTACAGTTCGTTGTCGTCGGATGTTTCGTCCATGCCTTTTTCCATGGAAAAACTTATATATAAGCATTATTAAAACATTTTTAATACTACTAAAAAATGAGTTGTATAAGCACATGAGAGTCATCCAGGAGCAAAAGCAGGGAGTTTTCAGCCTGCCTGCACGTCAAATCTCTGAGAAGCAGATTAAGGCAGCATCTTCTCACTTGGCACAGCGCATTCTTCACGAACTTGCTTCAAGCCCTGCTTATCCCATGGAGCTTGCAAAGCGTTTGAGGGTTCACGAGCAGAAAATCTATTATCATATCCGCAAACTTGAGCGCGCTGGTTTGATTGAAATCATCAAGAAACAGGAAGTTCAGGGCACTATCGCCAACATTTATGCTCCGACTGCTTCTGCTTTTGTTTTTGCTTTGAAGGAGTTTTCTGAGGCTCATAAGGTGCCTGGTTTGAAGTCCCAGCCTTCTGATTTTCTCGCTCCTGTCATTGAGAATAACGAGCTTAACGGAATAATTGTTGTCGGCTCGCCTGACCCTCACGGTCCTGATATGGCGCGCTCACGTGATGGCTACTATGGAATTGATTTGGCTTTGTTCCTTGGCTCATTTCTCACTCATCTTGACGAGCTCAGCGTCCGCTTGGACACAGAAGTGCGTTCAGAGGATTTGCAGAAAAACCTTATTCTTATCGGCGGTCCTGTTGTTAATACCGTAACCCAGAAAGTGAATGACAAACTTCCGATTTATTTTGATAAGGAGCGCAATTGGGCTATTGTTTCGAAAATCTCTGGCAAGTCCTATCACGCTGATGAGTGCGGTATTATTGTTAAGACAAAGAATCCTTTTAATCCTAAGAAGTGGATTTTGGTTGTTGCTGGCAAGCGTTATGCAGGAACAAGGGCTGTCACGCTTGCTTTTATCAAGTATTTTAATGAAATCGCCAAGGGAAACTCCAAAAATCCTGAAATTTCTGCCCGTGTTGTTGAAGGTCTTGATACAACTGCTGATGGCATTGTTGATGATGTTAAATTTGTTGAGTAAACCAAGAAGTGCGAAGCACAAGCAGTATGTCGTGGGATCGCAGATCCCACTTGAATGTTTTTGATCAAACTTTTTGATAAAAGTTTGGATGTGCGGTTTGTAGAGTAGAAAACCTTTTATCCTTCATTGTTTCATTGTTTTTCTGATGAAAAAAGAGGTGTTTGCAAAGAGGCGGAAGTTGTGTGACTTTTTATTGCCTCTTCTTGCCCTGCCTTATGGTTTTTGGGGCATTTACTGGTATGAGAACGGGTTTAACTGGCTGATTGTAATCTTTGCAATCGTTTTGTTCATCATCATTCCTGCGGTAATCGCAGTTTTGTGGGATAAGCTATGAAATGGTTAATCGTTTTGCTGTTGTTGTCTTCGTTTGCAGTAGCTCAGTGTATCGAGGCTACTGATGGTATGAAAGTGAATGAGACTGTCTTGTTTTGTTCTTCCACTTATGATGTTCCTAATGGCATTTCTGTTGTTGCCAGCAACATTGTTTTGGATTGCGGTACTGCCGTCTTGCGCGGCACTGTTGAACAGAGCGAAATCGGCTTGCGTTTGGAGAATGTGGACAATGTTACTGTGAGGAATTGCAATGTTATGACTTTTGACCAGGGTATTTTTTTGAAGAATGTCACGAATTCTTTGGTCGAGAATAATGCTGCTTTGAAAAACAGGATTGGCATTCGTTTGCTGGATGCCTTTGAGAATTCCATTCGCGACAATAATGATAAGAGTTTTCAGCTTGCTGTTTCCGCTATTAACAGCAAGTATAATGTTGTTATTTTCGGCAACAAGAATGTCGAGCGTGGCTTCTGCGATGTTAATGCGTGCAATGAGCATCGTGATATGAATCCCTGCGAGCCTGGTGACTTTTACTGCAGCAAAAAATGTTCTCCGCAGACTGATGCTGATTGCGGTCCTTTGCCTGTTGAATCTCCGCCTGCAGAAATCAAGGAGCCTGTCAAGACCGCTGAGCAGATTGTGAAAGCTGCTGAGATTGAGGTTAAGCAGGAGCTTGAACCTCAAAAAGTGGTTGAGGAGAAAAAGCCTGTTGAAAGATCTTTGTCATTAACGAATAAACTACTGATATACGCGGGATTGTATATCCTCGCATTTATTGTCTTGCAGATAAAGAGACGTCATTAAAAGAGATGAAATATCTGTTGTTTTTGTTGCTGGCGCCTGCTGTTTTGGCGTGCGTTGTGCCTGAGAATGGCATGAGGATAGACAAGTCTATGGATTTTTGTACTGATGTTTTTTATCTTGATAGGGGAGTATTGATTTCTGGAAATAACATTAATATTGAATGCAATGGCGCTGTTTTGAAGAGCTGGTCTGGCGGTCGTGGAATAACGATAGAGGATTCAGCCAATGTCACAATTAATGGCTGTAGGATTTTGAATTATAATACTGGTTTCTATGTCAAGAATTCGGCAAGGGTTTTTTTGAATGATAATCATCTGGTAAAGAATATGGTTGGCAGCCGTTTTGTGAATGTCTCTGACAGCGCAACCTTCAATCACGACGTGAGCTTGCAGCTGCCTTTTGAGGTTTTTAACAGCACTCACAATGTTTTTTCTTTGACTAATAAGCTGGTTGATGGCAAATTCTGTTCTATGAATTTCTGCAATGAGCAGCGCAATTCAGTGTTCTTGTTTGTCGCACCTAAAGCAACAGAGGAGGAGATGAGTTCCTGGTTATTCGGAAATATGAAAACTGCTGCCCGGCTTAGAAACTGGATTTTTGGCTCTTTTTAGCAAATGGGCATTTTTTCAATGGTTATTGCGCCTTGTGAGCAGATTGCGACATTGCTGCCAGTCCATATTTTTGGCGTTAGCTTGATTTGCATTATTGGTCCTATTGCCTTGTTGAATGGCACTTTTGCTTTTGCCGCGTTCGCTTTCAGCAATGGTTCTGTGAGGATTTCTTCTTTCACGTCAACTCCGTCTGTTCCTGCGATTCTTGCGTGGATGTTGTAGACATCAATGTCTGGTCCGTTGTCAATCCATAGTTGGATTCCGTCCGGTCCTATGCACGCCTGTTCCTGTCCGCCGATTTTTATGAGTGTTATTTTTGCTGCATCGCATCCTGATTTTACTTCTGCTGTGCCTTGTACGAATTCTGCTTTTTGTGCTATGTAATCTTCCCCCCAACTCATCACTAATGCTCCAAGACCCACTGAGAATGCTACTAATAGGATTGTTGCGACTAATGGAGTAATTGCTCTTCGTGATGCAAACAACTTCATTCATTCACCTTTTTTCACTATTCATATTTTACTGCATTTAAATAGTTTTTGGTACTATCTTTTTATAGAAAGGATATTTTTTCCTGTGTTATGGATGAAGAGGAGCCTCAGCAGTGTGTTTTTTGCCATATTGCCTCTGGCAAGATTCCTGCCAAGAAGGTGTACGAGGATGATCAGGTTACTGCTGTTCTTGATATCAATCCTGCTACTCCCGGCCATTTGCTGGTTATTCCTAAGGAGCACGTTTCTGTTATGCCTCAGATGTCTGAAGACCTTGTTGCTCATATCGGCATGCTTTCCAAGCAGTTGAGCCATGCCTTGATTCGCGCTTTGAAGGTTGAGGGCACTTCTATTTTTGTTGCGAATGGTGTTGCTGCTGGCCAGCGCGCTCCTCATTTCTTGCTTCATATTATTCCCAGAAGCCCTAATGATGGCGTTGCTTTGCAGTTGTCGCCTGCAAAAATTGACGAGAAGTCTATGAATGATGTGGTTTCAAAGCTTGTTCCTGCTATTGGAAAACAGCTTGGTGTTGAGATTAAGCTGGCAAAGCCTGAGCAAAGACCCGTTCCTAAAGCTGAGCCAAAGGCTGAGAAGGGCAAGTTGGATGAGCTTACTGAGTTTTTGGCAGGTGGAAAATGAGCGAGTGCGTTTTCTGTTCATTGATTCAGAAGAAGGCGAATATGCTGTTTGAGGACGATAAGATTTTCGCAATGTTTTCTCCTGAGCCTTCTGTTGCAGGGCACGTTGTTGTTTTGCCTAAATCTCATTCTCCTATTCTTGAGACTGTTCCTGATTTTGTTGTTGCTGATATGTTTAAGGTTGCCAACAAGATTGGTATTGCTGCTTTTGAGGGTCTTGGCGCTCAGGGCACTAATGTGCTTGTTCAGAACGGTCCTACTGCAGGCCAGAAGCAGAATCATGCGATGATTCACGTTATTCCCCGTTTTGAGAATGACAAGGTTCCTATCGGCTGGAATCCGAAGCCTGCTTCTGAGGAGGAGTTGTCTGATTTGGAAGGCAAAATCAAGGATGAGACCAAGAACGTTGGTATTTTTGAGAAGGAGAAGGAAAAGCCTGTTGAGATTGAGCGTCCTAAGGAGATTAAAGAGGATAAGCGTTTGAAGGCGTTGAGAAGGATTCCTTGAGTTCTGGGTTTTTGCGACTTTGTGAGGATGAGAGAAGAGTCTTAAACATATTTTCGAAGAAAATATTTGTTAAGTTGCTTCTCGAATACGAACAAGGAGCAATTTGATCCTAACTTTCTGAAAGTTAGAGTTCGAATACTTTTGTTTTTAATGTTCTTAGAATTATTGCAACGATTGAGAACATGGTCAATAGTCCCATCATGACTATGAATTCGTACTCTAATACCATACTGTGTGCTTTATCTTTGCCTCTTTTAAAGCTTTGTCGCTACACCTGAGTTATTATTGTGAATATTATGTTGTTGAACAGCAGTGTCGCGATGAATGCTATCAGGAATGCAGGCGCGAATGGCACTCCGTATTTGACTAACACTTTGTCTATTTTCTTTTGTGCGTATAGTTTTTGCAGTAGTGCCAAATGTTCTTTTTCCAGTCCGAGTTTTGGCGGCATTAGTTTTTCTTTTCCGTATTTTACTGGTTCTACCAGCCAGTCTCCTTCTGTGAGTTTGTCTGGTGTTACCCATTTGTGCATGCTGCTTAGTTCTGTGCTTTTGATGAAGATTGTCAGGTAGCAGAGCACATAACCTATCAATGCTAAACTTATTAGCTCAAATCTGAAATTAGTAATTATGAATGATGCGGTTAGCAGTATTCCTGTTGTAAACAGGGTCATTATTCTCAGTTTTTTGTATTTGTTTTCGTTTCTTGTTTCTTTGAATTTTTTCAAAAAGGTTTTTGCGTTTTTGATTGCGAGCGCTGATGTCCACAGCAGTCCCCAGGCTCCTCCTACGAATGCAAGATTAATCAGGAAGCTTGTTCCGAATGCGAGTTTGCTCGGCTCGAATCCTATCAGTGCCCCTAATGCCATTAGGAGTTTTGCGTCTCCTCCTCCCCATTGTCCTGTATAATACATTGTGCAGGCGAGTGCGAATCCTATTCCGAATCCTATCAAGCTTGAGCTTATCGGCCAGTAATTCCATTGCTGTAAGGAGAATATCAGGTGAATGCCAATTCCTGCAGCTATTCCTGCATAGTTCAGCCAGTCAGGCACTTCAAATGCTTTCAGGTCTGTTATGGCTGCCATTAATAGAACGAATAAAGCGACTATTATTAGCGTGAGTGAGAGCATTGGTTGTGTGACGTGTGGTTTTGGTTTAAAATCTTTTGTTATTAAAAAAGTAATTCATTCCTCCACTCTTGCGAAAAAAACCCACTACGTGTGTAGTGCGTCGTCAAAGCTCATTAATTTGCGTTCAATTCCTCTGGTTCCCTCTGCGGATAAACTGGTGCATAGAAGATAGGGCTCTCTGCGTCTTTGTGGTTTTTCAAGTTGTTCGACCACGAGGCTTGGCTTGTCATAGCGCATATTCTTATGGCCGTCAAATGCTGCAAGCGCTTGCACTCTTCCTGCGTCCTCAGGCATCCGTCCTTCTCTGTCTACCAAATCTTTTAACCTTTTAATTTCTATTTTATAGTCGTTGCGACCTCGTCGTATGTGTCCTGCATGAATTTTTCTTAAAGCCTCGCAAACTTGCGGACATTCAGTTCTTAAAAGAAAGCTCGTTTGTCTGTCGAGTTTTTCGTTGATTAGGAAAAAATATTGCATTGCTTCTTTTAATGAAAACGTGGCTTTTACGATTGCGTTTCTAACTCCTTTGACTTTTTGTTCTTCAGACAGTTCCTGGTCTATTCCAAGTGTGAAGAGTTTTCTGTTCTGTACCACTTCTATTTCTACTGGATGATATGCGTGCCCGCCGTATAGGTCGTGATGGCGTCGGTATATGTCTGCAAATCCTGTCATTTTCCCACCCCATCCCGCCGTTTCTCCGTCCTATTAATATAGATTGTTATGCTCGAGTATAGAAAG